>NZ_JBHSBI010000026.1:0-162679 GCF_042650645.1 Nonomuraea purpurea
GGTTACATTCCGAACCCGGAAGTTAAGCTTCTTTGCGCCGATGGTACTGCACTCGGGAGGGTGTGGGAGAGTAGGTCGCCGCCGGACAATCTTTAGGAAGGGCTCTCGGCCGTACTGGCTGAGGGCCCTTTCTGCGTTTCGTGGTGGGGGGGTTCCCAGCTTCGGTTTCCGGGGTTGGGGGCCCTCCCTTTTTTGTTGTGGCCGGTCGCCCCTTGCCGGCGGAGACCCGGGACCGGCCCATTTCCGGATCGTCGACTGCCCCAGCAGTCCGCCCGGTCCGCCCTGACTCCCGGGTGACTGCCAACTCTGGACCGCCATTCACTCGGGCTGCCATCAACTCTGGGCCATCCGCCCATCCGACATCCGCCATCTGCCGGGCCGCGCAACCTTACAGTCGGGCCGAGACCTCCACGCGGGTGAGGCGAAAGTGGATTCTCATGCGGGGATCTGGCGAGGTGTCGTGGGTTCCTGTGGGATGGCGGGCCGGGGGAGCTCGTAGGCGAGGTCGGCGAAGACGGTGTCGCTCAGGGTGCGGAGGTGGTCGCGCAGGCTGGCCTCGATCGTCTCCCCTTTCGTCAGTGGGCTGGAGATGGTCCTGGTGTAGCTGAATGCCTTGGTCACCGCGTCAGTGAGCTCTTTGATGCCTTCCTTGCCCTCCGGGGAGCAGAGGGGCCAGAGGCGGGCGATGGCCATGGAGGCGGCCAGGTACTCCGTGCGGGCCTGGCGAATCTTGTCCAGGAGGTCCTCGTCGTCGAGGCGGGCGTTCTTGTCGCTGCGTATGTCGAGCGAGAGGCTGATGGTCAGGCCCAGCTGGAGGACGGCCGACTGTGCTTCGGTGAACGCCGGCGCAGTTCGTTGGCGAAGGCATCCTGACGTTCGGCGCTGCGCTGCTCGGCCGCGGTCCTGCGGGCCTGCGGGCCTGCTTGGCCTTCGCCCTCTCCGTCATCAGTGACCAGCCGGCGCCCGACATCGCGGCCAGGACGGCGCTTGAGCCGGTGATGAGCGCCACGAGGGCTGTGTCTGTGACCAAGGGCTCTCCACACTTTCGGGCCGAAGATGGCTGGGTTGAAGAAGACGGTGGCTGACGTCGGCCTTCCCCCGTCTGCCTGTCGTTGGGCTCCGCATGCGAGGGTTCCTTGAGGGGTGAGGTCGGGATGGGGCGAGCCGGTTCCGGGGGGATCTGCTCGTCTGCCGATCAGCCCCTGCGGTGCGTCGTCGTCAGGGCAGCGGGATGCCCGCGATTGGAGATCGGCAAACCGCGACGCATCGGGTCGGAGAACTGCGATGACTGTCGCTCCGGGCCGAACCGGGGTGGTCTGCTTGCGCCTCCGAGCGTGAGGAAGCTGATCGTTTTGTCGGACGTGTATGTGATCATCATGGAAGTTTCCGCGGTGAGGACCGCCCAAGAGGAGATTCGCCATGAGCACGCCCCTGGACCTGTACGAGATTTCTCGGCTGACGGACGATGGCTGGCTGTCGTCAGCCGCGCGGGCGAGCCGGTCGTCTACGACGTTCCCTCCTTGTCCGAGCGGCTGCGCGTGCACCCCCCCCGCCTCGGTTTCGGCGTTGTTCGGCGGGGACAAGGCGGTCGGCTCGTGAAACGTGACGGGATGTCGTGCCCGCGCCGTTCGCAGGACCGCCGACCGGCTCCGGCGGGCTGCGAAGATCACGCCGACCGCAGTGCGGTGTTCGCCGCAGGATGGTTCCCAGGGAGGGCCGGGCGGGGTGCTCAGCCGTTGGCGGCTGGTCACGATCCGATAACTCCGTTAGACGTGCAGGGTGCCGGAGAAGATGGTGACGGCGTGGCCGGACAGGTGGACGCGGTCCCCTGCGTGCCGGACGTGGACGATGCCGCCTCTGGGCGAGAGCTGGGCGCCGACGAGGGAATCCCGTCCCAGGCGGGCCGACCAGTACGGGGACAGGGCGCAGTGGGCCGAGCCTGTCACCGGGTCTTCGGGTACGCCGACGTTCGGGGCGAAGAAGCGGGAGACGAAGTCGGTCTCCGTGCCGGGGGCGGTGACGATGACGCCTCGGGCGTCCACGGCGGTCAGCGCCGCGATATCGGGCGACAGAGTGCGTACCGTTTCCTCCGAATCGACCTCGATCAGCAGGTCGAGGTGGCTTTTTCCGACCCGCAGCGGGGTGACGCCGAGTGCTTTCTCCAAGCCGTCGGGAACGGGTGAGGGGGTCACCTCCTTGGCCGGGAAATCCATTGTGATCATGCCGTCGGGCAGGTGATTCACGGTTAGCGTGCCACCGGCCGTCTGGAATTCGACCGGGCCGGTTGCCGCGCCCGTCGAATAGAGGATGTGAGCGGTCGCCAAGGTGGCGTGGCCACAGAGAGTGACCTCTACTGTTGGGGTGAACCAGCGAAGGGAATCTCCGAGCAGGAAGGCGGTCTCGGAGTGCTTGAGTTCTGCGGCTACGCTCCGCATCCATCGATCGTTAACCGGACTCTCCAGCAGGCAGACTCCCGCGGGATTACCCTTGAAAGCCGTGCCGGTGAAGGCGTCCACGGTGAAGAGCCGCATGGGGCCGATGCTATACGGGGGCGGATATCCAGCTGCAAGCGGGTTGCAAGCCGTACAAAATGGAATTAGGGCTGGGCGTGTCGCGTGGCGAATGCGGAATCGTCGGTTACCGTCCAATGTGTAGGGACGTGCCGATTACGGTGAGTTCCTGAGGAAAGGACAAGCCGATGGGGGCAGTGCGCAAGGTGGTGAGCTACCTTGGCCTGAGCGGGGTCGATCACTACGACGAGGGCTATGACGACGACGAGCACTACGAGGACGAGTACGTCCCCGCGACCGAGCGGGCTGCCAGACGGTGGCGCGCGAACGTCGACTCGTCACGCATCGTGATGGTCCAGCCGCTCAAGTACAACGACGCGCCGTTGATCGGTCAGCACTTCCGTGACGGCCAGACGGTGATCATGGACGTCACGGGCATGTCCATGCCTGAGGCGACGAGAATGGTCGACTTCGCCGCCGGGCTGGCGTTCGGTTGCGAGGGCCGGATCGAGCGGATCGCCGAGCGGGTCTTCCTGCTGGCTCCGGCGCACGTGGAGATCGAGACCACCTGAGCGCGACCTGGGCAGGGCACCCAGAACCAGGTCAGGAAGCGCGCGGGCCGCGACGGACGAGCCGGGTCAACTCGGCTGCGTCCTCGGCGGCTTGCGTCGCGCGTGCGTCCGATTCGCGGGCGTAGGCGTGCATGGCCCAGACTGCGCCCTCGGCCAGTTCCTTCAGCTCGTTGACCTGGGCGGCCACGTAACGGGCGTCGGCCTCGACGAGCCTGCGGCGTTGCCAGAGCTGCCAGCCGGCCAGGCCGATCATGGCCACGCCGGCCGCTCCGACGATCGCGCTGCTGGTGAGCAGCGCGCCGACCAGGCAGCCGACGCCCGCGACGATGAGCAGCATGGCGGCCCACGGGCGGGCGCGCGGCACGACCCCGTCGGTGATGATGGCCTGCTCCGCCTCGGCCAGCGAGGACTCGTCGGGGCCTTCGGGGCGAAGGTGGATGCGGTGGCCGAGCAGCGGCACGGTGAGCGTGGTGGGCGGTGCCAGGGCGCTGTCGGCCTGGAGTTCCTCGGCCACGCCGCGCAGGATGGGTGCGGCCACGTGCAGCGCGATCGCCGCCAGGTGCGGGTCGGCGCCAGGGCGCAGGTCTTCGAGCAGGTAGGAGTTGAGCGAGGCCATCGGCCCGGCCGGCCCGCCCTGGCCGATCATCGACCGCAGCACGGCCAGCGGCTCGTCTTCGGCCCAGGTGGTGGCGGGGCTGCCGGAGCTGTTGTCGAGTGGGGCGGAGGAGTCGTGCTGGGCCTGCCGCGCGGAGGTGATCTCCGCGCAGCGCCCGCGCAGGCGGGTCAGCCGGGCGGCCGCCACGGCGGGCTTGGCCAGCTCGGGGATCTCGGCCATGTCGGGGAAGTCGACCAGCGACGGCGGCACGACGACGGAGGGCTCGCCCGGCACGAGCGCCTGCACCCACTGCTGCGGGTCGGCGTGCTCCGGCATGGACAGCGCGTCCAGTTTGCGCAGCACGAAGATCTTGCCGGCGGGGCCGAAGGCGCCCCGGGCGGCGGCCAGCCAGAGCGAGCGCTGGCCGTGGGTGACCGGCCGTTCGAGTGACAGCTCGCCGAAGGCCGTGCCGAGCCAGGAGGCGTGGATGCGGCTGCCCTGGCCGGACACGGCGAGGGCCAGGCACAGGAAGAGCGCGGTCTGCTGCTGGTCGCGCCCTGCGGCTCTGCTGAGGGGCTCCAGCGGGTCGTCGCCGGAGAGGATGGCCACCAGGGCCTCGATGGCCGGGGGCAGCCAGTTGCCGGGTACGTCGGGAAAGCCAGGGGCGGTGGGAGGCTCGGTGCCCTTGGCGGCGAGGTGAGCGAGCAGCGCCTCAGCGTAGCGATGCAACTCCGTCGCTGCTGGGGGACTCGCAGTCAGGTCTGTGCTCAAGGCAGAGAACTCCCCCATTTCGGCCTCAATTCATGACCGCGTAAAGCCTAACCGCTGGGGCGCGCCAACGAGGTGAAGACGCGCCCCAGCGGAACGGGAGACTTTGGGTCAACTGCCTGTTACATACGCTCGGGAACAGGGACGCCCAGAAGGTCGAGCCCGGTCTCCAGGACGTCGAGGACCAACGCGCACAGGGCCAGCCGCTGCTTCCTGGTCTCGGCGTCGACGCCCTCCTTGGCCACCGGGCACTCGTCGTAGAACGTGCTGAAGAGGCTGGCGGTCTGGAAGAGGAAGGCGCACAGCCGGTGTGGCTCGGACTCGGCGGTGACCTGGGCGATCGTCTCGCCGAAGCCGAGCACCTGCAGGCCCAGCGCGCGTTCGGCCGGCGCGGCCAGCACGATGGGGCCGCTCGCGTCGGCAGGCTCGACGCCCGCCTTGCGGAAGATGGAGCGGATGCGCGCGGTCGCGTACTGCATGTAGGGGCCGGTGTTGCCGGTGAAGCTGATCATGCGGTCGAAGTCGAGGACGTACTCGCTGTCGTGACTGACCGACAAATCGGCATATTTCACCGCGCCCATGCCGACGGCGTGCGCGATCTCCTTCCGCGTGGCCTCGTCGTAGTCGAGGCCACGCTCGGTGATCGCCGCCTCGGCCCGGTCGACGGCCTCATGCAGCAGGTCCATCAGCTTGACGGACTCACCGGAACGCGTCTTGAACCTGCGCCCGTCCTTGCCCAGCATCATGCCGATCTGGACGTGCTCGGCCGAGACCGACTCGGGCAGCCAGCCCGCCAGCTTCGCTGCGGCGAACACCATCCGGAAGTGCAGCGCCTGATCGGAGCCCACGACGTAGAGGATGCGCTCGGCCTTGAGGTCGTGGACCCGGTAGCGGATCGCGGCCATGTCGGTGGTGGCGTAACCGTAGCCGCCGTCGCTCTTCCTGATGATGAGCGGCAGCGGCTTGTCGTCGGAGCCGGTGAAGCCGGGCGGGAACAGGCAGAGCGCGCCCTCGCTGAGCACCGCGACCCCGGAGGACTCCAGGTCGTCGCAGGTCTTGCCCAACATGGGGTTGTACATGCTCTCGCCGGCCAGATCGGCGTCGGTCAGCGTGACGCCGAGCAGGGCGTAGAGCTTGTTGAAGTAGCGGACGGTGGCGTCCATGAACACGTGCCAGAGCCGCATCGTGGCGGGGTCGCCCGACTGCAGCGTGGTCACCCGCGTCCGTGCGCGCAGCTTGAAGTCGTCGTCGCCGTCGAACTTCGCCCTGGCCGCCTGGTAGAACTCGGTGCCCATGCCGGCCTCGAGCTGCGCGACCGCGGTCTCCTCGCCGATCTCGAGCAGGTGCTCGATGAGCATGCCGAACGGCGTGCCCCAGTCGCCGAGGTGGTTCTGCCTGATCACGGTGTTGCCGAGGTGGGAGTGCAGGCGGGCCAGCGAGTCGCCCACGATCGTGGTGCGCAGGTGGCCGACGTGCATCTCCTTGGCCGCGTTGGGCGCGGAGTAGTCGATCACCACGGTCTGCGACGGCGTGATCGAGCCGACGCCGAGCCGGGGGTCGTCGAGCATGCGCTGGGCCTCGGACTCGATCCACGAGTCTGCGAGGGTGATGTTGAGGAAGCCGGGGCCGCTGACCTCGACTGTGCCCGGGAAATCGGACAACTCCGTTTTGATCGCCTCTGCGACCTCCCGCGGGGCCCGTCGCAGTCGCTTGGCCAGGCTCATCGCGACGTTCGCCTGGAAGTCGGCGAACTGGGAGGGCCGGATCAGCGGATCTGCGTCGGCGTACTCGGAGCCGAACGCGTTGGCCAGCGCCTGCTGGACGCGCTCGGTGAGCACTATCTGCGGGTCGGTCATGGTCTAAGAGTACCGGCGAGCTTGACCGCGGCGCTTATCACAATCGCCGCGACGATCGAGATGCCGACGGCGGTCAGATCGCCCGCGACGCCGCCGGGTTCGAGGGCGAACAACGTCCTGACGAACGGCAGCGTCAGGCCGATCCCGAACAGCGCCGCCATGGAGCCGACCAGGGCCACGCGCCACCAGCTGAGCGGCCTGGCGATCAGCACGAGCACCCACCACGTGGTGAGGAACAGGGTGATCACGGCCGCGGTCTGGCTCTCGACGAGGCTGGTGGCCTCCTGCTGGGCGATCCAGAACGACAGCAGCACGGCCGCCGCGCAGACCACCCCCGCGGGCACGGCGAAGCGCAGCACCCGGCGGACGAACCCGGGCTTGGAGCGTTCGAGCGTGGGCGCGAGCGCGAGGAAGAAGGCGGGGATGCCGATGGTCAGGGCGTTGGTGAGGGTCGTGTGGCGGGGCGCGAACGGGAAGGCCATCCCGGCGGCGCCGACGAGCAGCGACAACATGATCGCGAAGAAGGTCTTGGTGAGGAACAGGTTGGAGACGCGTTCGATGTTGGCCAGCACCCGGCGGCCCTCGCCGACCACGTGCGGCAGTGTGGCGAACTTGTCATCGAGCAGCACCACCTGCGCGACCGCCTTGGTGGCGGGGCTGCCCGCGCCCATCGCGATGCCCAGGTCGGCGTCCTTCAGCGCGAGCACGTCGTTGACGCCGTCGCCGGTCATGGCCACGGTGTGGCCGCGCGCCTGCAGCGCCTTGACGAACGCGCGCTTCTGCCGGGGCGTGACCCGTCCGAAGACGGCGTTGGAGTCGAGTGCCTCGCCGAGCTGCTCGGCGTCGCCGGGCAGGGACCTGGCGTCGATGGCGCGCTCGCCGTCGGGGATTCCCAGGCTCGTCGCGATGGCGGAGACGGCGACCGGGTTGTCGCCGGAGATCACCTTGACCGTCACGCCCTGTTCGGCGAAGTACCGCAGGGTCTGGTGGGCGTCGGGCCTGATGCGCTGTTTGAGGGTGACCAGCGCGACGGGTTTCGCGCTTTCTGTATGGGACAGGCTTTCGGCCTGGCACAACGCGAGCACTCTGGCGCCGGTGGTGGCCAGCTCGGCGGCCCTGTCGTAGCCGTCGCCGCCGTCGAGCAGCACGTCGGGAGCTCCGAGCAGCCACGTGCCGCGTTCGCCGAAGTCGGCGCCGCTCCATTTGCGCGCCGAGGAGAACGGCACGCTCTCGGCCGCCGTCCACCCGTCGGGGACCTCGGGGTAGTGGGCCCTGATGGCCTGGGCGGTGGCGTTGGGCTGGTGGTCGACGTGGGCGAGGGCGGCCAGCGCGGCGTCGACCGGCTGACTGTCACCCAGCGGCAGCACCTGGTCGAGGTCCATCCCGCCGGCGGTGAGCGTGCCCGTCTTGTCCAGGCACAGCACGTCCACCCTGGCCAGGCCCTCGATCGCGGGCAGCTCCTGGACCAGGCACCTGCGCCGGCCCAGCCGGACGACGCCGACGGCGAACGCGATCGAGGTCATCAGCACCAGACCCTCGGGGATCATGGTGACGATGCCGGCGACGGCGCCCGTGAGCGCGGTGCCGAAGTCGGCGGAGCTGCGGAGCTGGCTGTAGATCAGCAGGGCGCCGATGGGGACGACCAGCCAGGTGATGTACTTGATGAAGTTCGCCACGCCTTCACGCAGCTCGGAGTGGGCCAGGTGGAACTTGCTCGCCTCTTCCGCGAGCTTGACCGCGTACGCGTCGGTGCCGACCTTCGTGGCCACGAACGCGCCCGAGCCCGCCACCGCGAAGCTGCCCGACAGGACGGGGTCGCCCGGCTGCTTGTGCACGGGGTCGGCCTCGCCGGTCAGCAGCGACTCGTCCACCTCCAGCCCGTTGGACTCGATCACCTCGCCGTCGACGAGCAGGCGGTCGCCCGGGCCGAGCAGGATCAGGTCGCCCAGCACCAGCCGGTGGGGCTCGATCGAGCGCTCCTCGCCGTCGCGCCGGACTCTGACGGGGGCCTCGTTGATCACCGCGAGCTTGTCGAGCGTGCGCTTGGCGCGTAATTCCTGGATGATGCCGATCAGCGCGTTGGCCACCATGATCAGCCCGAACGCGCCGTCCTGCCACTCGCCGAAGATCAGGATCAGCGCCCAGAGCACGCCGATGACCAGGTTGAACAGGGTGAAGACGTTCGCCCTGATGATGGCGCTCAGCGATCTGCTCGACCGCCGAGGGACGTCGTTGGTCTTCGCCTGCGCCACCTGCGCTGATGTGAGCCCTTGGGCCATCGGGACCAGCCCGTCCACAAAGCCCCCTGTTTCTGTGGATCGGTCTCACACCCTATGGGGTCACCAGAGCCGATGGGAGCGATGTGTGGCGGCAATCCTGTCGGCGATGCCTGAGACGATCCCGCCGGCCGACAGGTCGGCGGCGAGTTTGCAGGCCGCGCTGATGCCCTGGGCCTTGGAGGAGCCGTGGGCGATGACGACCGTGCCGTTGAGGCCGAGCAGCACCGCTCCGCCGTACGCCTCCGCGTCGAGGCGGCGGCGCAGCTCGCGGACGCGTGAGCGCTGCATGGCGGCGCCGAGCCTGGCCAGCCTGCTCTCGCTGAGGGTCTCGCGCAGTTCGTCGAAGGCGTAGCGGACCGCGCCCTCCATGGTCTTGAGCGCCACGTTGCCGGTGAACCCGTCGGTGGTGATCACGTCGACCTTTCCCGCCAGCAGGTCGTGGCCCTCGACGTTGCCCGCGAAGGTGAGACCGGGGGAGCCCTGCAACAGCTCGTGGGCGCGTTTGACCAGTTTGTTGCCCTTCTCCGGCTCGCTGCCGATGGTGAGCAGGCCGACCCTGGGGTCCTCGATGCCGTGGGCCAGCTCGGCGTAGGCCGCTCCCAGGTGCGCGAACTGCACCAGCATCTCCGGCTTGACTTCGGCGTTGGCGCCGGCGTCGAGCAGCAGGGCCGGTGTCGGGCGGGTGGGCAGGGCGACGGCTATGGCGGGCCGCAGCACGCCCTGCTGGGCTTTGAGCCGGAGTCTGCCGGTGGCCACGATGCCCGCGGTCGAGCCGGCCGACACGACGGCGCTCGCGTCGCCGCGGCGTACGAGGTGGCAGGCGATCGCGATGCTGGAGCGCGGCCGGCGCAGGCTGGCCAGCGCGCCCTCGTTCATCTCCAGGGCCTCCTCGGCCCGGACGATCGGGACCTCCTTGGTGGCGTCGTGGTCGGCCAGCGCCTCGTAGAGCACGCGCGGCGCGCCGACGAGCACGACGGAAAGGCCGCGCTCGCGCACGGCGTGCACGGCTCCGGCCACGATCTCGTGGGGTGCGTGGTCGCCGCCCATGGCGTCGAGCGCGATGGGCCTGCTGTCGGACAATGCTCACCTCGTACGGCATCGAGCCCGCCGCCACACGCGGGCTCGGTGTGTCCGCATCACAGGCAAGGCCGGTGTCAGGTTAACCGGCGGGTAGGCCATGTTGGTTCCCGGCCTGGTCCGATCCACTCGCGTGGGGCCTCAGTGCAGGTTCCAGTCGGCCTTTCCGCGCGACACGATCACCTTGGAGAACTTGGACGCGCCCGTGATCCGGATCAGTGGCCCGTCGGCCTGGGAGCCCCCGGTCACGTTGCGCTTGCCGAACATGGAGCTGCCCTCGTCGATCACATGGGCGTTGTCGGGCACGCGCACGATCATCTTGCTGAACCACGCGTCGGTCTCGATCGTGATCTCGCGGCCCGGCAGCACGGCCTCGGACAGGTCGATGATGAGCGCGCCGAACCTGGCCGACAGCCGGGTCTGGCGGGAGGCCACCCAGCGGCCCTTACGCACGATCTTGCTGAACTTCGAGTCGATGACCTGGCCTTCTATGGCTGCGGGTACGTTTGACGCGGACACATCGGGCAAGTCTCGGGTGAGGGGCACGAGTTCGCCGACCGTTGTGGCCGTGTAGGCGAGATCGAGGCGGTCGGCGTGCTCGACGCTGGTGAGTCGGCCTGTGGCGAGGGCCTCACTCAGCACCGCGGCCACGCGGTCGCGGTCGGCGTCTGAGGCGCGCAGCTCGGGTTGGTTTGTCACAGTGAACGAGTCTATGACGAATCAAGATATGTCGCGAGTGTCGGTGAACCTGAGGGAAATCTTGGAGCCCAGTGGAACCAGTGACGGCGGTGACAACGTCCGGGTATTAAGGACCGTAGACGCGCGGCAGGCTCGTGAGGTTTACACCTGATCGAACAAAAAAGATGGGAAAGGCCTAGTGATCTTGAACCAGGCAGGTACTCGACGCTTCAAGGCGTACACGTCCAAGCATCTCGACGAGCTCCTGCGGCGGGCGGGGCTCGGGGATGAGGAGCGGCTGAAGGTCCGCGCCGTCGCGACGGTGCTGCCGTTCCGGACCAACGCCTACGTCGTCGATGAACTCATAGATTGGTCGGCCGCGCCCGACGATCCCATTTACCGGCTCGTCTTCCCGCAGCAGGACATGCTGCCGCAGGCGGACGTCGCCCGGCTGGCCGACCTGCTCAAGGCCGAGGCGCCGAACGCCGAGATCCAGGCCGAGGCAAACCGTGTACGGGCACAGCTCAATCCTCACCCTGCCGGTCAGAAGGAGCTCAACGTCCCGAAGCTGGGCGACGAGCCGGTGCCCGGCATGCAGCACAAATATGCGGAGACCGTGCTCTTCTTCCCCAAGCAGGGGCAGACCTGTCACGCGTACTGCACCTATTGCTTCAGATGGGCGCAGTTCGTGGGCAACGCGGACCTCAAGTTCGCATCCGACGACATCGATCAGATGGTGTCCTACATCCGCCAGCATCCCGAGGTCACCAGCGTGCTGATCACCGGCGGCGATGCGATGATCATGGGTGAGCCGGTCATCAGGCGATATATCGATCCTTTGCTGGAACTGGAGCAGCTCGAATCCATCAGGATCGGCACAAAGGCGCTGGCCTACTGGCCGCAGCGCTTCACCACGGACCCCGACGCCGACGCCACGCTCGGCCTCTTCGAGGAGGTGGTCGCATCAGGCAAGAACCTCGCGTTCATGGCGCACTTCTCGCATCCGCGCGAGCTGGAGTCGCCGCTGGTCGAGTCGGCGGTCAAGCGCATACTCGGCAGCGGGGCCACGATCAGGACCCAGGCGCCGTTGATCAGGTCCATCAACGACGATCCCGCCGTGTGGTCGTCGATGTGGCGGCGGCAGCTCAGGATGGGGATGATCCCTTATTACATGTTCGTCGAACGTGACACCGGGCCGCAGGACTACTTCGCGGTCCCGCTGGCGCGCGCGTACGAGATCTTCAGGGACGCCTACGCCTCGGTCTCGGGGCTCTGCCGCACGGTGCGGGGGCCGTCGATGTCGGCCACGCCGGGCAAGGTGTGCGTGGACGGCGTCATGGAAGTCGCCGGAGAGCAGGTCTTCCTGCTCCACTTCATCCAGGCGCGCGACCCTTCGCTCGTGGGGCGGCCGTTCTTCGCACGCTACGACCCGACGGCGGTCTGGCTGACGGATCTGCGCCCGGCCTTCGGCGAACGTTTTCCGTTCGAGCCGGCGGAAGCGCTGCTTCCCGCCTGAACGGCGGCGCCGCCGCCCAGTTGATCGGCCGCGCGTCCATCGCGACCGGAAAATCTACGCTCCCGGCCCGTGGCAATTGTTTTCGCGACCCTTTGTTCACGGGCCGCCGGAGTTGGTGTAAGCGCACCCCGTAAGTGCGTGCAATATTGGAAACAAGACCCTCCTATTTCCCGTTTTGTCTCCCCGCTCAACGGTCCTTCTTTACTCGGTAACCGTGCTGCAAACCCCTGCTACATGGGAATTCATGCGCCTGCGGGCGGTCACAGTGAGTGATAGAACTGCTTTCGTAGCTCAGCCGTGACGGCACGCTTCGTGTGGTGCCCATAGCGCGCCCGCCACGGCATTCGGGGGTTATCGATTCGCATTTCCACCGCATTCGAGAGCGATCGATCACGAGCCGGGAAGGCAATCATGAATCGAGTAGTGAAGACGGCCGTCGCCGTCACAGCATTCGGTCTGGCGGCGGCTTTGGCCGTGCCGGCCCAAGCAGACGTTCGTCACAACAACACCAAGCACAACACCTCGCGCAGCGCCACCCTGGGCGACAGCCCCGTGGGCGGCCTCCTCGGCGGTCTGGTCGGAAGCGGCCTGCTGACCGGGCTGCTCGGCGCCACACCCAAGTCGGCCGCGCAGCCGGACGCCCGCATGTCGGAGATCGAGCGCGACCGCGCCAGCGAGGCTGCGGCACGCAAGCAGACCCAGGCAGAAGAGGCCGGCTTCACGGCCAACGCGGCCGAGGACGTCATCAGCGGCGGCGCACCGCTCAGGGAGCTGTCGCCGATCGTCGGCGGGTTCGCACTCGGTCAGGCCGGCCTGGCCAAGTCGCTGCCCGTGCTGGGCGCGGCCCGCATGGCGCAGCCCGCCACCCCCGCCGTCAAGGGCGGGGCCGCCTCCCAGAACACGGACGTGTACGGCTCGGTCAGCGGCCTGGTCGACTCGTCCATCGGGGGCACGATGTTCGGCTGGTCCTCCGGCCGCCTGCTGCCGGAGAGCGGCAACGGCCTCATGAACACCGGCAACGCCACGGTCGGCAAGACCGCCAAGGGCTTCGAGTCCCTGTCGGCCGAGACCGCCCTGGGCGGGCTCAGCTCGACCGCCAAGCGCACGCTGCCGCGCGTCACCAGCAGTGAGCTGGCCCCGGTGGTCGGCCAGGTGGCGCCGAAGGAGGTCGCGCCCGTCGTCGAGGCGCTGCCCGGCACCACCCAGACCGCCTCCGCCGAGGAGCTCAAGCCGATCGTCAAGGACGCCTCGACCTTCGTCGAGACCAACGGCTACAAGGCCGCCGACCGCTACGGCGACGTGATGGTGGCCCTCGGCTGGTCCTCCGAGTCGCTGGCCGGCTCGGTGCGGGAGTCCTGGAAGCGCGACTGAGGCGCCGCGTCGCGAGCAGGCGCTGTGGAACATGACTCGCCGGGAGTCCATTGACTCGCGATGAGTCGACATGACGGTTCGCGGGCGTCCTAGGTGCCGACGCCCGGCGGTCCCGCCCCTATGAACGATGACACCGCGATGAGCGGGACGTCGTCACGGGCGAAATGCCGTCACAAACCAATGTGGCCGGCCGATGGTGCGCTCAAAGGTGCCGAGCGCCCGGCTGTGATTTCAAGGCCGCAACTGTGATCTCAAGGCCGCGTGGCCTTGATGATCGGGCCCGGACGGACGCGTCCGGGCCCGATTCTCACCGCTTTTCTCACACCGCGCCGCGCTGCAGGGCAGCGGCGTCCCGCCGACCCGGATCTTTCTGGGTCGGCGGCTTTTTTATGATCGTTTTTTACGGTCGCCCAGCCAGACGGCCGAACGCCGTACGTGGCCGGTGGCCTCCAGGGGAACGGCCTCTGACCCGCACATGGCCGGGCGCCGTTACGACGCGCATTCTTGGCCCCCTGAGGCTGACATGCAGGCCGGGAGCGGGACGAAGGGTCAGGGGAGGCGGACGCCTGTGCGGCGGGCTATCTGGGCCTGGAGTCTGGCCATCTGCCAGTGGAGCTCCAGGAGCTGCTCAGCGAGCTGCATTCTCGGGATCTCGGACACGTCCTCGGTGGCCAGGTGGTCGATCGCGGCCGAAAGCTCTCCCATCGCGCGCCCCTACTCCATCACCGTTCCTTGGATCGAATTGACGTTCGAATCTTATCGGAACGGGAGGCTCGCTGTCAGTCATTTACCCCTCGCGTCGCGTGTGTTTCGCCCGCGAGATCGAGTGCGGGCATGACGAAGGGCCGCACCCTTGTGGTGCGGTCGGGGTGGGGGAGGCTCAGCCCTTGTTGTAGGCGGAGATGACTTCCTTCGGGTCGCCGTCCATCCGGATCTTGCCCTTGTGCAGCCAGATGACCCGGTTGCAGGTCTCCTCGATGACCTTGAGGTCGTGGGCCACGAGGAAGACCGTGCCGGCCGACTCGCGGATCTGGCTGATGCGCTCCTGGCTCTTCTTGCGGAACTCGCGGTCGCCGGTGGCCAGGGCCTCGTCGATGAGCAGGACGTCGTGGGTCTTGGCGGAGGAGATGGCGAAGCGCAGGCGGGCGCCCATGCCGGAGGAGTAGGTGGACATGGGGAGCTGGACGAACTCATCGATGCCGGAGAAGTCGACGATGTCCTGGTACTTCTCCCGCACCTCGGCCGGGGTCATGCCCATGGCGTAGCAGCCGAGGACGATGTTGCGCTCGCCGGTCAGCTCGCGCATGAGGGCCGCGTTGACGCCCAGCAGCGAAGGCTGGCCGTCGGTGTAGACGGCGCCCTCGTGGGGCGGCAGCAGGCCCGCGATGGCGCGCAGGAGCGTGGACTTGCCCGAGCCGTTGCGGCCCACGATGCCGATGGCGTCGCCGTGATAGGCCACGAAGGTCACGCCCTTGACCGCGTGGACCTCTTTCATCTGCGGACGGCCCTGACGCTTGAGAAGGCGCGTGAGGGCGTTGACCGCGTTGCCCTTCTCGCTGTCGGAGGCCGCGCCGTAGACGCGGTAGACGATGTGGAGGTCGTCGACGATGACAGTCGGAGTGCCCGTGGGGACGTCGAGTGGCCGTTTGCCCGTGGGCTCCGGCTTGGGATGCACCTTGACATCCTTGCCGGGGACGGCGGGCTTCTCGCCCTTCACCTGTGACAGCTCCTTGGTCAGTTCAGCCACGCCCGTACCTCTCCTCGGACCGCCAGAAGTACCAGAAGCCGAAGCCGAGAGCGAACACCGCCCAGAATACGCAAGACATCCACACCAATGGGGGTGGGTGGTGGCCGAACTCCGGATTGTGCGTCGAGATCAGGATCTCCCGCATCCACTCGATGAAGGAAGCGGCGGGATTGAGATACATCAGGTTGGCCACCCACTGAGGCAACTCTGCGGACTCGACGACTTTGTCTTGGATGGAGAAGAAGACGCCTGAGGCGTAGAGCCAGGTGCGGGTGATGAAGGGCAGCAACTGGTTGAGGTCGCGCAGCGTGGCGCCCATCCTGGCCACGATCAGCCCAGCGCCGATGTTGAACATCGTCTGCAGCAGCAGGACCACCGGGATCATGAGCCAGAACCAGGTGGGCCACTCGCCGGTGGCCGCCACGATGGCGAGGAGCACGCTCATCGAGATGGCGAGCTGCTGCAACTCCTGGATCGTGTAGGCCAGCGGGAGCGAGGCGCGGGGGAAGTGGAGCGCCCGGATCAGCGAGAGGTTGCCCGAGATCGACTTGGCGCCCACGGTGACCGTGCGCTGCGTGAAGGTGAAGACGAACATCCCGGTCAGCAGGAACGCGGGGTAGTTCTCGATGTCCTTGGCACCGCCCAGGATGACGCCGAACATCAGGAAGTAGATCCCGGCGTTCAGCAGTGGCGTCAGGACCTGCCAGAGCTGACCCAGGGCCGAGTTGGAGTACTTCGAGACGTTGCGTGAGGTCGCGTACGTCAGGATGAAGTGACGCCGCTCGTAGAGCTGGCGCACGTAGACAGGAAACCTCGGCCGCGCGATGGCACGGCGAAGTCCGTATCTCTTGGCGAGCTTGGCCAGCGGCTCCTGCCCGCTTCGGCCGCCCGCCTGGGCGTC
The DNA here is from genome assembly GCF_042650645.1 of Nonomuraea purpurea. Lineage (NCBI taxonomy): Bacteria > Bacillati > Actinomycetota > Actinomycetes > Streptosporangiales > Streptosporangiaceae > Nonomuraea > Nonomuraea purpurea. The sequence continues at coordinate 15,871 of NZ_JBHSBI010000026.1, forward strand.
CGCGACAGCGGATTCCGGCTGGCTCATGGCAAGGACTCTATTGGATCCCGGTCGGTGAGGTGCCTGTCGCGCGGGTCGGCGACAGTCGGTTGGACGGGGTCTTCGGACGCCGGGTTTCAAGGCGCCGTCAAGACCTGCTCAACCGTAGCCCAGCGAGCCGGGGTGTGGTGGCAAGGGCGCGACCACTCTCCTGTAGGGGGTACTTTTCACCGGCTGTTCACGTCCAGGCTGCACCTGTGAGCGGTCTTTTGTACTATTTGATCCACATTGCCCCAAATGTCTGTGACGCTGGTTTGGCACACGTGTGACCGAACTGCAACGCGCCAGAGACTCCCTGGTGGCAAGTAGTAAGGGATAGTCGCGATCGACTGGCAGGGCGTCGGCTGGTTTGACCATGTCAGCCAAATCCGGGGGGAGACCAGGAACCTCCCGTCAGGCTGCTCACGATCACCGCAGCTCAGCGCTTACGCCCACTGTAGAGGGAGGAATTTCTTTCACCATGCGTGTTACTAAGGGCGCACAGATCGTCGCCGGTACCGCGCTGCTCGCCCTCGCGGTTGCCGCGTGTGGCGGCGGTGCCTCGGACAACGGTGGTACTGCCGCGGGCGGCGCGGAAACGCCGGTCCGCATGGAGCTCGGTGAGCCCCAGGAGCTTCTGGTCCCGTCCAACACCACGGAGTCCGAGGGCTCCGAGGCCCTGGCCGCTGTGTTCGAGCCTCTCGTCAACTACGACGAGAACAAGAACGCCGTCGAGGCCGCTGCCGCCTCGATCGAGAGCTCCGACCAGAAGGTTTGGACGATCAAGCTCAAGCCTGGCTACACCTGGCACAACGGTGAGCCGCTTGTCGCGCAGAACTACGTGGACGCGTGGAACTACGCGGCCAACCAGGAGAACGCCCAGGGTGCCGGGTACTTCTTCCAGCGCGTCGACGGCTTCGCCGACCTCAACCCCGGTGAGGGCAAGCCGGTCACCACGAAGACCATGAAGGGCCTCAAGGCCGTTGACGACACGACGCTCGAGGTCACCCTCGCGGCGCCGTTCTCGCAGTTCAAGGTCATGCTCGGCTACACCGCGTTCTACCCGCTGCCCAAGGCCGCCTTCGGCAGCGACGGCAAGGTGACGCAGGCGTACGGCGAGCAGCCCATCGGCCAGGGCCTGTTCAAGCTGGACAAGCCCTACAGGAAGGGCACCGACCAGAGCATCGACCTGACGGTGTACGACAAGTACCCGGGCAAGAAGCCGTCGAACTGGACCAAGCTCCAGTTCAAGATCTACACCGACTCCGACGTCGCCTTCAACGACCTCCAGGCCGACAACCTGGACATCCACGACTCCCTCGGCCCTGCCTCGATCGCCACCGCCAAGTCCACCCTCGGTGAGCGTTACCAGGACCAGCCGGACGCCGGCGTCGGCTACATCGGCGTTCCGCTCAAGTACAACCCCGAGCTGAACAAGGTCGACGTCCGCAAGGCCATCTCGATGGCCATCGACAGGAAGACCATCTCCGACACGGTCTTCTCCGGCACCCGCTCGCCGGCCGACGACTTCATCAACCCGGCCATCGCGGGCTACCGCCAGGGCGCCTGCAAGGCCTGCACCTACAACCCGGCCGAGGCCAAGAAGCTCTACGACGCCGCCGGCGGCCCCAAGACGCTCGAGATCGGCTACAACGCCGACGGTGCGCACAAGGAGTGGATCGAGGCCATCGCGAACAACCTGCGGGCCAACCTGGGTATCGACGCGACCGCCAAGCCGTTCGAGAAGTTCGCCACCATCCTGGACGAGCTGGACTCCAAGAAGTACAAGGGCCTGTTCCGCATGGGCTGGGCCATCGACTACCCGTCCGCCGAGAACTACCTGGCGCCGATCTTCAGCACCGGCGCCATCGCGAACGGGTCCAACTACGGCGGCTACTCCAACAAGAAGTTCGACGACCTGATCGCCCAGGGCGACCAGGCGTCGTCGGTGGAGGAGGGCCTGAAGTTCTACCAGCAGGCCGACGACATCCTCAACGAGGAGCTGCCCTACATCCCGGTGTACTTCTACCGGAACAACTCCGGCTACTCGACGAAGGTCAAGAACGTCCACATCAACCTGCTCAACCAGGTCGAGTGGGCCAACGTCGAGAAGGTCTGACGATTGTTCCCGGGGGCGGGCGGGTGACGTCCGTCCCCGTGAGGTAAGCGTGGGGGCAGTCTCTTTCGACCGGGAACCCCTAAGGTCGAGGGACTGCCTTCTTCGCGTGTACGGGAGGCTTAAATGGGCCGATACATCATCAGGCGCCTGCTGCAGGCGATACCTGTGCTGTTGGGCTCCACCCTGCTCATCTTCACCATCGTCTTCGCGCTCCCTGGTGACCCCATCGCGGCGCTGGCCGGCGAGAAGCGGGCGGACCCCAACATCGTCGCGATCCTTCGCGAGCAATACCATCTCAACGACCCGCTGCTGCTCCAGTACTGGTACTACATCAGCGGCGTCCTTTTCCGGGCGGACTTCGGCGTCACGTTCGCCGACATCCCCGTGTCCCAGATCATGGCCGGGAAGTTCCAGGTGACGCTGAACCTGGCGCTCACCGCCCTGATCATCGAGGCGGTCATCGGCGTCGGGCTCGGCCTGTGGGCGGCGCTGCGCCGCGGCCAGGCCATCGACACCCTGATCCTCGCCGCGACGCTGCTGCTGATCTCGGTGCCGACCCTGGTGTCCGGCTTCGTGCTGCAGTTCATCCTGGGTGTGAAGCTCAAGCAGTGGACGGGGCTCGACATCTTCCCGATCGCGGGCATCACCAACGGCTGGCGCAGCTATTTGCTGCCCGGCTTCGTGCTCGCGGGCGTGTCGATCGCCTATCTCACCCGTCTGACCAGGACCAGCCTGGCCGAGACACTACGGGCCGACTTCATCAGGACGGCCACCGCCAAGGGTCTGTCACGCCGGCGCGTGGTCGGCAGACATGCCCTGCGCAACGCGCTGATCCCGCTCGTCACGTTCCTGGGCGCCGACCTCGGCAACCTCATGGGCGGGGCGGTGATCACCGAGCGAATCTTCAACCTGCCGGGCATCGGCAACCAGCTCTTCAACTCGGTGTATCTGCGAGAACAGTCCGTCGTGGTCGGTATCGTGACAATCCTGGTGCTGATTTACATCCTGGCCAACCTGGCCGTCGATGTGATGTACGCAGTGCTCGACCCGAGGATCCGCTATGAGTGACATCCAGCCGGGCGGACCCGTCATCGCCCCCGAGGAAAACCCCGTCCCCGCGTCGCAGCAGAACGTCAAGGCGGCCAAGCCGGCCAGCCTGTGGACGGACGCCTGGCACGACCTACGGCGCAACCCCGTCTTCATCATCTCCTGCGGCATCATCGCCGTGCTGGTGGTGATGGCGGTGTGGCCGTCGTTGTTCAGCCCGCTCGACCCGTTCGACGCCAGGACCTGCGATCTGGTCACCGCCAGGCAGGGGCCCAGCAACGGCCACCCGTTCGGCCGTGACAACCTGGGCTGCGACCTGTACGCCCGGACGGTCTACGGCGCGGCCAACTCGCTGGTGATCGGCATCAGCACCACGATCGCGGCCGCGATCATCGGCGGACTGGCCGGTCTCGTCGCCGGTTTCTTCGGCGGCAAGACCGACACCGTGGCCTCCCGCATCACCGAGATCTTCTTCGCCATCCCCAGCATCCTGGGCGCCCTGCTGATCGGCTCGACCTTCCGCGACAGCGGGTTCGGCATCTGGCTGGTCGTCGCGGCGCTGACCATCCTGGGCTGGCCGATGACGTTCCGGATCATGCGGGCGGCGGTCATCACCGCCAAGAACCAGGACTTCGTGGTCGCCGCCAAGGCACTCGGAGCCGGTTCCGGACGCATCATGTTTAGACATCTCCTCCCGAACGCGCTGGCCCCCGTGATCGTCATCACGACGATCAACCTCGGCGGGTTCATCGCGGCCGAGGCGGCGCTGTCGTACCTGGGCGTGGGCGTGCCGCCGTCGGAGATCTCCTGGGGCCTGATGATCTCGGACGCGCAGCGCCGGTTCCTCGACGCCCCGCTGCCGTTGATCTTCCCGGCCGTGTTCCTGAGCATCACGGTGCTCGCGTTCATCATGCTGGGCGACGCCGTGCGCGACGCGCTCGACCCGAAGCTCAGGTAAGGGGGGATGAAAGTGAACAAGACGTCGGCAAACGTGTTGCCCGCCGAGGGAGGGCAGGGCGAACACCCGCTGCTGGCGGTCGAGGAGCTGCACGTGGAGTTCCGCACCCGCGCGGGCATCGTGCGGGCCGTGAACGGCGTGAGCTACACGGTCAACCCCGGCGAGACGCTGGCGGTGCTGGGTGAGTCGGGTTCGGGCAAGTCCGTGACCGCTCAGGCGATCATGGGCATCCTCGACATGCCGCCCGCGGTCATCCCCAAGGGGCAGATCCGCTTCAAGGGCACCGATCTGCTCAAGCTTTCCGAAGAGGCCCGTACGCAGGTGCGCGGCCAGCGGATCGCGATGATCTTCCAGGACGCGCTCTCGGCGCTCAACCCGGTCTTCACCGTGGGCTGGCAGATCAGCGAGATGTTCCGGGTGCACCGGGGCATGTCCAAGGCCGAGGCCATGAAGAAGGCCGTCGAGCTGATGGACCGGGTCCGCATCCCGGCGGCCAAGCAGCGGATCAACGACTATCCGCACCAGTTCTCCGGCGGCATGCGGCAGCGCATCATGATCGCCATGTCGATCGCGCTCGACCCCGAGGTGCTGATCGCGGACGAGCCGACCACGGCGCTCGACGTGACCGTCCAGGCCCAGATCATGGAGCTGCTGGCAGAGCTGCAGCGCGAGAGCCAGATGGGTCTCATCCTGATCACGCACGACCTGGGCGTCGTCGCCGACGTGGCCGACAAGATCGCGGTCATGTACGCGGGCCGCATCGTCGAGAACGCCCCCGTGCACGACATCTACAAGGGGCCGGCGCACCCGTACACGAAGGGCCTGCTGGAGTCGATCCCCCGGGTCGACCTCAAGGGCCAGGACCTGTACGCCATCAAGGGGCTGCCGCCCAACCTGCTGGACCTGCCGACGGGCTGCTCGTTCCACCCGCGCTGCCCGTACCGGCAGGACGACTGCGTGACGGACGTGCCGCCGCTCCACGAGATCAGCGGCACGCGGAGCAGCGCCTGCCACTACTGGAGGGAGGTCCTCGATGGCGAGCGGTGACGAGCGCATCCTTGAGGTGCGCGATCTGGTCAAGCACTTCCCGCTGACCCAGGGCATCCTGTTCAAGCGGCAGATCGGCGCGATCAAGGCCGTCGACGGCGTCTCGTTCGACCTGCACAAGGGCGAGACGCTGGGCATCGTGGGCGAGTCGGGCTGCGGCAAGTCCACGCTCGCCAAGGTGCTGATGGCGCTGGAGCGGCCGACGTCGGGGTCGGTGCTGATCAACGGCCAGGACATCGGCAAGGCCAAGGGCGCCGACCTCAAGCGGATGCGCCGCAACATCCAGATGGTCATGCAGGACCCGTACACCTCGCTGAACCCCCGGATGACCGTCGGCGACATCATCGGCGAGCCGTACGAGATCCACACCGAGGTGGCGCCCAAGGGCGGCCGGCGCAAGAAGGTGCAGGAGCTGCTGGAGGTGGTGGGGCTCAACCCCGACCACATCAACCGCTACCCGCACCAGTTCTCCGGCGGTCAGCGGCAGCGCATCGGTATCGCCCGTGGGCTGACGCTCCAGCCCGAGATCATCGTGTGCGACGAGCCGGTGTCGGCGCTGGACGTGTCGATCCAGGCCCAGGTGATCAACCTGCTGGAGCGGCTGCAGAACGAGTTCGACCTGGCCTACATCTTCATCGCCCACGACCTGTCGGTGGTCCGCCACATCTCCGACCGGGTCGGGGTGATGTACCTCGGCAAGTTCGTGGAGATCGGCAAGGACCTCGAGATCTACGACAAGCCCGCGCACCCCTACACGCAGGCGCTGTTGTCGGCGGTGCCCGTGCCCGATCCCGAGGGACGGGAGCAGCGCGAGCGGATCATCCTCCAGGGTGACCCGCCCTCGCCGGCCAACCCGCCTTCCGGCTGCCGGTTCCGTACGCGGTGCTGGAAGGCGCAGGAGATCTGCGCCGAGGAGGAGCCGCTGCTGCAGATCCGGCCGGGCGTCACCCACGACAGTGCCTGTCACTTCGCGGAGACGCACGACGTGGTGCACGTGAGCTGAAACCTGGCGGGCCCTCCGGCGAGTTCCGGAGGGCCCGCGTCAGGTGGTGGCGATCAGGGCGGAGCCGTGGCCGAACAGGCCCTGGTTGGCGGCCAGGCCGACGCGGGCGCCCGGCACCTGGCGGGCTCCCGCACGGCCCCGCAGCTGGGTCGTCAGCTCGCAGAGCTGGGCGATCGCCTGGGCGGGGATGGCCTCGCCGAAGGACGCAAGGCCGCCGGAGGGGTTCACGGGCAGCCGGCCGCCGAGCGCCGTGGCGCCCTCGCGCAGGAGCTTGTCCGCCTCGCCAGGGGCGCACAGGCCGACGTCCTCCATCCAGTCCAGTTCCAGGGCCGTGGACAGGTCGTACACCTCCGCCAGCGAGACGTCCTCCGGCCCGAGCCCGGCCTCCTCGTAGGCGGCGTGGGCGATCGCCGCCCTGAACGGCCTTTCCCGCGGCGGGACGGCGGCGCAGGAGTCCGTGGCGAAGTCCGGCAGCTCCAGGACCGTGTTGGGGAAGGTCGGGGTGACGGTGGAGACGGCGGCCAGGCGTACCAGGGGGCCCGTGGCGCCGTGACGGCGGGCGAAGGACTCCGAGGTCAGCACCACCGCCGCGCCGCCGTCCGAGGTGGCGCAGATGTCCATGAGCCGCAGCGGGTCGGCCACCATGGGGGAGGCCAGCACCTGTTCGGCGGTGACGGTCTCGCGGTAGCGGGCCATCGGGTTGAGCGAGCCGGCCAGCGCGTTCTTGACCTTGACGGCGGCGAAGTCGGCGGTCGTGGTGCCGTGGAGCGCCATGCGGCGGCGGGCGTACAGGGCGAAATAGGCGGGATTGGTGGCGCCGAGGAGGCGGAAGCGGAGCCAGTCGGGGTCGTCCGGCCTGTCGCCGCCCACCGGCTTGAAGAAGCCCTTGGGGGTGGAGTCCGCGCCGACCACGAGGGCCACGTCGCACAGCCCCGCCAGGATCCGGGTACGCGCGAGGTCCACGGCCTGCGCTCCCGACGCGCACGCCGCGTAGCAGGAGGCCACCCTGGCCCCCGACCAGCCCAGCGCCCGGGCGTAGGAGGCGCCGGCGACGAAACCCGGATAGCCGTTCCTGATCGTGTCCGCCCCCACCACGAACTGCACGTCCGTCCACGCCACCCTGGCGTCGCGCAGGGCGTCGCGGGCCGCGGCCACGCCGTATTCCAGGAAAGGGCGTCCCTGTTTACCCCACGGGTGCATGCCCGTTCCCAGTACCACGACGCTCATTGGACAGGTCTCCACATCCACACCAACGGCCCGTCGGCCAGGGGGCCCGAGGTGAGCTCCAGTTCCATGCCGACCTCCAGTTCGTTCACCGTCAGGTCCCTGACCTGGCCGAGTACCACGATCCCCACTTCGTCCAGCTCGACCGCGGCCAGTGTCACCGGCACGTAGGGATCCGCCGCCACGAACGGCGCCGGCGGCGGGTAGCAGGCGTTGGTGTACGACCAGACCCGCCCCCGCCTGGGAAGCGTGACCTCCTCCATCGAGTCCCCGTCGCAGCGCGGGTTGGGGCAGAGGTCCCGCCTCGGTGGGAAGCACACGGTGCCGCAGGCCGCGCACCTGGTGCCCAGCAGCGCGACGCCGTCCTCGCCGAGCGCGAACCAGCCCTCGATCGCCATCGTCATACGCAGGAGTATCACACAAGCGCTTGTTAGGTTGAATCCCCGCGCCGCCGGTACATGATGAGCACCCGCGCCGACATCCCCGCCATCAGCAGCAGCAACCCCGCCACCACCGGCGTCCTGGACGCGGGCGCGGGAACGGGCATCGGCCGGCTCCCGCCGACGTAGGGGCCAGGGCGGGCGAGCGCCGATGCCGTGGGAACGTCCATGCGCGCCGCCGCCCGCAGGGCGAGCAGCGCGTTGGCCACGCCGTGCCCGTAGGAGGAGCTGTAACCGTCCGAGGGACGGTGCCTGGTGCCCAGCTCGATGGCCATGCGCACGTGAGCCGGCGACATGCCGGGATGCGCCGACTTGATCAGCGCGGCCACGCCCGCCACCATGGCGGCGGCCGAGCTGGTGCCGTCGCCGACCACGTACGAGTCGCCGCCGTCGGCCGTCACGATCTCCGTGCCGGGGGCCACCACCGACAGGTAGTCCTGCCGGTTGGAGAAGCCGGCCACCTGGAGCCGCTGGTCCACCGCCCCCACGGCGATCACGCCCGGGTAGGCGGCGGGGAAGTTCTTCTTGTTGGCCGCGGCGCCGTCGTTGCCCGAGGAGGCCACCAGCACGATGCCCTTGCCGACGGCGTACTGGACGGCCTCCTCCTCCGAGGCCGACCCCTCCCACGAGCCGCTGCCGCCGCCCAGCGACATGCTGATGACGTCGGCGCCGTGGTCGGCCGCATACCGGATGCCCCTGGCCAGCGCGTCGCGTCCGCCGGAGCGCCGCTGTTCGCGCCGCGGGTCGCCGTTCTCCAGCGTGACGCGTACGGACAGGACCTTGGCCTGGGGCGCCACCCCGACGACGCCGCGTGACGCCCCGTGCCCACGCCCGGCGATCAGGCTGGCCATGGCGGTGCCGTGCTGCCCCCATGGGCCCCTGGCGGCCCCGGTCAGGTCGGGCCCCTGGATCACGGCGCCCTCCAGGTCGGGGTGGTCGCCGTTCACGCCGGTGTCGAGGACGGCCACCAGCACGCCCTCGCCCTTGCTCGACCGCCACGCCTCCGGCAGCCGCATCGCGCCGAGCTGCCACTGCCCGGCGCGCGCGACCTCGCCCACGTCGTCGGAGGCGCTCGTCGGCGCGAGCCCGAGCACGAACGCGGCCGTCAGCACGGGCACGAGGAGCCCCCTCATGGGGCCGGCACCCGGGACGGCGCCATCGCGAGCGAGCGCGACCGCCCGCCGGGGAAGGTCGTGGGGGCGATCACGGCGCACGTCACCCGCGCCCTCCAGGGGCTCGGGCCGGCGGACATTATGAAGATGTGCACGGCGGACAGTTGGTACACGTCAACCTCGAACGGGAGGGGAGGGGCGCCCGATCTGCCCGTGCATTCTGACACGAGGGGGTCGGTGCAATCCGACGCTTCAGTAAACAGGCCGATACGTGGAGTAATTCCTATCTGCGGCCTTCGTCCAAAGAAGTCGGTGAAAGTCGGACATGTGAGCCAGGAGGGAGCGGGATGGTCCAGGCGAGAACCGCCACGCCGCGACTGTACGTCTCTCAATCCGCCGTGAACAGCCGCACTCCGCACATTACGATGGCCACGGGCCGCGTGCGGGCGTGCCGATCGTCGCCCGCCCCTTCCGAGGAGGACACCATGGGAGCACCGCTCAGCGGTGACGATGCCCAGGAGACGTCCCGCCAACCGCTGACAGAACGAGAGCTGGAGCTCCTCGCCTTCGAACGCCAGTGGTGGCGCTACGCGGGCGCGAAGGAGCAGGCCGTCAAGGAGGCCTTCGGGTTCTCCGCCACCCGCTACTACCAGTTGCTCGGCGAGCTGATCGACAGACCGGAGGCGCTGGAGCAAGATCCGATGCTGGTCAAACGGCTGCGCAGGTTACGGTCCACCCGCCAGCGCGACCGAGCGGCCAGAAGGTTTGGCATGCGTCCCTGACCGGCTGGGTACGGCAGCCGCGTGAGGAACATCCCTGGAATGAAAGCGATCTTGAATGATCCGGCGGGCGCCGTGATCGGGCTCGACTTCGACGGCACGCTGTCGCCGATCGTGCCCGATCCCGCCGAGGCCGTGATCCATCCGAAGGCCCCCGCGGTGCTCGCCAGGCTGGGCGCGCGCGTCCGCGCGCTGGCCGTCGTCACCGGCCGGCCCCCTGCCACCGTGCTGGAGCTCGGGCCGGGCCTGGCCGACGTGCCCGGCCTGGTCATCCTCGGCCACTACGGCTTCGAACGCTGGGAGAACGGCCGGATCTCCGCCCCGCCCCCGCATCCCGGCGTGCCGCGGGTCGAGGCCGAGCTGCAGCTGCTGCTCGACTCGCTGGGCCTGCGAGAGGTGATGGTGGAGGACAAGGGCCGGGCCGTGGCGGTGCACACCAGACGCGCCCCCGACCCCGGGGCCGCGCTGGCCGCGTTGCGCGAGCCGCTGGCCAAGCTGGCCGACAAGCACGACCTGGTGGTCGAGCCGGGGCGCTTCGTGCTGGAGCTGCGGCCGCCCGGCATGGACAAGGGCCAGGCGCTCAGCCTGTTCCTGACCGAGCGGGCCGCCAGGTCCGTGCTGTTCGCCGGTGACGACCTCGGCGATCTGGCCGCGTTCGAGGCCGTGCGCGCCTGCGGGCTGCCCGGCGTCACCGTGTGCAGCGGCTCGGCCGAGGTGACGGCGCTGACCGAGCTGGCCGACCTCGTGGTGGACGGGCCCGAGGGGGTGGTGGAGTTGCTCGACGAGCTCGCCTCCGCGATCAGCGCCGCGTGACCGGGCGGCGGTTTTCAGCCATTGGCGACTGATCTGCAAGTGGCGCCCCCTACCGTCAGTCGCATGTCCAAGCGATACCTCGCCGTCGCGGCCCTGGCCGCGATCACCCTCCTGGCCGCCCCCCTGCCCGCGCACGCCGCCCCCGCCCAGCCGCTCAAGCTCAGAGGCGGCCTGACCCTCTACCTGCCGATCAAGTGGGAGGTGCGCCGCGTCAGCCCCGACTGGATCCGGGTGGTCACCGGCAGGTGCGCCAAGCCCGGCGGCGCCTACGGCACCGCCGAGTGCGACAGCTTCTGGGTGCTCGGCCCGAAGGCCATCAAGGAGGGCAACGAGCTCTTTTCTCCCTACACCGGTGCCAAACCGTTCTATCCCGCTACCGACGTGCAGCTGTGCCCGCACAACCGCAAGTGGGGCCAGACGCTCGGCGCGGCGAAGGTCAAGGGCCTGCGCCAGGTCGGCCCCGGGCACAAGGCCGCCTACCGCGAGTGGAAGGCCACCTGCGTCTCCTACTCGGGCGGCGCGGTGAAGTCCCGCTACGTGCAGCGCGAGTGGTTCCTGCCCACCACCAAGATCCTGGTCGTCGACCAGTGGAACACGCCCGGCCTGGCCGGCGTGCTCGAGCACGCCGACTGGCGTTAGAGCGCCTGCTGCTCGTCGATGGGCCCCAGAGCGTCGAGCTGGGCCGCCAGCCACTTCTGCGGCGGCAGGGCGGTGGCGGCGGCGTGCAGCTTGTCACGCCGCATCCTGCGTTCGTCCTCCGGCATGACCAGCGCCTCGTGCAGGGCGTCGGCCGTCTCGGTGATGTCGTAGGGGTTGACGACGAGCGCGTGCGGCCCCAGCTCGGCCGCCGCGCCGGCCTCCCGCGACAACACCAGCGCGCATCGCGGCGACAGGATCGGGCCCTCCTTGGCGACCAGGTTCATGCCGTCGCGGATGGGGTTGACCAGCAGGACATCCGCCATCCTGTAGGCGGCCAGCGAGCGCGGATAGTCGTCGTTGACGTTGAGGATCAGCGGATCCCAGTCCTCCGTGGCGTAGGTGTCCTCGATCTCCTGGGCGCAGCGCTGCACCATGGCGGTGTACTCGCGGTATTCGGGCAGGTCGTGCCTGCTGGGGTAGGCGAAGGCCAGGTGCACCACGCGGCCGTGCCACTCGGGGTGGGCGGCGAGGAACTCGCCGTAGGCCACCAGGCCGCGCACGATGTTCTTCGACAGCTCGGTGCGGTCGATGCGGACGATCAGGCTGCGCTCGCCCACCTGCTCCCTGAGCGCCGCCATGTGCGACTCGACGTCGGGCTCGACGGCCCGCTCCCACAGCGCGTCGCCGTCGACGCCCAGGCTGTGGACGCCGATGCGGGTCGTCCTGCCCTGGTGGGTGACGCTGCGCCCGGCGCGGTCGGCCTCCGCGCCCAGGAGAGCCTCACAGCAGTCCATGAACGCCTGGGCCCACCTGTCTGCCAGGAACCCGGCGTGATCGGCTCCCAGAATGCCTTCCAGGACCTCTCTGGCCACAGCGTCGGGCAGCAGGGAGAAGTATTCGGGCGGCGCCCACGGGGTGTGGCTGAAATGGGCGATGCGCAGATCGGGCCGTTCTGCGCGGAGCATCGCCGGGGTCAACGTCAGGTGGTAGTCCTGCACCATCACGCGGGCGCCGTGGCCGGCCTCCTCGGCCAGTGCCAGCGCGAACGCGCCGTTGTAGTCGCGGTAGGACTCCCACTCGCGGGCGAAGCGGGTGCCGAAGCTGGGCGAGTTGGGGATGTCGTAGAGCAGGTGGTTGACGAACCACAGGGTCGAGTTGGCCACGGCGTTGTAGGCGCGGTGGAAGGTGGCGGGCGGGATGTCGAGCATCCGCACCTTGCCGATGTCGTAGCCGGCCTGGTCGATCCGGCCGCCAGGAGTCAGGCGCACGGCGCTGCGGTCGCCGTCGGACAGCGCCGCGCACACCCACAGCACGCCGTCGTCCTTGGTCGCCCCGGACAACCCGGACACCAGGCCGCCCCCGCCGCGTTTCATGGTCAGTTCGCCGTCGTCGGAGACGGTGAAGGAGACAGGTCCTCTGTTGGAGGCCACCAGAACGCTGTTCATCGAGGCTCCTTTCGCCCATAGGATCCCAGCTATGGCGCTAGATGAGCTAACCGAGGAACTCGCCCGCTCCGCCGCCGCCGGAGATCATCGCGCACTTGGCGAACTCCTGGCACGGATCGAGCCTGATGTGATGCGTCACTGCGCCCGAATCCTGCCATATCATCAGGACGCTGAGGAGGCCTCGCAAGACACATTGCTGGCCGTGGCGCGTAACATCGGGCGCTTCGAGGGACGGGCGAGGTTCAGTACCTGGCTGCACATCGTCACGGCCAACTGCGCGCGTACGACGTACCGCTCGCTCAAGCGCAGGGCCGCCGAGCAGACCTCCGACGAGCTGCCCATGCAGAAGCCCGACGTTCGGCGGGTCAGTGTGATCGCGGGCTCGCGGCTCGACCTGCTCGACGCCATGGAGGCGCTGGAGGCCGACAAACCCGACCTGGCTCAGGCGCTGGTTCTGCGCGACATCGTCCAGCTCGACTACAACGAGGTGGCCGAGCAGCTGGGAATTCCGCTCGGCACCGCCAAGTCGCGTATCCACCAGGCACGCAAATACGTACAGGGTGTGCTCGGGGAGGACTATCGCTGAGACTATGCGTCTCATCTGCTGAGACGGATGGTCGTTTGGGTCACTTGGGCGGGTAGAGTCCAATTCAACAACTGAATATTGCTCATCCAGAGGGGTGGAGGGACCGGCCCTGCGAAGCCCCGGCAACCCTCCCGGCTTTCGACTCGCGACCTGGCGAGGCCGACCGGGACAAGGTGCCAATTCCGGTTCGCGGTCAAGGTGGCCGCGGGCGAAGATGAGGGAAGGCCTCGCTTCATGCCGCTTGACTTTGGTCCTGCCGTCGCTCTGTCCTGCCGCGAGTGCGGCACCCGTTACCCCCTCGGCCCCAGTTTCGCGTGTCAGGAGTGTTTCGGGCCGCTTGAGGCGGCCTACTCCTTCGGCGAAGTGACCCGCGCGGACATCGAATCGGGCCCCGCCAACATCTGGCGCTACCGGTCGTTGCTGCCGGTGCCCGCCGACGTCATCAGTAAGCCCAATATGAACCCCGGCTGGACCAAATTGGTCAAGGCCGGAAATCTGGGGCGAGCACTCGGCATCAAGTCCCTGCATGTGAAGGACGACTCGGGCAACCCCACCCACTCCTTCAAGGACCGCGTGGTCGCCATGGCCGTCGAGGCGGCGCGCAACTTCGGTTTCCACACCCTTTCCTGCTCCTCCACCGGCAATCTCGCGGGCGCGGTCACGGCCGCGGCGGCGCGGGCGGGGCTCGAGGCGTGCGTGTTCATCCCCGCGAACCTCGAACACGCCAAGATCGCCATGGCCCGGGTGTTCGGCGGCCGGCTGATCGGCATCGACGGCACCTACGACGAGGTCAACAGGTTCTGCTCGGAACTGATCGGCGACCCGCTCGGCGACAAGTGGGGCTTCGTCAACGTCAACCTGCGGCCCTACTACGCCGAGGGGTCCAAGACGCTCGCGTACGAGATCGCCGAGCAGCTCGGCTGGCGGCTGCCCGAGCAGATCATCATCCCCATCGCCTCCGGCTCGCAGCTCACGAAGATCGACAAGGGCTTCAAGGAGCTGGTGGCGCTGGGGCTGGTCGAGGACACCCCCTACAAGATCTTCGGGGCGCAGGCGGCCGGCTGCTCGCCGGTCTCCACCGCGTACAAGGCGGGACACGACGTCGTCCAGCCGGTCAAGCCCGACACCATCGCCAAGTCGCTGGCCATCGGCAACCCGGCCGACGGCCCGTACGTGCTCGACATCGCCCGGCGCACGGGAGGGGGCGTCGAGGACGTCACCGACCCTGAGATCGTGGCCGCGATCAAGCTGCTGGCCTCGACCGAGGGCATCTTCGCCGAGACCGCCGGCGGGGTGACCGTGGGCGTGCTCAAGAAGCTCGTCGAGACGGGAGCGCTCGACCCGGAGGCCGAGACCGTGGTGCTCAACACCGGCGACGGGCTCAAGACGCTCGACGTGCTCGCCGACGCCAAGCCCACCGCCGTGATCCGGCCCTCTCTCGACGCGTACCGCGCGACTGTCTGACAACCAGGAAAGGCGACTTAAACCATGGCCGTATCTGTGCGGATTCCCACCATTCTGCGTACGTACACCGGCGGCAACGCCGAAGTGAGTGGCGAGGGCGCGACTCTTCGTGACGTGCTCGCCAAGCTCGACTCCGACTACCCGGGGATCGGCGCGAGAATACTTGATGAATCGGGCAAGATTCGACGTTTCGTCAACGTTTATGTTGGGGAAGAGGACGTCCGTTTCGTCGAAGGACTCGACACTCCCGCCCCTGAGGGCGCTCAGATCTCAATCATCCCGGCGGTCGCCGGAGGCTGAGTGCACCACCACACGTGAGAAGGCGCCCCTAGTGGGCGCCTTCTCCATTTCCAGGCCATTTCAACCCTGAACCGCCTTCAGATCGTAGAAATACGTAGTTTGTGGATTGACTCTGTTGCCAAACCCCGTGCCACAGGTATGGTCGAGGGCGATCGTCTGGCTGATTTTCTGTTAAGTCATGCGATTACAGGTCTCGCGGAGGAATGGGCGAGATCTGTGAGCCCAGTAAGAGGAGTCGGAAGTGGCGCAGGGCACCGTCAAGTGGTTCAACGCGGACAAGGGCTACGGCTTCATCGCGGTAGACGGTGGTAAGGATGTATTCGTCCATTACTCAGCGATCCTGATGGACGGGTATCGATCTCTCGAACAGGGGCAGCGCGTCGAGTTCGAGATCACGCAGGGCCAGAAGGGGCCGCAGGCGGAGGCCGTCCGCGCGGTCTGAAAACACCGCTGGTATGCACCGGGCCGGATCGCACGGCAGCGCAGTCCGTGCGAGCCTGCCACCTCCCATTTCGTCGATCCGGGTACGGCGAGTCGTGCGGTGGGCCGCGTCCAGTGGTCCGCCGTAGGTTGCGAGGTTTACCCCCATTAGGGGCGGTTCGCCGTACTGACCTGGGCCAGGACACCCAGGGCCGCAGGCTGTCGCTTGCACTCGGCAGGGTAGAGTGCTAAACAGTCGTTGGCACTCTGTACGGCAGAGTGCCAACACTCGGATCGAGACGATGGGGCCTGCCGAACGGAGATGCAGGCCCATGCCGTCGCGGGCGTCGGCTCGGTCCAGGACAGCCACCCTGCATCTGGGAGGTCTAGCCTTATGGCAGCCAAGATGATCGCGTTTGACGAGGACGCCCGGCGCGGTCTCGAGCGCGGTATGAACCAGCTCGCCGACGCCGTCAAGGTGACCTTGGGCCCCAAGGGCCGCAACGTCGTTCTGGAGAAGAAGTGGGGCGCTCCCACGATCACCAACGACGGTGTGTCCATCGCCAAGGAGATCGAGCTCGAGGACCCGTGGGAGAAGATCGGCGCCGAGCTGGTCAAGGAAGTCGCCAAGAAGACTGACGACGTCGCGGGCGACGGCACCACCACGGCCACCGTGCTCGCCCAGGCGCTGGTGCGTGAGGGTCTGCGCAACGTGGCCGCCGGCGCCAACCCGATGGCTCTGAAGAAGGGCATCGAGGCCGCCGTCGAGCGCGTCAGCGAGGAGCTCTCCAAGCTGGCCAAGGACGTGGAGACCAAGGAGCAGATCGCCTCCACCGCCTCCATCTCCGCGGCCGACCCCGAGATCGGCTCGCTCATCGCCGAGGCGATGGACAAGGTCGGCAAGGAAGGCGTCATCACCGTCGAGGAGAGCAACACCTTCGGCCTCGAGCTCGAGCTCACCGAGGGCATGCGCTTCGACAAGGGCATGACGTCGATGTACTTCGTGACCGACTCCGACCGCATGGAGGCCGTGCTCGAAGACCCGTACATCCTGATCGTCAACGGCAAGGTCTCGGCCAACAAGGACCTGCTGCCGCTGCTCGACAAGGTCGTCCAGTCGGGCAAGCCGCTGCTGATCATCGCCGAGGACGTCGAGGGCGAGGCCCTGGCCACCCTGGTCGTCAACAAGATCCGCGGCCTGTTCCGCTCCGTGGCCGTCAAGGCCCCGGGCTTCGGCGACCGCCGCAAGGCGATGCTGCAGGACATCGCGATCCTGGCCGGCGGGCAGGTGATCTCCGAGGAGGTCGGCCTCAAGCTGGAGAACGCCACCCTCGACCTGCTGGGCCGGGCCCGCAAGGTCGTGGTGACCAAGGACGAGACCACGATCGTGGACGGCGCCGGTGACGCCGAGCAGATCGCCGGGCGGGTCGGCGAGATCCGTGCCGAGATCGAGCGCACCGACTCCGACTACGACCGTGAGAAGCTGCAGGAGCGGCTGGCCAAGCTCGCCGGCGGCGTGGCCGTCATCAAGGCGGGCGCGGCGACCGAGGTCGAGCTGAAGGAGCGCAAGCACCGCATCGAGGACGCCGTTCGCAACGCGAAGGCGGCCGTCGAGGAGGGCATCGTGCCCGGCGGTGGCGTGGCGCTGCTGCAGGCGGGCGCCAAGGCGTTCGACAAGCTGGAGCTCGGCGGCGACGAGGCGACCGGCGCGGCGATCGTGCGCAAGGCGCTGGAGGAGCCGCTCAAGCAGATCGCGGTCAACGCCGGCCTTGAGGGCGGCGTCGTGGTCGAGCGGGTGCGCAACCTCACCCCGGGTGAGGGCCTCAACGCGGCCACCGGCGAGTACGTCAACATGTTCGAGGCGGGCATCCTCGACCCGGCCAAGGTGACGCGCTCGGCGCTGCAGAACGCCGCCTCCATCGCGGCCCTGTTCCTCACCACCGAGGCCGTCATCGCCGAGAAGCCCGAGAAGACCCCTGCCGCTCCGGCCATGCCGGGTGGCGGCGACATGGACTTCTAGGTCTTTTCTTCGCTGTTCATAACAAGAGCGGCCCGGGTTTTCCGGGCCGCTCTTGTTTTCGTTTCCCAGCCATTACGTTTCATAATTGATCCGCTACTTGGAGTGAGGAAAGGTGGTGATCACACGCCTCACCAAAGGAGATGCGGATGTTCTCTCGTACCAAGCGTATTCTCGGCCTCGCCTTCGTGAGCATGGCCGCCGTGGGGGTCATGGCCGTGCCCGCGCACGCCGGCAAGGATTACATCAACGAGGTCGTGATCCTGGAAGAGCTGCAGAGGCCGTTCTGCCTTGCGGCGGCGCAGACCGGGGTAGGGCTCGTCGACGGGCTGGTGTGGAAGGTCATGAACTGCCAGAATCTGACCGGCTGACCTTCAGATCACCATGCGAAAGGCGCCCCGCCAAATGACGGCGGGGCGCCTTTCGTTGTGCGTCAGTCAGATGCCGTACTCGGGGATGATGTGGCCGCGGGCCAGGGTGTTGGCGGTGATGTTGAAACCCACCACCGCCGGGCTGGCGTCGGAGCCCACGCCCAGCTTGTCGACCCCCAGGGCGTGGACGGTGAAGACGTAGCGGTGCGGGGCGCCGGGGGGAGGGGCCGCGCCGCCGTACTGCTTGGTTCCGTAGTCGTTGCGGGCGTGGACCGCCTCCGTGGGCAGCCCCTTGAACTCGGGGCCCGTGCCCGCGCCCGCCGGCAGTTCGGTCACCGAGGCGGGCAGGTCGAACAGTACCCAGTGCCAGAACCCGCTGCCCGTGGGGGCGTCAGGGTCGAAGCAGGTGACGGCGTAACCGCGCGTCTCGGCGGGGGCGCCGGACCAGCGCAGGTGGGGCGAGATGTTCTGGCCCGTCATGCCCCAGTCGTTGAAGACGTGGAGGTCGCTCAGCCTCCCGCCGTCCTGGACGTCGTCGCTCTCGACCGTGAGCGCTGGGACCGAGGGCAGGTGTTCATGGGGAAGCGGTGCGGGCACGACGACCTCCTGGGTTGGCAGCTCCTTGCCCAGCCATCCTAGAAGCGGCCGTGCCCGCCGCGGCTCAGGCCGTCAGCTCGGCCGGCAGTGCCTTGTCGTGCAGGACCGTCAGGGACGTGACCGCGCGGGTCAGGACCACATACAGCCTGGCCAGGCCACGGGGCTCGGCGGCGACGATGTCGGCCGGCTCCACGACGATGACGTGGTCGTACTCCAGACCCTTGGCCAGCGTGGCGGGGACGATCAGGAGGCGGTGCTCCTCGGCCGAGTCGGGGTCGAGGACGGCGTGCGGAAGGTCGGCCAGCTCGTGGGAGGCGCCGGCGACCAGCGCGTCGGGGACGATGACGCCGATCGAGCCCTCCTTGGCCAGGGCGTCCCTGGCGGCCTCGGCGATCGAGCCGGACGGGTGTACCGCGAGCGAGCCCAGACCGGGGCGCAGCGACCGCGGGGCGGCCAGGTCGGGGGCGATGGAGGGGAGCAGGCGGGCGGCGTAGTCGAGGACCTCGCGCGGCACGCGGAAGCCGAGGGTCAGCTCCGTCACCTCGCCCTCGCGCTGCCCCAGGTGCTCAAGGACGGACTCCCACGAGCGGGTCGACCACGGGGTCGTGCCCTGGGCCAGGTCGCCCAGGACGGTGGCCGAGCCGTTGCGGCAGCGCCGGCCGAGCGCCCGTAGCTGCATCTCGGACAGGTCTTGGGCCTCGTCCACCACCAGGTGGCCGAGCGAGGGTGTGCGCTCCATCAGGTCGCGCAGTTCGTCGAGGAGCGCGGCGTCCGCGGCGGACCATTTGGCGGACTTCCAGCTTCGGTAGGGTTTCCGCCAGATGAGCATTTCTTGCTCGTCAGGCGACAAATCGGATTTGGCGGCCTTTTTGGCGGCCTGCGCGAGGAATTCTGGGTCCGACAAAAGCCGATATAGCACCTGTTCCGGGGTCAATTTTGGCCACACCGTATCCACGAGCTGCTTGACCGGCTTCGACCTGGCCACCGCGTCCTGAACCCGGTCGTCGGGCGACTCGCCGCGCTGCTCCATCCTGACCAGCACCATGTGGGCCAGACGCTGCGCCAGAGCCGCCCGGCCCGGGTTGTAGCGGGTGGTGCCGCGCAGGGAGGCCACGATCTCGCGTACCTCGTAGTCGGCCACCCGGAAGCGGTAGGCGCCCTTGGTGAAGACCACGCCCTCCTCGGGCTTGACGATGTGCAGCCACAGGGCGCGTTCGAGCACCGCCGCCATCCTGGCGTCGCCCTTGACCGCGGCCACCAGCGGGCCTTCGGGGGTCGCGTGCTCGCCGAGCAGCCCGGCCACCGTGGTCTGGTCGACCTTGACCTCGCCGAGCGCCGGCAGCACCGAGGAGATGTAGGACAGGAAGGCCTTGTTGGGGCCGACGATCATGACGCCGGACCTGGCCAGCCGCTCGCGGTGGGTGAAGAGCAGGTAGGCCGCGCGGTGGAGGCCGACGGCGGTCTTCCCGGTGCCGGGGGCGCCCTGCACGCAGACCGTCTGGGCCAGGGTGGAGCGGACGATCTCGTCCTGGTCGGGCTGGATGGTGGCGACGATGTCGCGCATCGGGCCGGTGCGGGGGCGTTCGATCTCGTCGGTGAGGATCTTCGACGGGCCGATCTCGCTGCCTTCGCCGAGGGGTTCGTCCTCGAACGCGGTCAGCGCGCCGCCGTGGTAGCCGAAGCGGCGCCGGCGGACGACGCCCATGGGGTCGGCCGGGCTGGCCTGGTAGAAGGCGCGGGACACCGGCGCGCGCCAGTCGATGACCAATGGCTTGCTGTGGCCGTCGTGCACGTGGCGGCGGCCGACGTAGATGGTGCCTGGCAGGTCGTCGCCCGCCGCGCGGTCGAGGCGGCCGAAGAACAGCGGCGTGTCCGGGTGGTCTGCCAGCGCGGCCACGCGCTGGTCGAGCAGCGACTGGAGGATCTGCTGCGACACCCAGTCGCCGGCCGCGTCCGCCGACAACGACTGGGCGTGGGCGCGCATGGCCTTGAGCGCGGCTCTGGAGTCGGCCAGGTGAGTCTGCTCGGAGGCGAGCACGTCGGAGGGTATGTCGGGGGCCAGCTTGTGTGCGGGCATGCGGAAGCGCCTCCCTGAGTAGGTGACGGAGGTGGTTAAGGCAGCGAATCGGCCAGTTTAATAGCGACCGGCGTGGGGTTCCAAAGTGTTTACCGCGTGAGTCCGAAGCCCGGAGGGTAGGGATAGGAGGTGGCGCGGCTCGAACTCCGTTACTCGCCGATCATTCCCACGATCGCGAGCTTCCTGCTCGCGGCGTTGTGGGGGCTGTCGGTGTTCGCGGGCTGGGGCCTGCAGGCCTTCTGTGCCGACGGTGAATCCGTTTCGACGTGCTCGCAGCGTCTTGACAGCGTCTCGACGGTGTCGGGGCTGTTCGCCGCGCTCGCCGCCTGCTGCACGGCGGCGGCGTGGCTTCTGCCGTGGAGCAGACACGACGAGCGCACGTTCGGGCGCCTCATGGGCGCGGGAGTGATCTCCTGGATCGTCGCGGAGGGCGTGCTGTTCCTCGGGGGCCTGCTGGTGGGGTGAGGGGCACCCGGTACCCCCAAAGACAACCAACCTGGAAATACCGAAAATAACGGGCATTTCACGTGGGTTTGTCGGATCATGAGGGTATGTCGCAGGCGGCGTGATAGTACGCAGGTGAGGGGGGTGGTGCGAAATGTCTTCGGCCCGTGGAGTCTCGTGGACGTGATGCCACGCTGATGCCTGGCCGCTCGCCCGAGCGGCCAAGCATCACGGCTCTCACACCCCGCCGTGCACGTCGTCAGCGTCGATGATCTGGTACGCGTACCCCTGCTCGGCCAGGAAACGTTGCCGATGCGCCGCGAACTCCTGGTCGACCGTGTCCCTGCTGACCACCGTGTAGAACCGGGCGCCACCGCCGTCGGCCTTGGGCCGCAACACCCGGCCGAGCCGCTGGGCCTCCTCCTGGCGCGAGCCGAACGTGCCCGACACCTGGATCGCGACGGCCGCCTCCGGCAGGTCGATGGAGAAGTTGGCCACCTTCGACACCACCAGGACCTGGATCTCCTTGTCGCGGAAGGCCTGATAGAGGCGCTCCCGCTCCTTGACCTTGGTCTCGCCCTTGATGACCGGCGCGTTGAGGTGCTCGCCGAGCTCGTCGAGCTGGTCGATGTACTGGCCGATGACCAGCACCTGCTCGCCCAGATGCCGGCGGACCAGCGCCTCGGTCACGTGGGTCTTCGACGGCGTGGTGGCGCAGAAGCGGTAGCGCTCCTCCGACTCGGCCATCGCGTACGCCAGCCGCTCCTCGTCCGACAGTGTGACCCGCACCTCGACGCAGTCGGCCGGCGCGATCCAGCCCTGGTTCTCCATCTCCTTCCACGGCGCGTCGTAACGCTTGGGGCCGATCAGCGAGAACACGTCGCCCTCGCGGCCGTCCTCGCGCACCAGCGTCGCGGTCAGGCCGACGCGCCTGCGGGCCTGAAGGTCGGCGGTCATCCGGAAGATCGGGGCGGGCAGCAGGTGCACCTCGTCGTAGACGATCAGGCCCCAGTCGCGGGCGTCGAACAGCTCCAGATGGCTGTAGACACCCTTACGGCGGGTCGTCATCACCTGGTAGGTGGCGATGGTGACCGGGCGGATCTCCTTCTTCGAGCCGGAGTATTCGCCGATCTCGTCCTCGGTCAGCGACGTGCGCTTGAGCAACTCGGTCTTCCACTGGTGGGCGCTGACCGTGTTGGTGACCATGATCAGGGTCGTGGCCTGGGCGTGGGCCATGGCCGCGGCGCCGACGATGGTCTTGCCTGCCCCGCACGGCAGCACGACCACGCCTGAGCCGCCGTGCCAGAAGGCGTCGGCGGCCTCCTGCTGGTAGGGGCGCAGCGCCCAGCCGTCCTGCATCAGCGTGATGGGGTGCTGCTCGCCGTCGACGTAGCCCGCCAGGTCTTCGGCCGGCCAGCCCAGCTTGAGCAGGGCCTGCTTGACGTTGCCGCGGTCGCTCGGGTGGACGACCACGGAGTCGCCGCCGAGCCGTTCGCCCAGCATCGGCTGGATCTTCTTGGAGCGGAGCACCTCCTCCAGCACCGCCCGGTCCGTGGAGGTCAGGACCAGGCCGTGGACCGGGTCCTTCTCCAGCCGTAGCCGGCCGTACCTGGCCATCGTCTCGGCGACGTCCACGAGCAGCGCGTGCGGCACCGGGTAGCGGCTGAAGCTGATCAGCGCGTCGATGACCTGCTCGGCGTCGTGCCCGGCGGCGCGGGCGTTCCACAGCGCCAGCGGGGTGACGCGGTAGGTGTGCACGTGTTCTGGGGCGCGCTCCAGCTCGGCGAAGGGCGCGATCGCCTTACGGCAGGCGTCGGCCTGGTCGTGGTCGACTTCGAGCAGCAGCGTCTTGTCCGATTGGACGATCAGTGGTCCATCGCTCACTGGCATGTCTCCGTGGGTTCAGTACGGGGGGCCTGGTGCAACAGGACCATCGTCTCCTGATCCCGGCTCGGCCGCTCCGAGACTCCAACAACCAGGGCGCCGAGATTAGTCCGCAGGGCCCGCCGTCAGTCGTCGAACTGGCCGGTCAGGCCGAGGGTGAGGAACGTGCCGATCGCCAGCACGAAACCGAGCCCGAACAGCACCCAGCTCCAGATCACCATCGTACGGGCGCTCTGGGGTTGGGTGCGGGCTCTGCTGAGCGCCATTCCTGCCAGGATCGCGCCGGGCAGCCCGAGGACGTTGCAGCAGGAGACGAGCGCGACGAGGTTGAGCACGAGCGAGACGATGGCGCCCGCATTCGGGCCGGCGTCGCGTGGCGGCTGGTAGCCGTACCCGTAGCCGTACTGCGGGGGCGGCTGCTCGCCGTAGGGTGCTCCGTAAGGCTGGTACGGATACCCCGACGGGTTTTCCTGGCTCATGGTCACCTCCAGACACGTCAACAATTATCACGGAAACCACTGGTGTCTGACCATGGTTCGTGATCTGGTGATGGCTCAGCCGAGCCGGGCGCGCAGCGCCTTACGGTCGAGTTTGAGCACGCTCGTCACCGGCACCGCGTCCACGAAACGCACCTCCCGCGGATACTTCACCCGGCCGACCCGGTCGCGCGCCCACGCGATCAGTTCCTCGGCCGTCACCTGGGCGCCCGGCTTGAGCTGGACGAACGCCACGACCTCCTCCCCGTGCCGCGGGTCGGGGCGGCCGACGACGCCCGACATCACCACGGCGGGGTGCCGGTCGAGCGCGTCCTCGACGTCGCGGGGGAAGACGTTGAAGCCGCCCCGGATGATCAGGTCCTTCTTCCTGTCGACGATGTAGAGGTAGCCGTCGTCGTCCACGCAGCCGATGTCGCCGGTCCGCAGCTCCGTGCCGACCAGCGCCGTGCCCTCGGGGTCGGGCTCGTGCTCGCCCCAGTAGCCGAGCATCAGCGACTCGCCGGAGACGCAGACCTCGCCGACGTCCCCGGCCTCCACGGCCTCGCCCTCGTTGTCGCGGATCGTGATCGTGTAGCCGGCCAGCGGCAGGCCGACGCTGCCCGCCCTGCGCCGGCCCGGCGGGTTGAACGTGGTGACCGCGCTGGTCTCGGTCAGTCCGTAACCTTCGAGGATCTGCACGCCGGGCATCCTGCGCTCGAACTCCTCCAGCGTCTGCCTGCCGAGCGGGGCCGCGCCGCAGGTGAGGTAGGCCAGGTCGGGCAGCGGGTGCGATTCGAGCGGCTCGGCCAGCAGGAGGCGGATCATGGAGGGGACGACGGTGCCGTACTGGACGTGTTGTTCGGCCGCCAGGTTCAGGAACGCCTTCGGCTCGAACCAGCGCATCAGCACCGCCTGCTGGGGGTCGCGCGCGTGCATCCCGGCGACCGAGATGATCAGTCCGTACGCGTGGGAGAGGGGCACAGGCACCAAACCACGATTTTTCCCCTCTTGATGGGATATTTCATAGGCGTCCTTGGCCACCTGCCAGAGGCCCCGATGGCTCAGCATCACGCCCTTGGCCCTGCCCGTGGTGCCGCCCGTGTACATGAGGGCGGCCAGGTCGCCCGGGTCTCTGGTCACGGGCCCGCGCTCGGAGGCGCGTTCGAGGTCGGTCGTGTCCACAAATGTTGGGATCTCGATGCCCGTGGCGCGTACCGTGCCGACCAGTTCGGGCGACGTGACGATCGCGGAGGCCCCGCTGTCGGTGAGGATGTGGCGCAGCTCCTCGGGCCCCACCAGGAACACCACCGGCGTCACCACCGCGCCCGCGGCCCACAGCGCCTGGTAGATCAGCGGCACCTCTGGACAGGTCGCCATCATCACGACCACCCGGTCACCGGGCCGCACCCCAGCCTCGGCGAACCCGCCGCACATCCGGCGCGCCCGTTCGGCGAGCGTGTGGCTGCGGTGCCAGACCCCTTCGTAGAACACCGATTCGTGGTCGTCGAAGCGGTTCCATGACTCCTCGGCCAACTGGCCCAGCGTCTGCTCGGTCACATGCCCAACCTGATGTGACGGCGGTTGCGCCGTCAAGCCTTGACTAGGCTGTGTGGGGCGGGCCGGTATGCAACGTAAATAGACATAAATCTCCTTATATAGTCATTCGTGTTTTCTCGTTGGGCTAGATCGTGTATTGGTGGAGATCAAGGGGTGGCAGGGCCGGTCATGCACGACCGGCCGGCGGCCCCGGTGGTGAGCTCGCGAGAGGATGCCTGGTCAGACGGGCAATGTGACATAGCGCGGCTCTCTGGTATTAAGCGAAAAATCTCGTTAGGCAAGAATATTTCCCGTAGAAAACCTTCATAGTAAGACCCGAGGTGACTTTCGTGACCGACACGCCTGAACCAGGCGGGATCGACCTCGACGACATAACGCCCAGGCTGAAGGCCGTCAACGACCACCTGCGAACCGTGGCCGCCCCGATCACCGGGGACCTGGAGCGGAGGGAGGCCGACGCGCTGCTCCGCTCGTACCTGGAGCCCGGCGGTTTCTCCGAGGCCGTGCGCAAGCTGGCCATCCGCCACCTGCTGGTCCTGGTCGGCGACGACGACACGGGTCGCCGATTAGGGGCCATCGCGCTGCTGTCACGCATGTCGCTGGCCGAGAGCAGGATCACGGTCCTGTCACCGGCCACCACCGCGTCCGAGCTGCTGTCCGGGACCGAGTACGGGCCGGGCCGGGCCTACCTGCTCCACGACTGGATCACCGCGAGCACCGACAGGATCGAGCTGGTCAACCTGTCCCGCAAGCTGGCCGAGCTCGGCTCCTACCTGGTCGTCACCCGCGACGGACCGCTCTCCCAGGCGATCGAGGTCGAACAGCCGTGGGCCGTGCCCGACCCGCGCGAGCTGTTCGACCTGTGTCTCAGCGCGTTCGGCCTGCGGGCGGGCCGCAGCTCCGAAGAGCTCGCCAGCGCCAGGGACCTGGCGCCGACCCTGCCGACGCCCGCCGCCGTCGTACGCCTGGCCAGCCGGCTGACCTCCGACGACGCGCCGGAGAACGAGGAGGTGGCGGCCTGGTTCGACACCAAGCCGCCGATGCGGGAGGTGCTGGCCGCAGCGGCGCCGGCGTTCGCGCACGGGCTGCCCGAGACGGTCTTCAAGCCGCTGCTGGCCAGGCTGGAGAGGCTCTGCGACGAGGAGTCGCCGTCCGGGCCGCATCCGCTCCTCACCGTCTCCGACGGCCTCGTCGTCTTCCGCGCGCCGGGACAGCGCGCGCAGGTGCTGGCCGAACTGGTCGCACGGTATGGGTACTGGGTGTGGCAGCCGCTGCGCGAGTGGGTTCGCTCGCTGGCCCGGGAGGGGCCGGAGGTCGGCGTACAGGCCGCCGAAGGGGTGGCGCTGCTGGCGGCGTGCTCGTTCGACGAGACCCGGCAGGAGATCGTGGAGATCTGGGCCAGAGGGGACGCCGGGGAGCGGGAGATGGCGGGGCACGCGCTGTCGTACATGTGCGCCGACGACACCCTGGCACCCGAGGCACTCCGGCTCGCGCTGACCTGGACCGCCGACCCCGACACGGCGACGACTGCGGCTCTTGCGCTGGCCGGCGGGCTGTCGGTGCGCTACCCGGGTGACGCCGCGAAGCACCTGCAACTGCTGGCAGCAAGCGACGACCCAGCCGCGCCGGTAGCCGAGCAGGCGCGCGCGCGGGTCGCCCTTTGAGACCGTGGTTCCTGTTTCCATCCTGCACGCGCTGCCGTGGCCGGCCACTCGCCGCAGTTGGCCGGCCTCTATCCAGGGAAACGCCCGCTGACCGTGGTGCTGTTGTCCATCAGGTACGCGCTGCCGTGGCCATCCACCCGCCGCAGCTGGCCGGCCTCCATCCAGGGAAACGCCAGCTGACCGTTCAGTGGCGCACCACCGCTACGAAGCGCCTCCTGGGCCGATTCCGTGGTCATGCGACACCACGGAGTCGGGCAACTTGGGCTCGCGTAACGGCGAGGTAGCGGTGAAGGGTCAGAAGCTGTTTCCTGGAGGGCCATCTGCCGGAGTGCGGTGGGTGGCCGGCCGTGGCAGCGCGTACAGGATGAAAGTAAAACGGGTTAGAGGCCGGAGACGCCTGTGATGCGGTGGAGGGCGAAGCGGTGGACGGCGGCTCTGGTTTCGTCGTAGGCCGTCAGGTAGCCGCCCTCCATCCGGGCCGGCTCCAGGATGCGCGAGGTCGCGTTCCCCTGCGAGTCGGTATAGCCGATCCACACCCGGACGCCCTGTTTGATCGCCTCCTGCAGCGCCGAGATCGTGGCGGTCGCGGGCCCGCGCGGCACCTGGCCGCCCGGCGCGTCCATGGGTTCGCGCCGCGCCAGGTGCGCCGCGTCGCCGGCCCGCAGCGCGCGCACGGCCGCCGCCGCCACGCCGGGGTCGAGGCCGTTCTGGGCGGCCACGGGGCGGGCGGGGGCGACCGCCTCGGTGCGGCGGACGTCGAGCTGCGAGATGATCACGTCGCCGTCGAGCGACTCGGCGACGGGCGCGTACCCCATGGCCCGCAGCGAGTCGACCAGCGCCGCCCTGGAGGAGCGGGAGGCGATGACGGTGGGCGCCAGCCGCCGCAGCCGCAGCGCGGCGGAGCGGCGGTCGGCGGTGATCTGGTCGAGCAGCGCGGGGTCGTCGCAGCGGATGTAGGCGCTGGCGGTGCCGACGCGGATGCGGCCGTGGCGCCGCGCCACGTCGGTCACCAGGTATGACAGTGCCTGCGGGACCGGCGTGGCCGAGTGGCGGGCCAGCATGGAGACCAGCTCCTCGCCGCCGTGTCCCGCGTCGAGCGCCCGGCGGATGGAGGTCTCGCTGAACCGGTAGACCGTGGCCCCGCCCTTCGACTCGACGTCGGCGGTGAGCGTCATCCAGCGGTTGAGCTCGCTGGTCAGCGGCCCTGGCGCGACGGCGGTGAGGTCGGCCTGGAGCAGCACGTGGTCGACGGGCTCAGGCAGCAGCGGCGCGAGCACTCCCGCAGGGTCGGCGCCGTCGAGCAGCCCGCGTCCGTGTGCCGACAGCACGCCCAGCCCGGTCATGCCGACCTGCTCGGCCTCCCGCAGCGCGAACTCGGTGAGCTGCTCGCGCAGCGGCCCCCGTCGGCGCGGCTGCTCCCAGGCCAGCCGTTCGAGCACGGAGTCGCGGGCGGGGGCCAGGCCGGGGGCGGAGGCCAGCACGCCGAGCGTGGCCGACCTGATCCCCGGGGCGGACGAACGGCGCAGATCGGTGTGGAGCGCGTTGAGCGGCCTGTCACGCTCGTCGCTGCGTTTGATGGTCGCGCCCGCTTCGCCACTCGTTGGCATCGCTGCGCCCGCTCTCTCCTGGCGAGCTCCTGCGCTCCGGGTGCCGACCAGCCCCGGCATACGGTCCATGTGCAGCCACGTGGCGGCCAGCGTCACCCAGCGCTCGGCCGTGGCCCTGATCCGCCACAGGTCGTAGCCGGGGGTGGGCAGCCACTCGCCGTCCACGCCGCCGCCGGCCGCGATCAGCCCGGCCGCGTGCGCGACCTCGATCACCAGCGCCGCCGCCCACTCGGGCAAGTCCAGCTCGGTCGCCGCGCGTTTCAGGTCGCGCACGCCCAGCCCGCCCGTGCGCAGCACGCCCGGCGGCTCGATGCTCCACCGCTCGCACAGCTCCTCGACCGACCTGACGAACCAGAACGCCTGCCCGGCCGCCGTCCTGTCGGCCAGCTGACGGTCGCGCGCGGAGCCTTGGAGCGGCGGGGGGACGGCGAGCAGGTCGCGGTGGACCCGGCCGCCCCGCAGGTAGAGGCCCACTTCGCGGGGCAGGGCCACGCTCTCCTCACCGGTGGCCGCCAGCAGCCCTCTGGCCAGCAGCTCCTCGATGGGCGAACGGGCGGAGCCGACGCGTACCTCGCGCCTGGCGTTGGGCACGCGCCCCGTCGGCGGGCCCCAGACGAGCTGGTCGAGCGCCCCCCTGGCCTCGGGCGAGACGGCCTCGACCAGCTTGCCGGGCGCGGCCAGCGCGGCCGCCAGGCGTTCCTTGCCCGTGCCGGAGGTGCCGGGGGCGACGTCGTCGGCCATCTCCTCAAGCTGCTCGGGGGCGTGGTGGCGGAAGGCGTCGACGGCTCTGGGGCCGAGCCCGGCCGGGTCTTCGAGCGCTTTGCGTACGCCGGGGCCCAGGTCGAGCGCGTCGTCGGCGCCGTATACGAGGGCCAGGTCGCACAACCTGTCGAGCGCGGCCGTCAGCGCGGGCTCGGGGCCGCTGTCGTCGCTCAGGGCCGCGCCGACCAGCTCGCGCAGCCGTTGCCTGGGCACGGGACCGTCCTGCACGGCCAGGGTCTCGACGACGGCGAGCGTGAAGCGGTCGAGCCTGTCGAGCACCCTGGCGACGGCAGAAGGGCTGCCCGCGCGCGAGGCCAGGCCTTCCAAGTGTGCGGGCACCGGAGTGATCAGCTCGGGACGCGCGGAGACGAGCGCCCGTAGCTGGTCGTCGGTGCGCCCCCTGATCCACTCCGTGAACTCCATCGTTGCCATGGTATGTCCCCCCTGATTGGGGCAGCATTGCTTGACGTGATTGAGCGAGCTGATCAACTGGTACTGAACTACGTCTCCCAAGCGGCCGATGCCGCCCACGGCGTGCTCAGAGCCGACCAGCGGCTCGACTTCGTCAAACGGCTGCGCGCCAGGATCGAGGTCGAGCGGCACGGCAGTCAGAACGCCCGTGAGGTGTCGAAGGTGCTGGCCAGGTTCGGCGATCCGGCGGCCCTGGTGCAGGAGGAAGCCCGCAGGCTGGCCGAGGCCGCAGGGGAGGAGGCCCCTGCCGTCCCTGCTCTCGCGGCTCAGCGGTCCGGCTCCACGCTACGATTCCCGGCGATCGTCGACGATCGTGACGCGCCGACCGGTGTCCGGAGGATCGCGGAGGAACGGTTCGGCGGGCGGCCGTCCAGGGGGCTGCCGTTCGCGGGGCTGCGCAGGGCGGCGATGTTCAGCGCCAACCCGATGGCCACCGGCGGCAGGGACGCCAGGACGGTCGTCAAGGAGCATCCGCGCGACACGGCCGCCCTGGTGATCCTGGTGGTGGCGGCGCTGCTGGTGCCGTTCGACCTGGTGCCGGTCGCGATCTTCGAGGTGCCCGTGGTGGTGTGGGCGGTGGGCGCGGCGCTCGTGTTGTTCAGCGACAGCTGGAACACCGGCGACAAGCTCGCCGGCGCCGTGGCGCCGCTGCTCGGCTACTCGCTCGGCGGGGCGCTCATCGGCGGTCTGCGCGTGGGGCCGCAGGCCGGGTTCGAGGCGTTCGTCACGCAGTTCTTCGACGTCAGCGGCACGATGTTCATGATCGGGACGGGAATCGGCGTGGTCTGGCTGGCCTACCGGCTGCTCGACCTCAACTGACGCTCAACTCACTGGGGCAGGGCTCGGAAGCAGGCCGACGGCCAGACGTACCCAGGCGGCGACGAACTGGTCCTTCTCGGCGTGTCCCGGCAGCTCGCCCACGGTCTCCTGGAACAGCCGATAGTGCACCACGGAGCCGCCCAGCACCGCCGCGATGCCCTTCCAGTCGACCTTGACGTCTCGGTACTCCGGCTGCGCCTGGAACCAGGTGACGATCGCGTCGAACATCGGCTGCAGCAGCCCCTCGCGCACCACGGTGACGAGTTCGGGGAACTGGCTCAGGTCGCGGAAGAAGACGCGGGTCAGCTCCGACTCCTCGCGCACCTTGGCCAGCCCGGCGCGGCACAGGACCGACAGCCGTTCCTCCAGGTTCTCGGAGGACTCCATGGCGCTCAGCGCGGCCAGGCTCTCGGCGACCTGGACCCTGGTACGGCCGGCGTGTTCGTTGATCGCCGCGGAGAGCACCTCGTACTTGGACTTGAAGTGCCTGTAGAGCCCTCCGGCGCCAGGAGACAGCCCTGAGGCGGCCTCGATCTCGGCCACGGACGTGGCGGAGTAGCCTCGCTCGGCGAACAGCCGCAAGGCCTCATCGATGATCCGCTCACGGGTCGATCTGGTCATGTCTGTGCAGATACCTCCGCCAAGAGAGTAGTCGTTTCACGTGCGGTCCTGCTCATGGGGCGGCCCGCCGGACGAGGCCCGCCAGGGCGGAGCCGATGATCAACCAGACGATCGCGGCCAGGCCGTAGTTGACCATCGCGGTCCATCGCGGGTCGGCGAGCTGGAACAGGTTGGCCAGGCCCAGCGACAACACCCCGGCCAGCGACTCGACGAACTGGTACCAGACGTTGGCCGGGTTCGCCTTGAACGCCGTGAACACCGCGTAAAGCACCAGGGCGAGCGCGGCCACCTTGGAGGCGAGTTTCACCAGGTAGACCACGGTTGAGACGGCGCGTTGCCGGGTCGTTGCGGGGCGTCCGCCCGGCAGGGCGGGCCGGTGCGGGCGGGGCGGGGCCGAGGAGGCGACGAGCCGGTCTCCGGGTTGCGGCGGTTTGGGGGTGTGGGGCACGGCCGCTCCTCTCCGATAAGTAATTCCTTTCTTCCCATTCCTGGGGGCGTGGAACAAGGGCAGTTTCGCGGCGAAGGGGGCTGTTTGGCATCCTGCACCTGTGGCGACTTCGGTGGGATTCGACCTTGACATGACATTGGCGGACACGCGGTCCGGGATCGCGGCTGTTTACGATGAGCTGTCCGTGCGTTTGGGCGTGGTCTTTGACAGTGCGGCGATCGTGCGCCGGCTGGGGCCGCCGTTGGAGATGGAGCTGGCGAACTGGTTGCCGGCTGGGGAGGTGGCCGCGGCGGCCGATCTGTATCGGGCGATATATCCGGACGTGGGGGTTCCGGTGCACACCGCCATGGCGGGCGCGTACGACGCCATCGCCGCCGTACGCGCCGCGGGCGGCCGGGTCATCGTGGTCACGGGAAAGAACCGGCGTGACGCGATCGGAACGGTCGACGTGCTCGGGCTATCCGTGGACGAAGTCGTCGGCTCGGTTTTCGGCGCAGCGAAGGGAACGGCACTCGCGCGGTTCGGCGCGGCGGCTTATGTTGGTGACCACGTCATGGACATCGAGGCGGCCCGCGCCGGTGGCGCCGTCAGCGTGACGGTGGCGACCGGTCCGTACACAGTGGGAGAGCTGCGTGATCACGGAGCAGATGTGGCGCTAGGCGATCTGACCGAATTCGGCGCCTGGTTCGCTGGTTGGCGCGAGCGCGAGGAACTCAGGTAATTGTCCGGCATTTACCTGGTCGCCCCAGAGCGCTTCGGGGCATAACCTACATCCATCTATTGTCTTTTCGACTGTTTGAACGAGGTCCTCCTGTGCCGAGTGGCAAGGTCAAGTGGTACGACGCCGACAAGGGTTTCGGCTTCCTCACCCGCGACGACGGCGGTGAGGTCTTCGTGCATTCCTCAGCGCTTCCCACTGGTGCGGGCCCGCTGAAGCCCGGCCAGAAGGTCGAGTTCGGGGTGGCCGAGGGGCGCAGGGGGCAGCAGGCGCTGTCCGTCAGAATCCTGGAGCAGCCGCCGACGCTGGCCAAGACGAAGCCCAAGGGCAAGCGGAAGAAGCCGGACGAGATGGTGGTCATCGTCGAGGACCTGATCAAGCTGCTTGATGACGTCTCGACCTCCTACCAGCGGGGCAAGCACCCTGACGCGGCGCACGCCAAGAAGATCGCGCAGGTGCTCAGGGCCGTCGCCGACGACCTGGACGCCTGATCGCTCCTGGGGGAGGTGGCTAGCCGTTCGGGTTCGTCAGGGGTTTGGTTGTGTCGAGGGTGTCCGTACGCGGCGGGGGTTCGGAGGCTTCCGCCCGTTTCATACGTAGTTTGGCGGCGGTCGCCCGTACCCGTTTCCTTCTGGCGATGAGCAGCCAGCCGAGCGCGGCCGTCAGCAGGACGGCCGGCGTGACGAGCCCGGCCACGCTGCTCTGCGTCAGCGAGAGCACCAGCCCGACCAGGCCGCCGAACACCCAGGCGAGCTGGAGCATCGCCTCCACGACGCCGAACGTGGACGAGCGCACCTCCTCGCCGATCTCGCGCTGGACGATCGCGTCGAGGGCCAGTTTGCCCAGTTCCTGCGCGAAGGCCGTGATGAGCGAGATCGCCAGCGCCGTCCACACCCCGAAGAAGATCGCGGTCGCGATGGTGGTCACGCTGGTCACGGCCAGCGTGACCAGCACGATGAGCTGGGGCGAGTTGTTGCGCGTCCAGTTGGCGACCACGGCCCCGACCAGGCCGCCCAGCCCGGCCGCCCCCGCGAGCAGCGCGATCGTCCTGGGGATGTCGAAGAACGGGTCCTGCGCCCACGGCTCCTCGGCCGCCAGCCACGGCACCGCCTTGTCCTGCACCAGGAACAGCAGGAAGAACAGCAGAAACCCGGAGAAGACCCGGATGGACACGTTGGCCCAGACGGCCTCGGCGACCGCGGGGCCCACCTTGAGCAGGGTGCGCCAGCGGGGCGCGGCGCCCTCCTCCTCCACGTCGGGGGAGTCGACGTGCCGCGGCAGGCGCACGGCGACGACCCCGAGCAGAAGGAAGGCCACCATGGCGACGCGCAGCACGAACGCGCTGCCCAGCCACGCGGTCAGGCCCGCGCCGATCGGCACCGCCACCCCGGCGGAGACCAGCGTGAACAGCGCCACCCGCGCGTTCGCCGACACCAAATTGATGTCGGCGGGCAGCACGCTCGGCATGATCGCCGCCCGTGACACGTTGTAGGACTTCGACAACACCAGCACGCCCAGCGCGCCGATGAACAGCGTCGGCAGATCGCCGGGGCCCACCGCGGCCGCCATCGCGAAGCACAGCAGGCCCCGCCCGAACAGCGTGCCCGCCATCACGTAGCGCCGCCCCGACCTGAACTTGTCGAGAATCGGCCCCACGAACGGCGCCAGCAGCCCGAACGGCAGCATCGTGATCACCAGGTAGAGGGCGACGGAGCCGCGGGCCTCGCCGACCGGGACGCCGAAGAAGACCGTGCTGGCCAGCGCCACCGTGACCAGGGCGTCGCCGGCGCTGTTGCCCGCCGACAGCTCGATCAGCCGGCCGAGCCCGGTGCGGCCCGCGCCGTTGGCGTAAGTAAGCTTCCTGGTGGCTTTGCCGACTTTTTGCGCACCTCGCGCCGTGGCCTTGCCGGCCCTGGCCGTGCCGCCGGCGGTGGCCTTTCCCGCGCGCACCGTCGCGCGACCCGCGTCGGCGGCTCCGCGAGCCATCCGCCGCGTGATATCGCGTGCCCGGTCCCAGCCACCCTCCACAGCTACCAGTCTTACCCGATTCGTCGCGGATCTTTGAGTGGGATCCCCCGTTGTGGGCCTTGCACGTCCGGGCATGGGTGAGAATGAAGTGTGAGCGAACAGCACCTTCAGGCGGAGGTGGCCCGATGAGCCGTACCAGGGCCCGTGTCTCCGCCCCCGACCAGGCCTGTGTCGCCGCGGTCGATCTGGCGCGCGCCGCGGCCGAGGAGCTTGCGCGGCCGGGCGAGCCCGGTGAGCACCTCGGCTACGAGGGCGAAGGCGACCGGATCGTCACCCACTACTTCGCCTGCCTCGACCGCGCCTATCGCGGCTGGCGCTGGGCCGTCACGGTCACCCGCGCCTCGCGCGCGAAGATGGTGACGGTCAGCGAGGCCGTGCTGCTGCCCGGCTCCGGGGCGCTGCTCGCGCCCGAGTGGCTGCCGTGGAGCGAGCGGCTGCGGCCCGGTGATCTCGGTGTGGGCGATCTGCTGCCGACCCCCGTCGACGACGACAGGCTCACGCCCGGTTTCACCGAGACCGACGACGACGCCGACCACCAGGCGGTTTTCGAGTACGGCCTGGGCCGGGCACGTGTGCTCTCGGCCATTGGCAAAGACCGGGCTGCCAGACGATGGCACTCGGGCGAGCACGGGCCGCACACTCCGATCGCACACGCCGCTCCCGCGCAGTGCTCCACCTGCGGCTTCTACTGGCCGCTCGCGGGTGGGCTGAGGCAGACGTTCGGGGTTTGCGCTAACGAGTACGCCCCCGACGACGGCAAGGTCGTCGCCGTCGATCACGGCTGCGGCGCCCACTCCGAGGCCGCGGTCCTGCCGCCGCCCGTCGAGCAGGCCATCCCCATCCTCGACGACCTCGGCTACGACCTGATGGAGGAAGTGGCGGGCTCGGTCGACGAATCCGCCTCGGAGGAACTCGGCCACTCCTGAGCCGGGCTCCTGGGCTTTGCCGGGCGTGCGCTGAGGCGAGGCGTCCTGATTTCGGCGTTTCGCCGGGCGTCCGTCGCGGCGGGGCGTTCCTGTCGGCCGGGGCCGCTAACCTACCCTGGCCCCCTATCCTCAACCAGGATCGTGATCGATGACCGACACCTACGGCACTGACCGGATGCGAGCCGCCGTCCTCTCCGCGTGGACGGCCTCGCCCGCCAGGTTCCGCGAAGACGCCAACGCCGAAGAGGACTTCGCGCTCGGCGGTTACCGTGACCGGCTGATCGTCGAGCTCGCGCAGAACGCCGCCGACGCGGCCCTGCGCGCGGGCGTGCCGGGGGTGCTGCGGCTGACGCTCCAGGGCGACGTGCTGCTGGCCGCCAACACCGGCGCCCCGCTCGACGCCACCGGCGTGGAGAGCCTGTCGACGCTGCGCGTCTCGGGCAAGCGCGACGAGGTCGGCGCGGCGGGCAGGTTCGGCGTCGGGTTCGCGGCGGTGGTGTCGGTCTGCGACGCGCCGTCCATCGGCTCGCGCGGGCTGGGCGCCGTTCGCTGGTCGCGTACGGAGACCGCGGCGCTGGTGGCCGAGATCCCGGCGCTGGCGGGCGAGCTCGCCGACCGCTCCGGCCACGTTCCGCTGCTGCGGCTGCCCTTCGACGAGCCGCCCCTGCTCGACATCCCCGAGGGCTTCGACACGCTCGTCCGGCTGCCGCTGCGCGACCAGGCCGGCGTCGACGCGGTCCGGCGCATGCTGACCGAGACCAGCCCCGCGCTGCTGCTCGGCATGCCCGCGCTTGAGGCCATCGAGATCGAGCTCGACGGGGTCGTCCGCGGCGTGGCCGCCGAGGGCTGGCACGTGGTGTCGCAGTCGGGCGAGTTCACGGCCGAGCAGGTCGCCGAGCTCTTCGCCGACCGGCCCACGGAAGAGCGCGCCCGCCCCTACTGGTCGCTGCGCTGGGCGGTGCCGCTCACCGGCACGGGCGAGCCGGGGCCGCTGCCCGCCGCGGTGCCGCAGGTCGTGCACGCGCCCACGCCCAGCGACGAGCCGCTCGCCCTGCCCGCGCTGCTGATCGCCTCCTTCCCGATGGCCACCGACCGGCGCCACGTCGCCAAGGGGCCGCTGGCCGACTTCCTGGTCGAGCGGGCGGCCGACGCCTACGTACGCCTGCTGCGCGAGCTGCCGCGCACGTCCAAGCTGCTCGACCTCGTCCCTGCCCTGATGGGCAAGGGCGAGCTCGACGCCCGCATCCGCCGCGCCGTGCTCGGGCGGCTGCCCGGCACGCCGCTGCTGCCTGCCCTGTCCGCGCCCGCGCCGGCCGTGCAGACCCCGTCGTTCGCCGACGCGACCGTCTACGAGCCCGACGCCCAGTGGGAGGTCGAGCACCCCGCGCCCGAGCCTGACGGCGACGGCTGGGTGATCTCGGGCCGTGAGGCGTCCGTGGTCGTCGCCGGCTCGGCCGAGCTGCTGACGACTGTGGCCGACTTCGTGCCCGGTCTGCTGCCCGCCGGCTGGCCCGCCAGGCATCCCGCGATGACCTCGCTCGGCGTGCGCAAGGTCGAGCTGGCCGACGTGGTCGATCTGCTGTCCGGCGAGGCCGTGGAGACGCGTGAGCCGTCGTGGTGGCGTTCCCTCTACGAGGTGCTGCCCGCCGACGACCCCGAGTCGCTGGGCGCGCTGCCGGTGCCGCTGTCCGACGGCCGGCTGGTGCGGGGGCCGCGCGGCACGCTCATCCTCATCGACGGCGGGGCCGAGCTCGACCTCACCCCTCTGGGGCTGCGCATCGTGCATCCCGAGGCGGCCCACCCCACGCTGCTGCGGCTGGGCGCCGCCGAGGCCACGCCCAGGACGATCCTCGAAGACCCGCTGACCAAGGCCGCTGTCGCGCAGTCGCTCGACAGCTCCGACCCCGAGCCGGTGGCGCAGGCCGTTCTGTCCCTGGTCGGCGCCGCAGGGCTGGTGCCGGGCGAGGCGCCGTGGCTGGCCGAGCTGGCGCTGCGCGGCGCCGACGGCGAGCTGTACCCGGCGGGCGAGCTCATGCTGGCCGACGGGGCGCTGGCGGGGCTGCTGGAGGCCGACACGCATCTCGGGGTGGCCGCCGCCGAGCTGGAGGAGGCTTACGGCGCCGGGGTGCTGGCCGCGGCGGGCGTGCTCGACGGGTTCGCCGTCGTGCAGGAGTCCGACGTGCTGCTGGACCCCGACGACTGCGACCACGACCTCGACGGCGAGGACGAATGGCTCGACCACGTCCTCGACCTGCTGCCCGACCTCGACGTGCCGCCGCTGGTGCCCGAGTTCGCGGCGGTGCGCGACCTTGAGCTGGTGGCCGACTGGCCTGCCGCGCTCGCCCTGCTGACCCGGCCGCCGCTGCGCGCCGCCCTCCACCCGCTGCGTGTCGCCGGCGTGGAGGTGCCCTCCTACACGGCGTGGTGGCTGGCCAACCATTCGGTGCTCGGCGGGCGCAAACCCCAGGAGCTGCGGCTTCCCGGGGCCGACCCGCTGCTGCACGGCCTCTACGATGACGCGCCGGCCGGGCTCGACGAGGCGGCGCTGTCGATGCTCGGCGTCCGTACGACGCTGTCCGACCTGCTCGCCTCCCACGGCGGGCCAGAAGAGCTCCTCGACCTGATGGCCGATTCCTCGATCACGGTGGACCGGGCCCAGTTGCGCGCCCTCTGGGTGGCGCTGGCGGGCGTCGACCCGTCGCGGGTGGCGCCGCCCTCGCGGGTCAGGGCCGTGCTCGGGGGCTCCATCGTGGTCGCGGCGGCCGAGGACGCCGTCGTCGTCGAGGCGCCCGACCTGCTGCAACTCGTCACCGACCGGCCGCTGGTGCTGGCCCCCTACGATCTGGCCGAGTCGCTGTCCGAGCTGCTCGACCTGCCGCTCGCAGGAGAGCTCACCTCGGGGGCCGTCACCTCGCAGGGGGCCGAGCGCGAGGTGCCCGCCGCGGTGCTCGCCCTGCTGCCCTTGGCGCCTTCCACGTATGTGGAGCACGAGAAGCTGCTGGTGGACGGGGTGGAGTGCGCCTGGCGGTTCTTCGAGGGGTCGGTGCACTGCACGGGGGTCGACGGGCTGGCGCGCGGGCTGGCCTGGGCCACGGGGCAGTGGAACGATCGGCTCGCGGTCGCCGCCCTGCTCCGGGACCCTGACTCCGTCCCCCTCCTGCTGGCCGAGGCCGACCTGTCCTGACCCGAGCGTCCCGGCGGCGGTTGCCGCCGGGACGCCGGGGGTGGTGGTCAGGCGGCGCAGGTGGTGTTCGCGGCGGGGGCCTTGCCCTCCAGCACGTATGCGTCCACCGTCTCCATCACGCACCCGTTGCCGCTCAGGTAGGCGCCGTGCCCCTCGCCCTCGTACGTGACCAGGACACCGGTCTTGAGCTGCTGGGTGAGCGTGGTGGCCCACTCGTAGGGGGTGGCCGGGTCGCCCTTGCCGCCGACGACCACGATGGGGGCCGAGCCGGTGGCGTCGATGCGCTTGGCCGCGTCGTCCCCCGGCACCGGCCAGTGGGCGCACGCCCCGCCCGTGCCCTCAGCCGACAGGATCGGGAAGATCTTCTCAACCTTGTCGTTGATCTTGGCGGTCTCGGCGACAGTGGGGCGTTCGGTGCTGTCGGCGCAGCTGATCGCCTGCAGGCTCGTCATCATCGTCGTGTACGTTCCGTCGGCCTTGCGGCCCACGTACGAGTCAGCCAGGGCGAGCAGCGCGATGCCGTTGCCCTTGAGGGCCGCCGCCGCGGCCTGTTCGAGCATGGGCCAGGTCGTCTTGGCGTACAGCGGGGTGATGATCGCCAGCTGCGCC
Source organism: Nonomuraea purpurea (assembly GCF_042650645.1). Lineage (NCBI taxonomy): Bacteria > Bacillati > Actinomycetota > Actinomycetes > Streptosporangiales > Streptosporangiaceae > Nonomuraea > Nonomuraea purpurea. The sequence continues at coordinate 54,565 of NZ_JBHSBI010000026.1, forward strand.
AGCCCGTAGGTGAGCTCGCGATCGCCGACCTTGAGCGGCTTGGTCTTCAGCCCGTCGAGCAGCCCTTCGACCGTCCGCTCGACGGCGGCAGGGTCGGCTCCGAGCTCGCAGCTCTGCGCCACGCAGTCCTTGGCGAACGCCTCGAAGGCCCGGTCGAACCCCGTCGCCTGGGTCACCGCCCGCTCCTCGACGGTGACCGTGGGGTCGAAGGCGCCGTCGAGGACGAAGCGGCCGACGTTCTTGGGGAAGTGGGTGGCGTACACGGCGCCGAGGTGCGTCCCGTACGAGATCCCGAAATAGTTGAGCTTGTCGTCGCCGAGCGCGGTCCGCAGGAGGTCGAGGTCCTTGGCGGCGTTCACGGTGCCCACGTACGGCAGGACCTTGCCCGAGTCCTTCTCGCAGGCCTGCGCGAACTCCTTGGCCAGCGCGTCCCCGTTGGCGTCCGTGCCCGCGGAGATGAGCTTGTCGAGTTCGCCGCCGCACCTGACGCCGGAGCTGCGTTCGACGCCGCGCGGGTCGAAGCTGACCAGGTCGTAGCGCCCGCCCAGCTTGCCGAACGCCTTGGAGGCCAGGGCCAGCGTGTCCACGCCCGACGCGCCGGGCCCGCCGAAGTTGAAGACCAGTGAGCCGAGGCGGTCGTCGTCGGTGGCCTTGACGCGGATCAGGGCGAGGTCGATCTTCTCGCCCTCCGGCTCGGCGTGGTCGAGCGGGACCTGGATCTTGCCGCAGTCGACGCCGGGCCCGGGGTTGGCCGACTGGCCGTTCGGGCTGGTCAGGTCGGTGCAGCGGCCCCAGGCGACCGTCCCGTCCTGGGCGGCCGTGGGTTTGGCGGCGGGCGGGTCGGCGGGCTGGTCGGCGCTGCCGCAGGCGGTGAGGACCATCGCCCCCAGGAGGACTGTCACGATGGGCTTCTTCATGCTGTCAAGCATGGTTGGCCGGGGATGTGCCGATGTAGTGGGGCAAAACACCACTTACGAATGACTTCGGCGAACCGCCGGAGATGACGAATGTCAGGTCACTTGCCCCGGGGACGGCGCACGAGCCAGAGGCCGACCAGCCCGAACCCCATGCCGGTCACGCAGGTCCAGATCCACCACGAGTTCTCGGGGGCCGGGCGGAAGATCAGCAGAACGACCAGGGCGACGGCCCACAGCGCGATGCCCACGCCGACGGCCGCGGTGTCGTTGGTCTCGATCGGCTCGGGGTCGGGATGCCACTGGCGCTCCTGCACGTGTCCAGCCTAGCTTCCAATCGGGTCTCGATCTCATCACTGGCTCTTTTCGCAGCTCACCACTACTGTCACTGTTCGCGTCGTGAATGACACAAGTGGTGCGATAGATCGTTTCTTCGCAATCTCCGCACGAGGTTCGACAATCTCCCGAGAGGTACGCGGCGGCCTGGCCACGTTCTTCACGATGGCCTACATCGTCGTGCTGAACCCGATCATCATCGCCAACGGCACAGACGTGGAAAAGCAGGTCATCGGTGACGGGACGACGCCCAACGTGGCGCTCGTGGCGGCCGGGACCGCGTTCGTCGCGGGCGTGCTGACGATCCTCATGGGCGTCGTCGGCCGGGTGCCGTTCGCGATGGCGGCAGGGCTGGGCCTCAACGCCTTCGTGACCTTCAACATCGCCAGCGTGATGACCTGGGAGGAGGCCATGGGCCTGGTCTTCCTCGAAGGCGTCATCATCGCCATCCTGGTGCTGACCGGGCTCAGGACGGCCGTTTTCCACGCCATCCCGGCCCAGCTCAAGACCGCGATCAGCGTGGGCATCGGCCTGTTCATCGCGCTGATCGGCTTCGTGGACGCGGGATTCGTGCGTCGCGTGCCCGCCGGGCCTCCGCTGGAGCTGGGCATCGGCGGCGCGCTGACCTCGTGGCCGATCTTCGTGTTCATCGTGGGGCTGCTGGCCACCGTTGCCATGGTGGCGCGCAAGGTCAGGGGCGCCATCCTGATCGGCATCGTCGGCACGACCGTGCTGGCCATCGTCGTGGAACTGCTCACCAAGTCGGGCCAGGCCACGGCCGACAACCCCGACGGCTGGCAGCTCAACGTCCCCAGCCTCCCCGAGCAGATCCTCGGCTTCCACAACCCGCTCACGCTGTTCACGGAGTTCGACCCGTTCGGCGCCTTCAGCAGGGTCTCGGTGCTGCTGGCCGTCTTGTTCGTCTTCACGCTGCTCATCACGGACTTCTTCGACACCATGGGCACGATCGTGGGCGTCGGCCGCCAGGCGAACCTCGTGCGCGAGGACGGGACGATCCCGCGTACCAGGGAGATCCTGCTCGTCGACTCGATCGGCGCGGCGGTGGGCGGCGCGGGCTCCGTCTCCTCCAACACCACCTACATCGAGTCGGCCGCCGGCGTCGGCGAGGGCGCGCGGACCGGTCTGGCCAGCGTGGTCACCGGCCTGCTGTTCCTGGTGGCGATCTTCTTCGCGCCGCTCGTCACGGTCGTCCCGTATGAGGCCGCGGCCCCCGCGCTGGTCGTCGTCGGCTTCCTCATGATGACCGCGATCCGTGACATCGACTGGAACGACTACGAGATCTCCATCCCGGCCTTCCTCACCATCGTGATCATGCCGTTCACCTACTCGATCTCGAACGGCATCGGCGCCGGCTTCATCAGCTACGTGCTGATCAAGGTCATCCGGGGCAAGGCACGCGAGATCCACCCACTGCTGTGGGGGGTCGCTGTCCTGTTTGTGCTCTACTTTGCGATAGGCCCGATCCGGGCTCTTTTTGGAATCTGAGTACGCAGGTCGGAGCCGTCCCGCGCGTGTGGGGCGGCTTCGATGTATCAAGGGGTGAGACACCCAATATGGGAAATTTCCTGACTTCGCCTATAGTTAGCAAAGGTAATGACTCATGCTAACCAAAACCCAGCCCAAGATGGACCTGCGCGGCGACGCAGGCCTGGCTTCAGCCCTGCGCGTATCGATGGCAAGGCTGACCAGGCGCCTACGACGACAGGCGGCGGAGCACTCGCTGACTCCCACACAGTTCGCGACGCTCGCCGCGGTGGAACGGCATTCCGGGATAACCCCCGGCGAATTGGCCGAGCTCGAGAAGGTACAGCCGCCCTCGATGACCCGCGTGATCGCCAAGCTCGAGGAACGCGGCCTGGTCGCGCGCAGCGCGCACCCGACCGACCGGCGTCAGGTGACCGTGACCGTGACGGAGGCCGCCGAGAAGCTGCTGAAGGAGGAGCGACGTCGCAAGGAGGCGTGGCTCACGCAGCAGCTGAAAGAACTCACGCCGGAGGAGAAGGCGGTCCTCAGGCAGGCGGCGCCGATCCTGGAGAAGCTCAGCAAGATTTAGAGCCTGAAGAACCCAAGACCGGCATGTTCCGGTCTCTCAGGATTCGTAACTACCGCATGTTCGCCGCCGGCGGCACCGTCTCGAACGTCGGCACGTGGCTGCAGCGCACCGCCCAGGACTGGCTGATCCTCGACCTGACCAACGGCAGCGGGGCGGCGCTCGGAACGGCGACCGCGCTGCAGTTCCTGCCGATGCTGCTGTTCGGGATGTTCGGGGGTGTGCTCGCCGACCGCTACCCCAAGCGGCCGATCCTCATCACCGCCCAATCGCTGATGGCCGGGCTGGCGCTCACCATCGGCATCCTCACGATGACGGGTGCCGCCCAGGTCTGGCACGTTTACGTCATGGCGTTCACGCTCGGCCTGATCTCCTGCGTCGAGGTGCCGACGCGGCAGGCGTTCGTGGTCGAGATGGTGGGCCGGCGCGACCTGCCGAACGCGATCGCCCTCAACAGCTCCATCTTCAACCTCGCCCGCGTGGTCGGTCCGGCGATCGCCGGTGTGCTGATCTACCTGTTCGGCGGGACGGGCCCGATCTTCCTGATCAACGCGCTGACCTTCGGCGCCGTGATCTCCAGCCTGGTCTTCATGCGCAAGTCCGAGCTGAACCCCTCCGTGATCGTGCCCCGGGCCAAGGGGCAACTCCGCGAAGGGCTGCGTTACGTGATCGGGCACGAAGAACTGCTCATGCCGGTGCTGCTGATCGGGTTCGTGTCGATGTTCTCGCAGTCGTTCTCGATGTCGATCGCGCTCATGGCGCGGGAGGAGTTCGGGGCGGGGGCGTCCTCGTTCGGGCTGGCCTCCAGCATGTTCGCGGTGGGGGCGCTCGGCGGGGCGCTGCTGGCGGCCCGGCGGGTCCGTCTGTCACGCAAGCTGCTGATCTCGGGGGCGCTCGGGTTCGGGCTCTTCCAGATCGCCACAGGGGTGGCGCCGTTCTACCCCGTCTACCTGCTGCTGCTCGTTCCCACCGGGATCGCGCTGATCACCATCAACACCGCCGCCAACGCCAGCGTGCAGATCGCCACCTCTCCCGACATGCGGGGGCGGGTCATGGGGATCTACATGCTCGTGTTCACGGGCGGGGCTCCGCTGGGGGCGCCGCTGATCGGGTGGCTCTCTGAGCTCGGCGGGCCCCGGATGGGGGTGGTTCTGTCCGGGGTGCTGGTGCTGGTCGGAACCGGGCTGGCGGTGCTGCTGACGCGACTGATCAGCGCACGGGTCGGAAAGGCGGCGCTCGCGGTGGCCTGACGATCAGGCCGAGTTGGTGATCACACAGTCCGTGGTGGCTGGGACAATTGGTTGGCATGAGGCTATTCGCGGCCCTGGTGCCGCCCGACGAGGTGCTGGACGAGATCTCACACGCGATCGCGCCGCACGTCGGGCAGGTGCCGGGGCTGCGCTGGCCCGATCGCGACACCTGGCACATCACGCTGGCCTTTTTCGGCGAGGTGCCCGATCACGTGCTGCCCGAGTTGGAAGTGCGACTGGCCCGTGCCGTGCGCCGCTACAACGTTCTCGACCTGGCCTTCAGCGGGTTCGGGGCGTTCTCCTCGGCGAGGCGGGCCCGGGTCTTCTGGGCCGGCGTCACGGGGGACTCCATGGTGCGGCTGGCCGACTCGGTCAAGGCGGGGGCGCGCAGGGCCGGGGCCGCACAGACGGACGAGAAACGGTTCCACCCGCATCTCACGCTGGCCAGAGCCAAGCAGGAGGTCGATCTCCGGCCGCTGGTGGAGGCGCTGTCCGGGTTCAGCGGCACGCCGTGGCGGGCCGAGCACGTGCGGCTGTTCCGCAGTCACCAGGGGCCTCCGGTGAGGTACGAGTCACTCGCCGAATGGGCGCTGGCACCCGCCGAGCGGAGCTAGGCTCCAGGGCGTGGATCGTCCTCGCCCCTGGTTGCTGCCCATCGTGCTCGGCCTGCTGCTGCTGATCGTCGTCATCGGAGCCCTGCTGACCTGAGCCCGCCTGGTCGTGATCTTGAGTGGAACGGCCTCCCCGGGCGATGGGGAGGCCGTTGCGCGGCCGGCTACCAGGCGTAGTCTTCCGGGGCGGTGCGGTGGCCGGGGAAGATCTCGTCGAGGCGGGCCAGGGCGGCCTCGTCGAGCTCGATCTCCAGCGTCCGCAGGCTGCCCTCGAGCTGCTGCAGGGTGCGCGGCCCGATGATCGGGGCGGTGACCGCGCGTTGCTTGAGGATCCAGGCCAGGGCGACGTTGGCCGGGTCCTCGTTCAGCTCGTCGCAGAACTTCTCGTACTGCTCGATCTTGTCGCGGTGCATCTCGAGCTGCTTGAGCATGTTCTCGCTGGCCGAGCGGCCCTTGTCGAGCTTGCGCAGCACGCCGCCGAGCAGACCGCCGGCCAGCGGGCTCCACGGGATCACGCCGAGGCCGTAGTCCTCGCAGGCGGGCAGCACTTCCAGCTCGACCGTGCGGGTCAGCAGGTTGTAGTGGCTCTGCTCGCTGACGAGCCCCGTGAAGTTGCGCCTGGCGGCCGTCTCCTGGGCCTTGGCGATGTGCCACCCGGCGAAGTTGGACGAGCCGACGTAGATGATCTTGCCCTGCTGGCGCAGGACCTCCATCGCCTCCCAGAACTCCTCGAACGGGGTGTCCCGGTCGACGTGGTGAGCCTGGTAGATGTCGATGTAGTCAGTCTGCAGCCGCTTCAGCGAAGCGTCGCAGGCCCTGCGGATGTTGAGCGCGGACAGCTTCTGGTCATTGGGCCAGTCGCTCATCCTGCCGTTGAGCTTGGTCGCGATGACGGTCTTCTCCCGGCGTCCGCCGCCCTGCGCGAACCACCGGCCGACGATCTGCTCCGTGATGCCCTCGCCCAGCTTCCATCCGTAGACGTTGGCCGTGTCGAAGAAGTTGATCCCCAGATCGAGAGCTCGATCCATGATCGCGAAGGAGTCTTCCTCCGAGGTCAGCGGACCGAAGTTCATGGTGCCGAGGCAGAGCGGGCTCACCTGGAGACCGCTGCGTCCGAGGTTGACGTATTCCATGAGGTCAAGCCTAAATAGCTGGAGTGCACTCCAGGCCATAGACTAATTTCATGATCTCTGATGAAGCGGACGACCGCCTGCCGCGACTCCGCTTCTCGTGATCGCGCTCCTTCGGGCGGCCGTGCCGATCGGTCTCGCGATGATCATAGGGATGATCGGCACGCTGGTGGTCACCTCGGTGCTCGGCAAGCATGACACCGTGACCCTCGCCGCCTTCGCGGTGGTGACCGCCGTGCTCAACCCGGCCAGCGCCGCCGTGCAGGGTGCGCTGCGCGGGCTCGGGCCGTTCGTCGCACCATACCGGGACGATCCGGGGGCGGCCGTGCCGATCGTCAGGGACGCGCGCTGGCTCAGCATGGCCGCCGGCACGGTGGGGGCCCTCGCCCTGCTCTGTGTGCCGTTGCTGGCGAGCCTCACAGGGGTGCCCGGCGAAGTGGTGCGCGAGATCGGCCCGCTGCCGTACTTCCTGGCGGTGTATCTCCTGGTCTTCGCCTCCACCGGGGGCGCGACCACGATCCTGGTCGCGCTGGGACGCAGCGGCAACGTGCTCTGGCCGACCCTGGCCTTCGGCACCGGGCTGGGCGGGCTGACCGCCCTGCTGGTGCCGTCGCTCGGGATCACGGGGGTCGGCATCGCCTGGGCGGTCTCGGGCATCGTGTCGGCCGTCGTGGCCGCGATCACGCTCCGCCGCGCGCTCGGGCGGCCCATCGGGCAGGGCAAGCCCAGGATCCGCGAGATCGTCGGCCTGGCGAAGGTCAGCATCCCGCTCGCGGGCACCGTACTGATCAAGTTCGGTGTGCTCGGGGTCGTCACCTTCGCGGCGAGCACCACCAGCACCCGCGACACCGCCGCCCACGCGGTGCTGACCACGTTCACCGGCTTGATCATGATGGCCTCCCTGTCCGTCGCCCAGGCGTCGGTGCCGGAGGTCGCCCGCGCCCTCGACACCGCCGGGGCGCGGCGGGCCAACCGGACCGCGGCTCTGCTCGCCATAACAGGGACGCTTGTGGTGGCCGTTTTGCTGCTCGGATTCGGAGAGCAGGCGCTGGTGCTGTTCAGCGACGACCCCGCCGTGCGCGAGCGGGTGCTCGGGCTGCTGCCGCTGATGCTGCTGGCCTCGATGCTCGACGCGGCGCAGGCGGTGCAGGGCCACGGCCTGACCGCGCTCAAACGCTCCGCGTCCAGCCTGGTGTACTTCGCGATCGGGTACGGGCTGCTGGTCCTGGCCGCCGTTCCCGTGGCCAGGACCTGGGGGATCACCGGGCTCTGGGCGGCCATGGCGGTGGCCAACGGGCTCCTGGTGGTGCTTCAGGGCACGGGGTTCCACCGCCACAGCGCCAAGGTGAGTACGGTCAGGGCCGAGCCGGCTGCCTGAACACTAGGGGAGACACTTTCCGCCGGAGACCCTCTTGATGTGATTGGCGCTCGCCCAATAGCTGCCCGAGTGGTAGCGGCCGCTCGTCAAGGAGGTTATGTCGGCGTAGATGATCGCCCCCTGCTTCCACTCTCCGTCCCACCTCTCGCTCGTGGCGCCCAGCCACCTCTTGGTGTTCTGCGTCACTGTGAACGGGCAGTTGTCGTTGGCGGCGACCTTCGACGAGGCGGCGGTGGCGGCGGGGGCGGTGACCGCCGCGACGCCCGTCGCCAGGACGGCCGCGGCGATCAGCGTGGTCAAACGGCTCTTGGAGATCATGCGGCCAAGGCTATGCACGCGCCCCTTGCCGTGTCGTTGACCGTCAGTGGCCAGATCCTTGACAATGCCTCCACATGCGCAGACGGTCACGTCGACGCCGGAAGCGGACGCGTGGGGCATGATGGCGGCGTGGGGGATGTCGTCGTAAGAGTGCTCGCAGTCGCGCTGGTGACCGGTCTGCCGGTCGCCGTTCCCGCCTATGCGGCGGCGGACGAGGGGCCGGAGAAGCTGTTCACGTTCAAGGACCCGGCGATCACGGAGTCAAGCGGGCTGGCCGTGTCGCCGACGCACGACGGCATCTACTACACGCACAACGACAGCTCCGCCGCCCCGACGTTCTACGCCGTGGACAAGAACGGCCGGACGAAGGCCACGTTCCAGCTCGGGGGCGCCGAGGCCAGAGACTGGGAGGCCATGGCCGCGAGCAAGGATCCCGCGACGGGGCGCGGGGTGTTGTGGTTCGCGGACATCGGCGACAACCTGGATGGGGCCTGGCCTGATGTTTCGGTTTATCGGGTGATGGAGCCGCAGACCATCCGCGACGCCACGCTGCCCGCCACCCGCTACCGGTTCCGCTACGCCGACGGCGCACGCAACGCGGAAGGGATCATGGTCCACCCGAAGACCGGGCGGCTCTACGTGGTGTCCAAGGAGTTCGCGGGGTCGGTCTACGCGGCGCCGAAGAAACTCCGCGCCAACAAGACGAACATCCTGCGCAAGGTCGCCTCCGCGCCCATCATGGCCACGGACGCCGCCTACGCGCCCGACGGCTCCTCCTACGTCATCCGCACCTACTTCTCGGCCACCCTCTACCGGCCCTCCGGCGAGGTGATCAGCCGGGTGTCGATGCCGGAGCTCAAACAGGCCGAGTCGATCGCGTACACCCTGGACGGCAAGGCTCTTCTCACGGGCTCGGAGGGGCCACGCAGCCCGGTGTACCGGGTGCCGATCCCTCAACTCGCCGTCGGGGCGCCCACCCCGACGCCCAGCCCGGCCGCCGCCAAGAAGAAGGAGGACGAGGACCAGACGGCCCCCGCGAGTACAGGCGGGTTAAAGCTGAAGGACATCCTCATCTGGCTCGCCGCAGCAGGCACGGCGGTGGGCGTGATCACCTTCATAGCCCGCCGCACCCGGTGAGTCGCCGGGCAGTCGGTCACCAGAGATCAGCGGGAACGATCCTTCAGCGGGCGTCGCGCAGCATTGCCGTGAAGCCTTCGCCACGAAGGGCCCTTTCGACGGCGTCTATGGAGCGGGCCAGACGGACCAGGCGCGGCCCCTCCTCGCGGTAGACGTCGAGCACCGCCTCGACGGCATGAGGAGGGAGATGACCTTTGAGATCTACCGCCGCGCTTCGGTAGCCCGCCCTCGCTGCTTCGACAGATGCGTTCACGTGGTGGATGGCCATCCTCGCCAGGGCGATCGGGTGTCGTTTCAGGACTTCGTAGGCCCTGTAGTCGGGCGGGACGGCGTCGAGCAACCAGGACACGGCCGAGGTCTCCCACTCGGGAACGCTGGGCGGGCGGACCTCGGGCGGCCACTCCGGCGGGAGATACATAACGTCATCGTACTCACGTTCGATTGCGGATGCAGGAGGCGCTCGCTGGACTCTCCCCTTATGGGAGGCATCATGCTACTTCCGGCCGCGCCCGGCTATCGAGGAGAGCGACGCATGAGAATCGTGGAAGGCATTGAGGCTCGCGGCACGCAACACTGCGAGACGACGGCACTGGGTGTGCTGCTGCGGCATGAGGGGCTTGATCTGTCCGAGCCCTTGCTGTTCGGGCTCGGCTCGGGCCTGTCCTTCATCTATTGGGACGCCAAGAGCATGGAGTTCCCCTTCCTCGGAGGCCGCGTCAAGCCCTTCGAGCTCACCAGGAACCTCGCCGCCAGACTGGGGCTGACCTTGCAGGTCGAGGAGACCGGCTCGCCACGCAAGGCGTGGCAGAACGTGTCCGCCCGCATCGATGCCGGAGTTCCGGTCGGCCTCCAACTCGACTGCTACCACCTGGACTACTTCCGGTCGAAGGTGCACTTCGGCGGCCATGTCGTCGCGATGTACGGCTACGACGAGCGCCATGCCTACCTGGTGGACACCGCGCAGCAGGGAGGAGCCGTGCGGACGAGCAGGGACACTCTGGCCATGGCGAGGGCGGAACGCGGCCCCATGACCGCCAGGCACCGCTCCTTCTCCATCACCCTGCAGGGGCGCCCGCCCTCCTGGCAGGACCAGCTCATCCCCGCGATCAAGGCCTGCGCCGACGCCTTCCTCGCCGCGCCCATCGCGAACCTGGGCCATCGTGGCATCGAGAAAGCCGCCCGCCAGGTGCCCAAGTGGCTGCTGCGCACGGACGAGCCGAAGCGGAACCTGCCGCAGGCCGCCGAGCTCATGGAGAAGGCCGGCACCGGCGGCGCCCTGTTCCGTGCCCTCTATCGCGATTTTCTCGGCGAGTGCGCCCGGCTCATCGACGATGACCGCCTTCGCACCGGTCACCGGCTGTACTCGGAGGCCGCCGCCCTGTGGACGGACGTGGCCACCTTGATCGCGAGGGCCGGTGAGGAGGACGACGTGGCGTCCCTCGATCGGGCCGGCGCCGTCCTTCACGACCTCTCGCGCATCGAGAGGGACGCCATGCGGGCGCTGAGTGAGATGTGACCGCGGAGGCTCATGTTCGATTCGCCCGGATATGGCGGGGACGGGAGGGAAGTCGGAAAATCGTCTTGTGACGGAGAAGATCGGAATCGTGGGGGCGGGCATCGTCGGCCTGGCGGTGGCCCGTGAGCTGGCCCTGACCAGAGGCGCCGAGGTGACCGTGCTGGAGAAGGAGGGCCGGGTCGGTGCCCACCAGACCGGGCACAACAGCGGCGTCGTCCATGCCGGCATCTACTACCAGCCGGGTTCGCTCAAGGCCAGGCTGTGCCGCGAGGGCGTGGCACTGCTCAAGGAGTACTGCGCGCAGCACGACCTGCCCTACGACGAGGTCGGCAAGCTCGTCGTGGCGAGCACGCGCGCCGAGCGGCCGCAGTTGACGGCGCTGGCCGAGCGGGCGCGCGCCAACGGCGTTCCTGGCATCGCCGTGCTCGACGCGCTCGCGCTGCGCGAGATCGAGCCGCACGCGGTCGGCGTCGGCGCGATCCACTCGCCGCACACCGCCATCTGCGACTTCCCCGCCGTGGCGCGGCGCCTGGCGCAGGAGGTGGTCGAGCTGGGCGGGTCCGTACGTCTGGCGCACCAGGTGCGCGCGATCCGTGAGGGGCCGAGAGGCGTGGAGGTCCTGACGGATTCGGGGGACGAGGAGGCCGGGACGGGACGGCGTAGGTTCGTCTTCGACCGCCTGGTGGTCTGCGGCGGCCTGCACACCGACACGATCGCCAGAATGACGGGCCACCCGGGAGACGTCAGGATTGTCCCGTTCAGAGGGGAGTTCTACGCGCTGAAGGGCGCGGCCAAGGACCTGGTGCGCGGGCTCATCTATCCGGTGCCCGATCCGCGCTATCCGTTCCTGGGGGTCCATCTGACGCGGCAGACCGGTGGGGACGTGCTGGTGGGGCCGAACGCGGTGCTCGCGATGGCGTATGAAGGCTACAGATGGCGAAATATTAGGAATTTTGGCCAAATTATCAGTTGGCCGGGGACCCTGCGCATGGCCAGGACCCACTGGCGTACCGGGCTCAAGGAGATCCGCGGCTCCCTCTCCAAAAGCGCCTTCCTCGACGGCGCCCGCCGCTACGTCCCCGAGCTCACCGCCTCCGACCTCGAACGCGCCCCCGGCGGCGTCCGCGCGCAGGCCGTGGCCAGAGACGGCAAACTGGTCGACGACTTCGTGGTGGACGTGCACGGTCACGTCGTTCTGGTGCGCAACGCGCCCTCTCCGGCCGCCACCTCCAGCCTGGCCATTGCCAGACACATTGCCGGAATTGTCCCAGCACTCGTCCGATGAGGGCATCCTTGGAGGTGATGGAATCACGCCTGCTCATAGTCGAGGACGACCCCAACATCCTCGAACTCCTCGCCGCGAGCCTGAGGTTCGCGGGATTCGACGTGACCACGGCCAAGAGCGGCCTCGACGCCGTCGCCGCCGTGCAACGGCACCGCCCCGACCTCGTCGTACTCGACGTCATGCTGCCCGACCTGGACGGATTCGAGATCGTCAGACGGCTGCGCGGGGGAGGGCTGCACACGCCCGTGGTGTTCCTCACCGCCCGTGACGAGACCGAGGACAAGATCCGCGGGCTCACGATCGGCGGCGACGACTACGTGACCAAGCCGTTCAGCCTGGAGGAGGTGGTGGCCAGGATCCACGCGGTGCTCCGCCGCACGAGCGGGGAGCCGCAGGCGGCGCCGCCCCGGCTGACGTTCGCCGACATCGAACTGGACGAGGAGAGCCACGAGGTGTGGCGCGGCGGCACCGCGATCGCGCTGTCGCCGACCGAGTTCAAGCTCCTGCGCTACTTCATGACGAACGCCGGCCGCGTCCTGTCCAAGCCGCAGATCCTCGACCACGTGTGGGACTACGACTTCAGGGGCGAGGTGGGCATCGTGGAGTCGTATGTGTCCGTCCTGCGCAGGAAGATCGACAACCGCAGCCCGCGGCTCATCCACACCCTGCGCGGTGTCGGGTACGTACTCCGCCTGCCACCGAGCCCCTAATGAGCGGCCTGCCGCTGAGGATCAAGCTCATCGCGTCGATGCTGGCGTTGCTCGGCTTCGGCATGACCTTCATCGGCGTGGTGAGCGTCTCGGTGCTGCACGGCTACCTCATCGACCGGGTGGACAGCCAGCTCCACCTGCTCGCCGCGCGCATGGACAAGAAGATCAGGAGCGACTGGAAGAACGACAGGGAGACCGACGACCGGCCGATCCTCATCGAGTCGGACGCGATCGCCCTTGTCAAGGAGCCGGGCGGCACCTTGGCCCCGATGCGCACCGACCGCGACGTCGACCTCAAACCCAAGCCGGTGCTGGTGGCCTCGCCGGGCGCGGAGCCCTACACCGCGCCCGCGATCCGGGGCGACGGCGAGTGGCGGGTCATGGAGAGCATGGTCCAGCGGCGTACTCTCCTGGTCGCGGTCGACCTGGAGGAGGTCGACGCGATCACCAAGCGCCTGGTGCTCATCGAGCTGCTGGGCGGAGGCGGCATCCTGCTCATCCTCACGGTCCTGGGCGTCACGATCGTCCGCCGCAGCATGCGCCCGCTCGGCCAGATCGAGCGGACGGCCGAGGCCATCGCCGCGGGCGAGCTCGGCCGCCGGGTGCCCGACAGCGATCCCCGTACCGAGGTGGGCCGCCTGGCAGGCTCGCTGAACGGGATGCTCGCCCAGATCGAGGCCGCCTTCGCCGCCCGGTCGGCCTCCGAGGCGGCGGCCCGCCGTTCCGAGGACCGCATGCGCCAGTTCGTCGGCGACGCCTCCCACGAGCTGCGCACGCCCCTGACCTCCATCCGCGGCTTCGCCGAGTACGCCAGGCAGAACCCCGGCGCCGACCCCGCCGAGCTGATGCAGCGCGTGGAGAAGGCCGCGGGCCGCATGAGCCTGCTGGTGGACGACCTGCTGCTGCTGGCCAGGGTGGACCAGCAGCGGCCGCTGCAGATGCGGCCCGTGGACATGCTGGCGCTGGCGGCGGACGCCGTGCAGGACGCCAGGATCCTGGCGCCCGATCGGGTGATCAAGCTGGACGTGGTCGGCGGCGCGGCCCTGATCGTCTCGGGCGACGAGGTACGACTGCGCCAGGTCATCAGCAACCTCGTCACCAACGCGATCATCCACACCGAGCCGGGCTCGCCCATCATCGTGCGCGCGGGGGCGGGCACCGACACGTTCTTCCTCGAAGTCGTCGACAACGGCCCCGGGCTCACCCCCGAGCAGGTCGAGCACGTCTTCGAGCGCTTCTACCGCGCCGACTCCGCCAGGTCGCGCCGCCGCTCTGGCGAGGACAGGGGCAGCGGGCTCGGGCTGGCCATCGTGTACGCGCTCGTGCAGGCCCACGTCGGCACGGTCACCGTGGACAGCTCGCCGGAGGGCGGCTCCACGTTCCGGGTGGAGCTCCCGCTCGCGTTGGAGTGAGGAGAGGCCCGGAGGGGCTGAGGACGAGCCCGAACGGATCGAGGAGCGGCCCGAACTCCCATGCGCCCTGGAGGGACCCTTCAGCAAACCCTCAGGTCACTGCGTCACTCTAAGTAGGTGACGAAACCCGAGGCGCTGATCATGGTGGTGGACGACGAGCCCAGCATCAGAGACCTGCTCTCGGCCAGCCTGCGCTTCTCCGGGTTCGAGGTCCTGACCGCCGCCGACGGCCAGGAGGCCGTGGAGGTGGCCGAGCGGGCCTCACCCGACCTGGTCGTGCTCGACGTCATGCTGCCCGATCTGGATGGGTTCGAGGTGGCCAAGCGGATCGACGCGCCGGTGCTGTTCCTGACCGCCCGCGACGCCACAGAGGACAAGATCGCCGGGCTTCGGGTCGGGGACGACTACGTGACCAAGCCGTTCAGCCTGGAAGAGGTGCAGGCCAGGATCCGGGCGGTGCTGCGGCGCACCCGGGCCGAGGGAGCGCCCGCCAGCAAGCTGAAGGTGGCCGACCTGGAGCTGGACGAGGACGCCCGCGAGGTCTGGCGCGGCGGACGGCAGGTGCGCCTGTCGCCGACCGAGTTCAAGCTGCTGCACTACTTCATGGTCAACGCAGGGCGCGTGTTGTCGAAGGCGCAGATCCTCGACCACGTCTGGAACTACGACTTCGGCGGCGACGCCGGCGTCGTCGAGTCGTACGTCTCCTACCTCAGGCGCAAGGTCGACGACGTCGAACCGCGGCTCATTCACACGCTCCGTAGCGTCGGTTACGTGCTGAGGGAGCCACCCGCGGGCTAGCGTGGGCCGTATGGACCTGCTTGGCGCCTTGGAGGCGTTGCGCCGGCCGCTGGATCGCGAGTTGTTCCCGCTGGCGATCGGTGAGGCGGCCGCCGATCGGCGCGCGCTGCGGGAGCTGACCGGGCAGCTCGACGACTACCTGCTGCCCCGCCTGCGCGCGCTCGACGCGCCGCTGCTCGCCGTCGTCGGCGGCTCCACGGGGGCGGGCAAGTCCACGCTGGTCAACTCGCTGGTCGGGGCCGACGTGGCTGAGCCGGGCGTGCTGCGGCCCACCACACTGGTGCCCACGCTCGTGGTCAGCCCGGCCGACCGCCCGTGGTTCATGGGCCAGAACGTCCTGCCGGGCCTGTCCAGGGCCACCGGCTCCGGCCCGGGGGCGCTGCGCGTGGTCACCTCCGACACGCTCGGGGCCGGCCTGGCGCTGCTCGACGCCCCCGACATCGACTCGGTCGTCACCGCCAACCGCGAACTGGCCGCCCAGCTCCTGGCAGCGGCTGATCTGTGGCTGTTCGTCACGACCGCCGCCCGCTACGCCGACGAGGTGCCGTGGAGCTTCCTGCGCTCGGCCCGTGAACGCAGCACCGCCCTGGCCGTCGTCCTCGACCGCGTCCCCCCGGACGCCGCGGAACCCGTCTCACGCGACCTGTCCCGCCTCCTCGTCGAGAACGGCCTCGAAGGCACCCGCCTGTTCACCGTCCCCGAGGCCGACATGCCCTCAGAGAAGGCCCGCCTGCCCGCCGAGGCCGTGCGGCCCATCTCCTCGTGGCTCGCCGGGCTCGCCGCCGACGCCGCACAGCGGTCCCGCGTCGTGCGCCAGACGCTGTCAGGAGCGCTCGACAGCCTCGCCACCCGGGTGCCCGCGCTGGCCGAGGCCGTCACCCGCCAGCGGACGGCCTTCGACGGGCTGCGCTCCATCGTGACCGGCGCGTACGCGGGCGGCATGGCCGACTTCGACGAGGGCATGCGCGACGGGTCGCTGCTGCGTGGCGAGGTGCTGGCCCGCTGGCAGGACTTCATCGGCACCGGCGACCTCATGCGGTCCCTGGAGAGCCGCGTGGGATGGCTGCGCGACCGGATCGTCGGCTTCTTCACCGGGCGCGTCCCGGAGACACGGCTCAGGAGCGCCCTGGAAAGCGGGGTCGAGGCGCTGATCAGGGGCGCCGCCGACGGATCCGCAGAACGAGCGCTCGAAGGCTGGTCGGCCGCTCCCGGCGGGCCCGGCCTGCTCGAACAGCTCGGCGCCATCGAATCGGCCCGCCTCGGCCGTGCCTCGCCCGACCTCGGCAAACGCGCCGAAGCCGCGGTGCGGGGGTGGCAGGAGTACGTCCTGGAGCTGGTGCGCCAGGAAGGGGCCGAGAAGCGGACGGCGGCCAGGGTGGCGTCCTTCGGGGTGAACGGGGCCGGGCTGCTGCTCATGCTGGCCGCGTTCGCCTCGACCGGCGGGCTGACCGGCATCGAGGTCGGCATCGCCGGCGGCACCAGTGTGCTGTCGCAGAAGCTGCTGGAGGCGGTGTTCGGGGATCAGGCCGTGCGGACGTTGACCGTGCAGGCCCGGCACGATCTGCGGGAGCGGGTGCGGGGGGTTCTGGAGGAGGAGGCGTCCCGCTTCACGGCCCGACTGGAGGCGATCGAGCCGCCTCAGGGGACGGGGGAGGCGCTGATGACGGCAGGGCACACGGTAGGGGCGCACCGCGCCGAGCTCCCGGCGGCCGCATCGGCCCCGACCGTCGAGCTTCCGAAACCGACGTCGTCGTCGCGGCCAGGGGAGGAGGGGGCGTGAAGCTGCTGCGCCGTAAGGAGGGGCCGTCCCTGGACGTCCGGCTGGCCGCGCTGCTGCAGGCGGCCTCGCTGGCAGAGGGGCGGCTGTCGGAGCAGGCGGTGTCCGGAGCGCGGGCGATCGCCGAACGGGCCGGGGTCCGCCGCGACCTGTCCATCGACCACACCGTCGCCGCACTGGCGGGCGCGACGGGCAGCGGCAAGTCGTCGCTCTACAACGCCCTGGCCGGCGAGGAGCTGGCGGCCGTGGGCGTCACCAGGCCCACGACCTCGACCGCCCAGGCGGCGCTCTGGGACGGAGAAGGGGCCGGCCCGCTGCTGGACTGGCTGGACGTTCCGCGACGCCACTCCGCCACCCCGAACCCCGACACCTCCGGCCTGATCCTCCTCGACCTCCCCGACCACGACTCCATCCGGCTCTCCCACCGCCTGGAGGTGGACCGCCTGGTGGAGCTGGTCGATCTGCTGGTGTGGGTGGTGGACCCGCAGAAGTACGCCGACGCCGCCCTCCACGACCGCTACCTGCGCCCGCTGGCGGGGCACCGCGGCGTGATGCTGGTGCTGCTCAACCAGGTGGACCGCCTGCCCCCGCAGGCCGTCGACCGGTGCGTTCGCGACCTGCGCCGCCTTCTGGACGAGGACGGGCTGGCGGGCGTGCCGGTGCTGCCCGTCTCGGCCCGTACCGGGACGGGGATGGCCGAACTTCGTACGCTGCTCGGGGATCGTGTCTGCGAACACAAGTCCTGGTCCGCGCGCCTGGCGGCGGACATCACCGCCGCCGCCGACCACCTCGCCACCGCCGGCCCCGTCGCGCACGCAGAAACGATCGAGGGCACGCCCGAACCCGACACCGGGACGGCCGCGGCTGAACCGGCCGGTGTGCTGGAGAGCAGCCGGGAGACGGGTGCCGGTGTCGCGGTGGTGGGGGAGCCGGGCGCGGAGGGTGAAGGCAAGCGGATGGCAGGGCTGGACAAGGCCCTGACCACGGCGCTGGCCGAGGCCGCCGGGGTGCCGATGGTCGTGGAGGCGGTGGCCAAGGGGCACAGGCACAGGGCGGTGGTCGCCACCGGTTGGCCGGTCACCAGGTGGCTCAGGAAGTTCCGCCCTGACCCGCTCCGCAGGCTCAGAATCGGGGCGATGGCCCCGGCCAAGCCATCGCGGCCCGACAGGGAGATCGTCGGTCGTACGTCCGTTCCCGCCGCGTCGGCCGTGCAGAGGGCGCAGGTCGAGACGGCGATCAGGGACGTCGGCGAGGCGGCCGCGTCCGGCCTGCCGGGGCCGTGGGCGTTGGCGGTGCGGCAGGCGGCGAGGTCCCGCGCCCAGGACCTGGCGGACGCCGTGGACCGGGCGGTGGGCACGACGTCCGGCCCCGCCACGAGGCGTCCCCGATGGTGGCGGGTGGTGAACGTGCTGCAGTGGCTGGTGTTCGCGACGATGCTGGTCGGCGCGGGCTGGCTCGGGGTGCTGTTCGGCATGGACTATCTGCGGCTGCCGCAACCGCCACTCCCGACCGTGGGCGTGGTGCCGTGGCCGACCGTGCTGCTGCTGGGCGGGGCGGTCGCGGGGGTGCTGATCGCGTCCCTGTCGAGGCTGGCGGCGTGGGCCGGTGGCAGGCGCAGGGCTCGGCGTGCGGCCAGAGCGTTGCGTACGGCCATCAGTCAGGTGAGTAAGGAGTACGTGCTGGACCCCGTGGAGGCGGAACTGGACCGGCACGCCCGCTTCGCCGCGGCACTCGAACTCGCCCGATCCTGAACCCCGTCAGGTGCGGCGTCGTTTGCGCAGGATCGTCGCCAGACCCGCCCCCATCAGCGCGAACGCCGCACCCGCGAGGAACGGCGCCGAGGGGCCGAATCGTTCCCCGACCACCCCGGCCGCCCCCGACCCTGCGGCGGCGCCGACTCCGAGTGCCGTGGAGACCCAGCCGAACGCCTCCGCCGGCGCGTCCGGCGCGATCTCGTCCACCAGCAGCGACATCGTCGTCAGCAGCGGGGTGAACACCGTCCCCCCGGCGAACAGCCCCAGCCATAACAGCGGCCACGCCTCCACCAGCACCAGCGGCGCCAATACGACCCCGAGCACCAGCAGCAGCCCGACGAGCCGCGCCTCCACCCCGGCCCGCCACGAACGGGCCCCATAGACGGCGGCCCCCGTGATCCCGCCGAGCGAGAGCGCCGCCACCAGCAGCCCGGTCGCCGCGGGGAGGTCCCGGGCTGCGGCCAGCGCAGGAATCCCGACCTGCAGCGCCCCGAGGGTCCCTCCGACCAGCAGCACGACGACCATCAGCACCACCATCCGCAGATCCCAGGACACCCGGCCACGACCGCGAGCGGCCGGCGCCACGCTGACCCGCAGCGCGCGGGAGAAGGCCACCGTGCCGGCCCCCGTCGCCACGGCCACCGCCCCCAGAGACAATGACGCCGAGGCCACCGCGACCAGCAGACCGAACAGCAGCGGCCCCACGAGCATGGCCAGCTCCTGCACCAGGTACACCAGGCTGTAGGCGGTCGTCCGCCCCTCGTCGGCCATGCGGCGGCCCCACTCGACCCGCATGCTGACGGAGATCGGCGGCAGCCCGAGCCCCGCGATCCAGGCCAGCGCCACGATCGTCCACCAGGGCCAGTTCCCCGCCCCCACGACGAGGGCCACGAGCGCCGCTACGTGGGTCAGGGCGGTGAAGTCCAGTACGGGACGCGTCCCGCGCAGGTCCATGAACCGGCCCTGCACCGGCCGTCCCATGCCCGCTCCGACGCCGAACGCCGCCGCGATCAGCCCGGCCAGGGCCAGCGAGCCGCCGGAGTAGCTCACCACGAGCACGATCCCGACGGGCGCGACCTGCTGCGTGAGCTGCGCCAGGAACCCCAGGAGGGCCTGCGCGGGCACTCCGGGAAGGCCGAACAACCTGCGGTATGGCACGCCCCCGGATCCGCTCATACCACCGAAACTAGCCCCAAGATCAGGACGAGGGACACCCGTTGGCCTTGTTGAGCCGGTCGACGATCTCCTGGGGCATTCCTGTCTTGTACACGTGGACCGTGGCGACGCCCGGTTCGTGGAGGCTCCCGTTGGTCACCAGCCAGGAGTCGGGCACGGTGTCCTCCATCTCGTAGTCCCTGCTGGTGGGCTCGCGGACCACGAACTCCTCGATGCGGATTCCGCGCTCCTTCAGCATGCCCCGCACCTCGGCGACGGTCTTGTTGCGGTACGGGACGCAGTGCATAGGCTCGCCCTTGACGTCCCAGGTGGTGAAGGACTGGTAGCGCTCGCCCGGTTCGGCCTTTCTGCCGATCTCGATGCTGGCCGTGCCCTTGAAATCGACGGGAATCTTCACCCCGATGGCGCAGCCGTCCAGCTTGTCGCACGGGCCAGGTGGGTAGATGCCCGTGATTTCGGTGATGTACTTGTTGTCCGGGCTTGTCGGGAACACCTGGCCCTCAAAGGCGGCCGTGGCGGGGATCACTTTGAGCGAGACGTCGAGCCCGACGGTGCGCAGCTGCGTCTTGTAGCTGTCCGGGTCGGCATACAGGTCCTTGATCTGGATGACGTAGTAGTCGCCTTCCCGTTCGATGTCCAGCGCGCTGGCGGTGGAGTTCGGCAACATCCAGGTCAGTGCGACGGCTGCGGCGGTCAGCAGCGCGCCCGCCGGAATGGCGACCCACCGGCGCGGCCTGCGGCGGGCTTCGGCGGGCGACTCGGCCGCCATGATCTCGTGCATGAGATCCTTGGCGCCCTCGCTCACATCGGTGACGGGTGGTGGGGCGAATCGCGCGACGACGCGGTCGATGTCCTGTTTCATGACTGGCCTTTCGCGAGGGCGACGGCACGTTCGCCGTAGGCGGTGAGGTCCGGGTCGATGTCGGCCAGCTCCTTGGCCAGCCGCTTGCGGGCGCGGTGCAGCCGGATCCTGGCGGCACCGCGTGAGCAGCCGAGTACCTTCGCGATCTCGGGCCCGCTCAGCCCCTCCCAGGCGGCCAGCGCGAGCAGCTCCCTGTCGTCGTCCGACAGCCGTTTGAACGCCTGGTAGGCGGCGCTGTCGTGGCCGGCGGCGGAGTGCGTCCAGGTCGTGGTTTCCTCGCGCAGCCGTACGGCCAGGGCGGTCCGGCGTTCCTCGGCGCGGAAGTGGTTGGCCAGGACGCGGCGGGCGACCCCATACAGCCAGAGCCGGGCCTCGTCACCCTCGGGGATGTCACGGATCCGGCGCCAGGCCGTCGTGAACGTCTCCGCGATCACGTCCGCGATGTCGTCGGGCGAGGTGGCCCGCCGCCTGACATAGGTGGCGACGGCGGGGTAGCACGTCATGTAGATCTCCTCGAAGCGCTGTTCGGGCCCGGCTTCGGGTGGCCCCATGGGGCAATTCCTTCCGTTAGGTGAATCAACACACCTCTGGAGATGTCCGGCTAAGTCGGAGTGTTTCGCAGAATGCATCAACCGATCGGTGGATTCTGCGCTGAGCCGTATCAGCAGCGGATCCTGGCTGGGCGGGCGATTCGGGGCGAGGGGGTGTCCGGCCAGGGTGGGTGCATGGCAGTCATCGAGGCGAACGCCCTCGTCAAGAGGTATGGCAGGCTCCCAGTGGTGAACGAGGTGTCCTTCTCCGTGGAGCAGGGCGAGATCTTCGGCATCCTCGGGCCCAATGGGGCGGGTAAGACGACGACGGTGGAGTGCGCCGAGGGATTGCGGCGGCCCGACTCGGGATCGATCAGGGTGCTCGGCCTCGACCCGGTCAAGGATCGACGGGAGCTGAGCCACCAGGTCGGCGTGCAGCTTCAGCAGTCGCTCCTGCCGGAGAACATCAAGGTGTGGGAGGCGCTCGACCTGTACGCCTCCTTCTACCGCGCGCCCAAGGACTGGCGTGAGCTGCTGGAGGAGTGGGGGCTGGCCGACAAGCGCCAGGCCAGGTTCGGCGCCTTGTCGGGCGGGCAGAAGCAGCGCCTGTTCATTGCGCTGGCGCTGGTGGGCGACCCGAAGGTGGTCTTCCTGGACGAGCTGACCACGGGGCTGGATCCGGCCGCGCGCCGGGTGACCTGGGAGCTGATCAAGCGGATCCGGGCGGCGGGCGTGACGGTCGTCCTGGTCAGCCACTACATGGACGAGGTGGAGGAGCTGTGCGACCGGGTCGCGGTGTTCGACCGCGGACGGATCGTCGCTCTGGACACTCCCTCGAACCTGATCTCGGCCGTGGACGCCGACGAGCATCTGCGGTTCCGGCCGCTGAGGCCGTTCGACGACGCGGTGCTGACGGCGCTGCCGGGGGTGGTGTCGGTGACCCGCTCCGGCGACCGGGTGATCGTCGCGGGCCGAGGGGACTTCGCGGGCGTGGTGACCTCCGCGCTGGCCCGTGCCCAGGTCCCGGTGGCCGAGTTGCGGGTCGAGCAGCACACGCTCGACGACGCCTTCGTCGCCCTGACCGGCCGTGCCTTCGACACCCAGGAGATCTGATGACGGGCTTTTCGAAACTCGCCAAGGTCGAGTCCAAGCTGCTGCTGCGCGACCCCGCCGCGCTCTTCAGCATGGCGGTCCCGCTCTTCATCCTGGTGATCTTCAGCAGCGGGGCCGGCCCGGGGGACACCACGCTGCCCTCGATGTCGATGACGATCGCGGTCGGGCTGGTGGGGCTCTACATGGTGCCCACCACCCTGGCCACTTATCGGGAGCGGGGCATCCTGCGCCGGCTGTCCACCACGCCGGTCAGCCCGGGCGCCCTGCTGAGCGTGCAGATGATCCTCCAGCTCGTGTTCGCGATGCTGGCCTCGGCGGTGCTCGTCGCGGTCTCGGTGGTGATCTTCCAGGCGTCCCCGCCCGCCCGCGTCGTGGCGATGGTGGCCGCCTTCCTGCTCGGTACCTCGGCGATCTTCGCGGTTGGCCTGCTCATCGCCGCGACCGCGGCGAGCGGGCGCGCCGCCAACGGTGTCGGCGTGCTGCTCTACTTCCCGCTGGCCTTCCTCGGCGGCCTGATGCAGCCCAAGGAGGCCATGCCCGAGCTGCTGGCCGCGATCGGCGAGTTCACTCCGCTCGGCCTGTTCAGGCAGGCCGTCCACGACGCCTGGAGCGGGGCGGCGACACAGCCCCTACTTCTTGCGATAATGGCGGCATATGCGCTGGTCATCGGTTTGGTCGCGGCCCGTTTCTTCCGCTGGGAGTAAGTCGGCGATGTCATCCGACGCGCTCGACACCGCGGAAGGGCGGGTGGCCACCGGTCTGGCTGTCCTTCCTTACGTGCTGCTGGCCGTCTCGGCGGCGCTCGCGCTGCTCGCCGGGGACCTCTCGTGGGAGCAGCGGTTCGGCGTCCTGGGGCTGAGCGCGCTCGCCGCGGGATGGATGTTGTGGATGGTCACGCTGCACCCTGACCGGATGGCGAACGGCAAGGCGGCGGGCCTCTACATCGCCGGGCTGGTGGCGTTCGTCGCGGCGCTGGGCCTGCTCAGCCCATGGTTCGCCGGTTTCTTCGCCTTCACCGGCTACGTGCACTCCTGGCACCTGCTGCGTGGGCGATGGCGAATCGTGGGTGTGGCCGCGACGGCGGTGGCCGCGGTCACCGGCTACTCCGGCGGGCTGCCCGGCCCTGACCCGGCCATCATCTCCTCCTACGTGCTGTTCATCGTCGCCATCGTGGTCCTGGTCGTCCTGTTCAGCACCTTCGGTGATGTGACCGCCGACCAGAGTGTCCGCAGAAAGAAGATGGTCGATCAGCTCGCCGAGACCAACGCCAAGCTGGAGGAGACGATGCGGGAGAACGCCGGGCTCCAGGCCCAGCTCCTCCTGCAGGCCCGCGAGGCAGGCGCCACCGACGAGCGCCAACGCATGGCACGGGAGATCCACGACACGCTGGCGCAGGGACTGGCCGGGATCATCACCCAGGTCCAGGCGGCCTCCCGGGCCAAGGAGGACCCGGCGGTGTGGCAGCGCCACCTCGACAACGCCGCACGGCTGGCCAGGGACAGCCTGGCCGAGGCCCGCCGGTCGGTGCACGCCGTCGGACCGGCCGAGCTGGAGTCCGCCCGGCTGCCGGAGGCGCTGGCGGAGGTGGCCAAACGGTGGGAGGACATCCACGGCGTGCGGACCGAGTTCGCCACGACCGGCACGGCCCGGCCGCTGCACCCCGAGGTGGAGGTGACCCTGCTGCGAGTGGCGCAGGAGGCCCTGGCCAACGTGGGCAAGCACGCGGGCGCCGCCCGGGTCGGCGTCACCGTGTCGTACATGGACGACGTGGTCACGCTGGACGTGCGCGACGACGGCGCCGGGTTCGTCCTGGGCGCCCACAGCGGCGGCTTCGGCATGACCTCCATGCGGCAGCGCGTGACCAGGCTGGCGGGCAGCTTGGAGGTCGAGTCGGAGCCCGGCGCCGGCACCGCCGTCTCGGCCACCGTCCCGGCTCAGGAGCCCCGATGAGCGAGCCCCCGATCCGGCTGATCGTCGTCGACGACCATCCCATCGTCCGCGACGGCCTGCGCGGCATGTTCACCGGCGAGCCGGGCTTCGAGGTGGTCGGGGTCGCGGGTGACGGCGCGCAGGCGGTCAGCCTCGCCGAGGAGTTGCGGCCCGACGTGATCCTGATGGACCTGCGGATGCCGGGCACCGACGGGGTCACCGCGATCAGGCGGTTGGCCGAGCGCGGCAGCACGGCCAGGATCCTGGTGCTGACCACCTACGACACCGACAGCGACGTGCTTCCGGCCATCGAGGCGGGCGCGACCGGCTACCTGCTGAAAGACGCGATGCCCGAGGAACTGGTCCGCGCCGTGCGGGCCGCCGCGCGCGGCCAGGCAGTTCTGTCTCCCTCCGTGGCCACCCGGCTGATCGGCCAGGTGCGCGCGCCGTCCGATCCGCTGAGCGCACGCGAGCTGGAGGTGCTCGCGCTGATCGCCCGCGGCTCCACCAACCGCGAGGCCGCTTCCCGCTTGTTCATCAGCGAGGCCACCGTGAAAAGCCACCTGCTGCACATCTACGCCAAGCTCGGCGTCAACGACCGCGCCGCCGCCGTCGCTGTGGCCTTTGAGCGAGGGCTGTTCAACCGGGCCTGATTCCTCTCACCCCGTGCCGAGCTCACCCCGTGCCGAGCGAACGGGCGACCGTCCGGAGTGCCGACCTGAGCGGGCTCAGGAGGGGATGGGAGTCGGCGCCTCGGCGTACGGCGGCGAAGACGCGGCGTTCAGGCCCCGGCGTGTGACGCACCACGACTCCGGTCAGCGTCATGTCACGTAGCGCCAGCCGGGGCACGAGCGCCACCCCCGACCCCGCCCCGACCAGGGCGACCACGGCGCGGAAGTCGTCGGAGCAGTGGGCCAGGTTCGGCGTGAACCCCGCCTGCTGGCACGCGAACGTGATCACATCATGCACAGGATTGCCCGGATAGGGGCCGATCCAGGTCTCGTCGGCCAGCGACACCAGGGTCGCCGACTCGGCCTCGGGGTGGTCGTGGGGAAGCACCAGATCGAACGGCTCCGCGTACAGGGGCGAACGGGAGATCCGGCGGTCGGCGGCGTCGGGGGCGCCCCGGTACTCGACCGCGATGGCCAGGTCGGCCTCGCCGTCCAGCAGCATGGCCAGGCCGTGGTCGCCCTCGGCGTCGAGCACGCGTACGCGCAGACCGGGGTTCGTGGCCCGCAGGGCCGCGATGGCGGGGGAGAGCACCGCGCTGATCGCGGTGGCGAAGCAGGCCACGGTGACCTCGCCCGCCGCGCCCGTGGTGTAGGCGGCCACCTCTGCCTCGGCGCGTTCGAGCTGGGCGAGGACCTCGTTGGCGTGGCCGAGCATGATCTTGCCGACGGCGGTCAGGTGGACGCCGCGCCCGTCACGGGTGAACAGGCGGTGGCCAACCTCGTGCTCCAGCGCGACGAGCTGCTGGGACACCGCCGACGGGGTCAGGTGCAGTGCCGCCGCCGCGGCGGTGACCGTGCCGTGGTCGGCCACCGCGCGCAGGGTGCGCAGCCGCCGCGTGTCTATCACGCTGTGAGGATACTTGTGCGCGGACGTCCAGGATGATGCTGAAGGCGCCGTTCGGGCACTTCGCTGCCGTTCCGTCGCTGACTGTGCGTTAGGGTTTGCTTGTGCGAGCAAAAAACAGCTCACCCGAGCAACGGTCGCTGACCGAGCAGGCCAGACGGGCGCAGATCGTCGAGGCCGCCGTCGAGGTGATCGCCGACGAGGGTTACGCCAAGGCGTCGTTCGCCAGGATCGCCACGAAGGCCGGGCTGAGCAGCACCGGGCTGATCACCTACCACTTCGCCAACCGGCAGGACCTCATCGACTCCATCGTCGACGAGGTCATGACCGCGTTCGCCGGACATGTCCGCGAACGCGTCGACGCCGAGTTCGCCCCCGCCGCCCGGCTTGACGCCTTCGTCAGCGCCAACCTCGACTTCATCCGCACCCACCGCAAGCACCTGGTGGCCGTGCTGGACATCACCGCCGGCTCGCGCACCACCCTCGCCAAGATCATGAAGGCCGATATCGACGCGCTGGAAGACCTGCTCGTCCAGGGCCAGCGGCAGGGAGAGTTCCGCGCGTTCCACCCACGGTCCGTCGCGATCGCCATCCGCTCCATGCGTGACGGCATCCTGCGCGTGCTCAGCGTGGAGCCCGACTTCGACCTGACCAGTTACGAGCACGAACTGCGCACTCTTGTGCGCCTTGCTACATCAGGAGAGATACCGTGAACTACCGGCCGGACAAAGCCTCGCTCGACACACGGCCGATCCCCAGCTGGTACCAGGACGCGAAGCTGGGCGTCTTCATCCACTGGGGCCTGTACTCCGTCCCCGCCTACGCCGACACCGAGGCGGGCGACTTCCTGAGCTTCATGAACGACCTCACGGCGATGAAGGACACCGGGGGCGACATGCCCTACGCCGAGTGGTACCTCAACGCGCTGCGTGTGCCCGGCTCGCCCACCGCCCGGTACCACGCGCGGACGTACGGCGAAGACTTCCCCTACACCGGCTTCCGCCGGCAGTTCGACGACGCGGCGGCGAACGTCGACTTCGGCGACTGGGCGCGATTCTTCGCCGGCGCGGGCGCCCAGTACGTCGTCATGCCAGGCACCTCGACGGCTTCCCACTGTGGCCCACGAACGTGCCGAACCCGCACATGCCCGCCGACTACCGGGCCTCCCGCGACCTCGTCGGCGATCTCACCGAGGCCGTCAGAGCCGAAGGGCTGCGGATGGGGCTCTACTACGGTGGCGGCATCGACTGGACGTTCACCGACAAGCCGGTCCGCACCATGCCCGACCTCATGGAACAACAGGCCCTCGGCCCCGAGTACGCGCGCTACGCGGCCGCGCAGTGGCGGGAACTGATCGACCGGTACGAGCCGTCGATCCTCTGGAACGACATGGGCTGGCCCGCGGAGATCGACCAGCACGAGATCTTCGCCCACTACTACGACACCGTCGCCGACGGCGTGGTCAACGACCGCTGGACCCAGCTCGGCATGCCGCGCAACCCCATCGGCCGCTTCCTCTACCTCAAGTTCATCGGCGCGACGCTGAAGATGCTCGCCAAGAGCGGGAAGAAGCTGCCGGTCAAGCCCCCGGCGTTCCACTTCGACGTGGAGACGCACGAGTACAGCTGCCCTGAGGAGGTGATCCCGCGCCCCTGGGAGCTGACGCGCGGCCTCGGCACCTCCTTCGGCTACAACGCCCAGGAGACCAGGGCCGACCTGCTCGGCGGCGCCGACCTCGTCCACCTGCTGGTGGACGTCGTGAGCAAGGGTGGCAACCTGCTCATCAACGTCGGCCCCGACGGCAACGGGCGCATCCCCGAGATCCAGCAGGAGCCCCTGCGCGAGCTGGGCCGGTGGCTGGAGACCAACGGGGAGGCGATCTTCGGGACACGGCCGTGGAACCGCACACGTGCGGTCACCGCCGACGGGAGCGAGATCCGCTTCACCCAGGCGGGCGACCGCGTCTACGCCGTCGTCCTCGCCGGCCTGCGGCCCGGACCCGTCGTCGTCCGCGACCTGACGCTCCCCCCGGACACCCACGTCGGGCTGCTCGGCGCGCCCGGGGAGCTGGCGTGGGAACAGCGCGGCGCCGACGTGGAGATCGAGATCCCGGCGCAGCTCGCACCCGCCCACACCTTGACGATCACTCGCTAGCCCACAACGAGCGGGTGCTCACCCCCGAGCCTGGACGAACGCCCGCACGGCGTGGTCGACGTCCTCGGTGGAGTGGGCGGCCGAGAGCTGCACCCGGATCCTGGCCTGGCCGTGCGGCACCACGGGGTAGGAGAAGCCGATCACGTAGATGCCCAGATCGAGCAGGCGATCGGCCATGGCGCTGGCCTTCGCGGCGTCGCCGATCATCACGGGCACGATCGGGTGGTCGCCGGGCAGGATGTCGAACCCGGCCGCGCTCATCTCGCCGCGGAAGCGGGCCGTGTTGGCGCGGAGCTGCTCGCGGGCCTCGCTCGAGGTCTCCAGCAGGTCGAGGATGCGCAGCGACGCCGAGGCGATGACGGGGGCGAGGGAGTTGGAGAACAGGTAGGGGCGCGAACGCTGGCGCAGCAGCTCGCAGATCTCCTTGCGGGCCGCCACGTAGCCGCCGCTGGCCCCGCCGAGCGCCTTGCCGAGCGTGCCGGTGATGATGTCGATCCGGTCGGTGACGCCGTGCAGCTCGGGCGTGCCCCGGCCGGTCGGGCCGACGAAGCCGACGGCGTGGGAGTCGTCGACCATGACCATGGCGTCGTACCGGTCGGCCAGGTCGCAGATTTCCCGCAACGGGGCGACATATCCGTCCATGGAGAACACGCCGTCGGTCACGATCAACCGCCGCCGCGCGTCCGATGACTCCTTGAGCCTGGCCTCCAGCTCGGACATGTCGCGGTTGGCGTACCGGAGGCGCTGGGCCTTGGAGAGCCTGATGCCGTCGATGATGCTGGCGTGGTTGAGCGCGTCGGAGATCACCGCGTCCTGGGCGTCGAGCAGGGTCTCGAACACGCCGCCGTTCGCGTCGAAACACGAGCTGTACAGGACGGTGTCTTCCATGCCGAGGAAGTCCGACAGGCGGGTTTCGAGCTCTTTGTGGACTTCCTGGGTGCCGCAGATGAACCGTACGGACGCCATGCCGAACCCCCACCGGTCCAGCGCCTGCTTGGCCGCCTCGACCACGTCGGGATGGTCGGCCAGACCCAGGTAGTTGTTGGCGCAGAAGTTCAGGACCTCACGGCCGGCCACACTGACCTGGGAACCCTGCGGGGTGGTGATCACGCGCTCAGGCTTGAGCAGCCCGGCCTCGGTGATCTCGTCGAGCGTGG
This sequence comes from Nonomuraea purpurea, assembly GCF_042650645.1. Classification (NCBI taxonomy): domain Bacteria; kingdom Bacillati; phylum Actinomycetota; class Actinomycetes; order Streptosporangiales; family Streptosporangiaceae; genus Nonomuraea; species Nonomuraea purpurea. The sequence continues at coordinate 83,458 of NZ_JBHSBI010000026.1, forward strand.
TACGCAACTGCTGGCGCACGTTCGTGAACATCAAGCGCTCCTGTCCATGGTCGCGGCCGCTTCGGCCTCCGTTGGCTCGTTCCTCGCTCTCTCCGGCCGAGCTCCTCCGCTCCAGTCCAAAATGACCTTGCCCGTTCGGCCACTCGCGGCCGTGTCGAAGGCGGCGTCGAAGTCTTGGTAGGAGAAACGGTCGGTGATCACCGGAGTGAGGTCGAGGCCCTTCTCCAGCAGGACGGACATGTTGTACCAGGTCTCGAACATCTCGCGCCCGTACACGCCCTTGATCGTGAGCATGGAGGTGACGACCGTGGCCCAGTCGATGGCGAACTCCTCGGACGGCAGCCCGAGCATGGCGATCTTCCCGCCGTGGGTCATGTTCGCGATCATGTCGCGGACGGCCGCCGGGTTGCCCGACATCTCCAGGCCCACGTCGAAGCCCTCCCGAAGGTGGAGCCGGCGCATGCCCTCGGCGATGCCGGAACGGGAGACGTTCAGCGCCAGGGAGACGCCGAGCTTGCGGGCCAGATCGAGCCGCTCGTCGCTGACGTCGGTGATCATCACGTTGCGCGCGCCCACGTGCGTGGCCACGGCCGCCGCCATCAGCCCGATCGGGCCCGCGCCCGTGATCAGCACGTCCTCGCCGACCAGGGGAAAGGACAGGGCGGTGTGGACGGCGTTGCCGAACGGGTCGAAGATGGCCGCCACGTCGGGGTGGACCGCGAGCCGGTGGACCCAGACGTTCGAGGCGGGAAGCGTGAGGTACTCGGCGAAGGCGCCGTCCCTGTTGACGCCGAGGCCGACCGTGTTGCGGCACAGGTGCCGGCGGCCGGCCATGCAGTTGCGGCACTTGCCGCAGACCAGGTGACCCTCACCGCTGACGAGGTCGCCCACGGCCACGTCCTCGACGCCCGGGGCCACCTCGACGACCTGGCCGGAGAACTCGTGCCCGACGATGAGCGGGAGCTTGAGGGTATGCCGCGCCCAGTCATCCCACTTCCTGATATGCAGGTCGGTGCCGCAGATGCCCGTTCGCAGAACCCGGATCTTCACCTCGCCCGGCCCCACCTCCGGCTCCGGCACGTCCATCAACCTGAGGCCCGGCTCGGCCGTCTCCTTGACCAGCGCTTTCATGGCTTCGCATTCCCCCTAGTCCGAACCTAACGCACTGTGCCCGTTCTCCTTCGAGCGTGTCCATCGAGGGATTCTTAAGTGCCCCCACAGGTTTGCTTCATGTGGTGGTCAGGGGAACGCCAGAAGGGCTCTCAAGGGCGGTGGGATCCCGCATGGGCGGCTCGCGGCTCCGGTGGCCGAAGCTCGCGCACGCCGAACCTACACCTGCAAACCCATTATCTGGGCTTATGTAATTATCGGCAGGCGTAATTCTCAACGGTACGGAAGCGAAACGGAAGAGGGCCTCACGCCGTCGAACAAGCCCTATTGGAATGAGGCCGACAAGTGCATGCAGTAACCTCCCACGTCATCCAATGACGGACTCACGTGGGCGCCGTCCCAAGTCGGCGTGAAGACTTTTCGCACCTCCTGCTGAGTCACGAGCCGGCTCCCCTCCAATAGTCGGAATGGGCAGGCCGCCATCCGGCTACTGTTACTCCGCATGACTCACACCGAGATCGAGATCACCGCGGAGTTGGTGCGGGATCTGCTGCGTGACCAGCACCCCGACCTGGCCGATCGCCCGGTGCGGCTCGGCGCGCTTGGCTGGGCCAACCAGCTCTGGCGGCTCGGCGACGACCTCGCCGTCCGGTTGCCCTGGGTGGGGGAGATCGCGGACGAGCTGCTGCTCAAGGAGCACACCTGGCTGCCCGCCCCCGCCCCGCGCCTTCCTTTGCCTGTTCCGGTTCCGCAACGCCTCGGCGAGCCCTCGCCGCGGTTTCCGCGGCCCTGGATCGTCACCACCTGGGTTCCAGGCGAGCCCGCCGACCGCGCCCCCGTCACGCGCGGTGCCGGCCCGGCGCTCTGGCTCCACGGCGACCTGCATCCGGCCAACGTCCTGACCGCGGACGGCGCCCTCTGCGGCGTGGTCGACTTCGGTGCCCTGTTCGCCGGCGATCCGGCCGTCGACCTCGCCGCCGCCTGGACCCTGCTGCCGGACGGCGCCGCCGACCTCTTCTACGCGGCCTACCAGCCGACCCCGGACGCCGCGACCCGTCGCCGCGCCCGCGGATGGGCCGTGATCCGCGCCCTCGTCGGCCTCCACGTCGGCGACGCCGGTGTCCACGGCCGGCCAGGCGGCAAGGCCACGTGGGGCCCACCGGCCCAGGCGGCACTGCGACGCCTCATCGCAACGGCCCATCCCTGACGACGCCGCTCCGCGACTGGGTACGCGTCGGCAGATCACGCGGGAGATGCGGCAGGCGGGCGTGGTGGGCCCTGTCCGGCGGCCTGACCCGTTCGCGTTGTCCGGGGCGCTCGCGCATCAGGCCGTGCGGGTGCACAGCTCCCATTCCTTCACCTGGCCCGATCCGCAGGGCGGATGTGGGCGGGAACCTGAGGGGCGGGGCGGACAGTAGATAAATGTGGATATGTCGTTACGCGGCCGAATACGTGATGGAGACAGAGCCGCCTTCGAGCAGCTCTTCGACGAATGCTCGAAGGCCGTCTACAACCACGCCTTCAGGCTGACCGCAAACTGGTCCACCGCCGAAGACATAATGGCGCTGACCTTCCTCGAAGCCTGGCGGCTGCGCGGCAGGATCGACGCGGAAGGAGGTTCGCTGAAGCCGTGGTTGCTCGGCATCGCCACCAACGTCGCCCGCAACGTCCGCCGCGCCGCCCGCCGCCACGACGACGCCCTGGCCCGGATGCCCAGGGACGAGGCGGTGCCCGACTTCGCGGACGAGGTCGTGGGCCGCATCGACGACGCCGAACGCCTCGCCGCCGTCCGCCAGGCGTACGGGCGCTTACGCCGCCACGAGCAGGACGTGTTCGCGCTATGTGTCCTGGCGGGCCTCGACTACGCCCAGGCGGCCGAGGCGCTCGGCATCCCGGTGGGCACGGTCAGGTCCCGGCTGTCACGTGCGCGCAAAAGACTCGCCGCAGCCGGGGAACCGCCTCCGGCGAACCGACAGGTAATAGGTGACCGAGGCCCCGACAAGGAGGAGATCCAATGAACTGGCCGGCCGAACGCGATCTTCCCGAGGGCCGTCACCGACTGCTCAAGGAGTTCGTCATGACCGAGATCGACCGGCGTCCCCGCCGCCGCCCCCGCCTTGCCGTCCTGGCCCCCGCCGTGGGGCTCGCGGCCGCCGCCGCCGTGGCGGTGCCCCTGCTGTTCGGGACTCCCGCGTACGCGCTGGACAAGCGCGCCGACGGCCTCATCCACATCACGATCAACGAGGCCAAGGACCCGAAGAAGCTCCAGCAGGACCTGCGGGACATGGGGGCGAACGTGGTGGTCGACTACATCCCGCACGGCAAGAAGTGCAGCCCGCAGCCCCGCAGCAGCCACTTCCTCAGCCCGGAGGAGGCGCCGCTGTCGGCGTTCCAGGCGCCGCGCGACGAGCCTGGATTCGTCATCGACCCCAAGGTGATCGGCCCGGGGCAGACGGGAGTGCTGGAGTTCAGCGTCTCGGAAACGGGCGCTGGAACCGTGGCGGGCATCTGGGCCAGGGTCGGCGAGGGGCCGATCGCCGACTGCGAACTGGTGGACACGACGGACGCGCCGCTGTCCCACTGATCCGGGATTGTTGAACGATGCCCGTCGCACGAATGGTGCGGCGGGCATCGTCGTGAAGAACGTCGGTGTTCCAAGGTTGGATAAGCCGCATAGGTGATGGTGCACCGCCGGAGTTCCTTGCCGATCGCTCGCGGGAAGAACGACCGGCAAGGAGCGGTCAGCGTTCGGCTTCCGTGGGTTTGCGCTCCAGGTCGGCCAGCGGGTCCGGTTCCTGGCCCCCCTGCGTGAGCTGGCGCGGGCCCTTGGGGCTTTCGGCCTCCTGGGCGTCGGCCACCGCTTCGGCGGCGGCTTCTGAGGCCTTGGCGACGTCCTCGTCCATCTCCGATGTTTCCGGCACCTCTTCCCGCGTGGCCGCCGACCGGGGCAGGGCCTCGGTGAAGGCCTTGGAGACTCCCTGCAGGGCCGAGGTGACCTCGCTGGGGATGACCCAGAAGGTGTTGCCTTCGCCCTGGGCGAGTTGCGGCAGCACCTGCAGGTACTGGTAGGCGAGCAGTTTCGGGTCGGGGTCGTTGCGGTGGACGGCCTGGAAGACCTGGTCGATGGCGCGTGACTGGCCTTCGGCCTCCAGGATCGCGGCGGTGCGCTGGCCTTCTGCGCGCAGGATGCGGCTCTGCTTGTCGCCTTCGGCGGTGAGGATCTGCGACTGGCGCTGGCCTTCCGCGTTGAGGACGGCGGCGCGTTTGTCACGCTCGGCCCGCATCTGCTTCTCCATCGCGTCTTTTATGGTTTTTGGGGGGTCGATGGCCTTTATCTCGACGCGGTTGACGCGCAGCCCCCACTTGCCCGTGGCCTCGTCGAGGACGCCGCGCAGTTGGCTGTTGATGGCGTCGCGGGAGGTCAGGGTCTTTTCGAGGTCCATGGAGCCGACCACGTTGCGCAGCGTGGTGACGGTGAGCTGTTCGACGCCCAAGATGTAGTTGGCGATCTCGTACGCCGCCGCCCGGGGGTCGGTGACCTGGAAGTAGAGGACCGTGTCGATCTCGACCACCAGGTTGTCCTCGGTGATGACGGGCTGCGGGCGGAAGGACTGGACCTGTTCGCGCAGGTCAATCGTGGGGTAGACGCGGTCGATGTAGGGGATGACGAAGTTGAGGCCAGGTTTGAGCGTGCGGTGGTAGCGGCCGAGCCGTTCGACGTTGCGCGCCCGCGCCTGCGGGACGATCCTGACGGCCTTCAGCACGGTGAACACCGCGAACAGGATGATCAGCAGCCCGACCAGGAACAGCGGATCCATGACTCACTCCCGGGGATATACGAGGGCTGTCGCCCCTTCGATCTCGATGATGTCTACGGTCGCCCCCGTGGGGATCACCAGGGTTTCGTCGTAGGCACGTGCGGACCACTCCTCGCCTGCGACGCGCACTCGCCCGTCGCGGCCCGTCACTTCGACGACCACGTACGCGGGCTTGCCGACGAGTGCCTCGACCCCGAACCGTTGCAGCGGCGGCTGTCTGATGTGGCGCATCGCGATCGGCCGCAGCACCACCAGGCCGGCCGCGGACGAGACGGCGAAGAAGAGTAACTGCAGGGGGACTGGCAACCCGATGGCCGCGGTGGCGGCGGTCAGCAGCGCAGCCACTCCCAGGAGCCCGAATGCGGCCGTGAGTGTGAACAGTTCGGCCATGCCGAGAACGACTGCGAGGATTACCCAGATGATCCATTCATCCATGTCCGGCCCTCCTACTAGGACAACGGGCCTGTCTTCGCTAGTGTTTCCCCTTTTCTACGGTAATCCTGGTTTTACCTTTTCGACACCCATCCACCTGCGGGATCGGCGTCACGACGCGCGCTCCCCAATGTCCATTTCTCCCAGGGGAGTTGCCAGAAACCCCATCCGTTGTCCCACTCCAGCTCACGGCCGGTTCCGGTGATGATCACCGGGTCGCCGCGCAGGGAACTGTCGTAGAACCAGGCCGCCTGATCGGGGCGCGCGTTGACGCAGCCGTGGCTGACGTTGACCCGGCCCTGGGCCCACACGTTGTCCTTGGCGTGCACGTATTCGCCGCTGTTGGAAATGCGCACGGCATGATCGATCATGATGTCGTAGAAGCCGGGATCGCCCTCCTGCCGCCCCGGCGAGATCATGCGTACGGGATTTCCCTTGTCCATGGTCAGATGGACGCCGCTGGTCGTGGTGTATTCACGGGTCGTGGCGTTGCCCGCGCTGATCGCCATGCGCTGCACGACCTCGCCGTCGCGCTCGACGATCATCTCGTGGGCCTTGGTGTCGATCACGCTGGTCTGCCTGCGGCCGACGGTGAAGGCGAAGGTGGAGTCGGTGGCGCCGTACAGGCCGGGGCCGCCGCGCACCCCGGCCAGGTGGGCGCTGACCGTGACCTGCTGCCTGGCCGCCCAGAACCGGCGGGTGCGGTAGATCACCTGGGTGTCGCTGGTCCACCGCCATGCGCCCTCGGCCGGGGTGGCGGCGGTGACTTCGAGCGCCCGCTCGACGGCGGCCTTGTCGGTGATGGGGCCGTCGAAGTCGATGATGACCGGCATGCCGGCCCCGACCGTCTCGCCGGGCAGGGGTGTGGTGGAGGCGACCTGGAACGTGCGCTGCGCCGCGCGGGTGTGGAAACGGCCCGTCGCCACGGTGGCCGGGCCCGCCTCGCCCGCGGCCGTGGCGTTCACGGTGTACTCGGCCGAGGGTTTGAGCGTCCAGTCGGAGCGCCAGATCGTGCGGGAGCCGTCGAGCCGGCCCGGCACCGGCTCGCCTCCCTCGTAGACCAGGACCCGGCTGAGCGTGCCGCCGAGCGCCGTGACCACCACGCCGTGGTCGGTCCTGGCGTGCCTGCTGTCGAGGGCCGGTGAGACCCGCACGACGGGCGGCGCGGACGGCGTCTCGGCCGTCACGGCGGCGCAGCCGCACGCCAGGAGGAGGACGACGAGCATCATCGGCACGGCACGCCGCATGGGAGTCCTGCTTTCCGAGGGAAGGGGTGGTCCCAGGGTAGCGGGGAGTCACGGCGCGAGCACGTCAAGTTACATGTCGGAAAAATCAGGAAACGATGGTGCCGGTCACCTCGCCCAACGCCAGCCCACCGGCCGACCCCCGGATCGTCACCGTGTCGCCGTCCTGCAGGAACGTCCTGGTCTCACCGCCGGCCAGCTTGATCGGCTCGCTCCCGTTCCAGCTGAGCTCGATCAACGAGCCGCGCTCGTCGCGCTCGGGCCCCGAGATTGTGCCGCTGGCGAACAGGTCCCCGGTACGCAGGCGGGCCCCGTTCACCGTCATGTGCGCGAGCATCTGATCAGGCGTCCAGTACATGGACGCGTACGGGGGCCGCGACACGACCTCCCCGTTCAACAGCACGTCGAGGGTGAGGTCCAGCCCCCAGTCGGCCCGCCTGCGCAGGTAGCCGACGGGCTCGGGGTCCTGGGCGCGGCCGGGGATCCTGGGCAGGGCCTCCAGCGGCGTGATCCACGGCGAGATCGACGTGGCGAACGACTTGGCCAGGAAGGGCCCGAGCGGCACGTACTCCCACGACTGGATGTCACGCGCGCTCCAGTCGTTGACCAGCGTCACCCCGAAGACGTGATCCTCGAAGGCCCCGGCGGGAGAGCCGGGATCGGTGGGCGCCCCCACCACGAACCCCAGCTCCGCCTCGATGTCCAGCTTCGCGCACGGCCCGAACACGCCCGCCCCGAGCTGCCCGTGCGGGCGCCTGACCGGCGTGCCCGACACCACGATCGTGCCCGACCTGCCGTGGTAGCCGACCGGCAGGTGGCGCCAGTTGGGCTGCAGCGGCTCGGTGCCGGGGCGGAACATCTTGCCGATGTTGCTCGCGTGGTCGATCGAGCAGTAGAAGTCGACGTAGTCGGCCACCTCGAACGGCAGGTGCAGCTCCACCTGCGCCAGCGGGATCAGGTGCCGCTCGGTGACGGACAGGTCGCCCGTGAGCTTGTTCCTGATCAGCGTCCTGGTGTCGTGCCAGGCCGCGCGGCCGCGGGCCATGAACGCATTGAGCGAGGGGGTGGCGAACACCTCGTCGTGCAGCGCGGACGCCAGGTCGAGCACCCTGTCGCCGTAGCGCACGCCCACCCTGGGCTCGCGCCCGTGACTGGAGAAGACGCCGTACGGCAGGTTGTCCACGCCCCAGTTCACCGGCTGTCCTCCTCGATCAGGCCGAGCGCGCGCAGGTCCTCGATGGGCGCGCTGGTGCTGCACGAACCGTAACTCACCAGCAGCCGCCGCGCCCGTTTCGCGGTGTCCTCCTGTACGGTCCGCGCCAGACGGACGAGATTGCCCACGTCGGTGCTGCGCAGGACGGGCACGGGATCGCGCCCCTCCACGGCCTCGCAGACCGCCAGCAGCAGGTTGAGGAAGCCGTGCCGGTCGACGCCGAGCGTGGGGTCGAAGTGGCGCACGGCGTGGTGCAGCCCGGCCGTGGCCTTGAACGGCACGTCGTGCTCCACGCAGAACCTGATGAACGTGGCCAGATGCTCCACCGCGGGGAAGGATTCCCCCGTCGCGCCGCCGCAGCGCACCTTCAGCCCCACGCCGTCGGGCACGTCGATGGCCATCCTGCGCGGCGCCACCTCGACGAACAGCCGCACGTGGGCGGGCAGCCCCAGCTTCTGGACCAGCTGTTCGACGGTGGTGTCTGCGGGCAGCGCCGCCTCGACGAAGTCGACGGGCAGGTCGTCGAAGGCCGGCACCTCCCGGGTGTCGAGGATCAGGCCGATGCGCCGGGGACGGAAGGCCATGCTGCGCAGCCGGTCGAGCCGGCTGCCCGGGCACAGGAAGCGGTTGGTGAGCACGGAGCAGCCGTGTTCGAGGTCGCGGCGGTTGCGGGCCAGCGCCTCGTCCATGTGCAGCGACGTCGGCGGGAACAGGCCCGCGTCGTCGATCAGTGCGGTGTAGACGCTCATCGTGCCCAGGTCCACGCGTACTCGGGATCCTCGCAGGCCAGCGCGCCCTGCCCGAGGTCGAGCGGGCGGAAGGTGTCGATCATGACGGCCATCTCGCTGGTGGCCGTAACACCGCGCGAGACCGCGTCGATGACCGCCTCGACCGCGCCGGGCTGCGGCCCGTGGGTGAACCCGGCCGGATGCAGCGAGATCGAGCCGATGTCGATGCCGGACCCCTGACGGGCCGAGTAGTCGCCGCCCACGTAGAACATGAACTCGTCGGAGTCCACGTTGTGATGGTTGTAGGGGATCGGCACAGACTCGGGATGGAAGTCCAGCGGCCGAGGGCAGAACGAGCACACCACGAACCCCGGCCCCTCGAACGTCTGGTGCACCGGCGGCGGCGCGTGCGTCCTCTTCACGATCGGCTCGAAGTCGTTGATGTTGAAGGCGAACGGATACAGGCACCCGTCCCAGCCGACCACGTCGAACGGGTGGTCGCGGTAGACGAGCCGGCTCAGCCCGCCCCGCGTGCGCACCAGCACCGGCACCTCCTCGCCGGAGGCGAGCAGCGGTTCCGCGGGGGCGCGCAGGTCGCGCTCGCTGTAGGGCGCGTGCTCCAGGAACTGCCCGTACTGCGACAGGTAGCGCCTGGGCGGCCTGATGTGCCCGGCCGCCTCGATGGCCAGCACGTTGACCTGGCCGTCGGGCACCCACCGGTGGATCGTGCCGGTCGGGATGACCACGTAGTCGCCCTCGCCGGCCTCGATCACGCCGTAGGTGGACTCGAAGCGCACGTTGCCGCGCTGGACGTAGACGCACTCGTCGCCCATCGAGTTGCGGTAGAGCTCGCTGGGCCGCTCGCTCGTGGCGTACGACAATCGGACGTCGCCGTTGCCCGCCAGCGGCATGCGCCCCATGACCAGGTCGCCGGCGCTCGTCAGCTCTTGGGTGCGGAAGTGACGCGGCGAGAGCGGCAGGTTGGGCTCCAGCCGTGTCTCGGCCCGGGGCGTGACCGCCTCCGCCTTGACGATCGCGGTCGGCAGGTGGCGGTGGTAGAGCAGCGAGGAGTCGGAGGAGAACCCCTCCTCGCCCATCAGTTCCTCCGCGTACAGACCGCCGTCCGGCCGCCTGAACTGCACGTGCCGCTTGCGCGGCACCTCCCCAACGACCCGGTAGTACGGCATCCGCTCCTCCAAGATGTCCGTTAAGCGGACGTTAGCGTCCTTTATATGAAACTAACCGTCCGCCATCGGTTCGGCGATGTCAACCCAGTGCCGCGGCCAGCTCGGCCGCCGCCTCCACCACCCTCGGCCCGGTCGACTCCTCCAGCGGCCCGAACGTCACCACCCCCACCGACGCCTCCAGCCAGGGCAACCCGGTGACGGGCGCGGCGACGCCCCGAGCCCCTTCCTGCAACTGCCCCTCTGACACGAAGTAGTCGCCACGCCCTTCGCGAAGCGCCAGGATCGCCCGCCCAGCAGCGCCTTTGGCCAAGGGATGCCGCGAGCCCTCGCGGTAGGCCACGTGCATGTCGGTCCAGGACGGCTCCACCACCGCCACGGCCAGCCCGTCGTCGCCCTCGGCGACGGTCAGGTGCGCGGTCGCGCCGACCTGCTCGGCCAGCCGCCGCAGCGTCGGCAGCGCCGCCGCGCGCAACAGCGGCTGCACGGCCTGGGCCAGCACCAGCAGCCCGAACCCCAGATGCACCCGCCCCTCGCCGTCCCTGCGCACGAAGCCCTCGTTGAGCAGCGTCGTCAGCAGGCGGTACACCACAGGACGGCTCAGCGACAACTCCGCGCTCAGCTCTGTCGGAGTGCGCCCGCCCCTGCCGTCGGCGAGCAGTCTCAGCAGGCGAAGCCCGCGTTCGAGGGTCTGGGCGGATTCAGCGGCCATGCGTTCGATTATGTCGTGACGCTATGTAGTGACGCGGGGCCGTGAAGGGGTAGGTAACGAAAGAGCGAGCCAGGGGGGTGACGATGCGGCGAAGGTGGGTGCTTCTGCCGGCCGGGTTGCTCATCTGCGCCCTGACGGCCGCCGTCCCCTCGCTCACCACCCCCATGGTCAACATGGCGCGCAGGCTCCCGCTCAGTCACCCGGGCCAGACCCTGGTCGAGAACACCTTCTACCTCACCGAGGGCATCGAGGCGAGCCAGTCGCTGCTGCCCACCACCAAGGGCCTGACCTTCCGCCCCGCCTACCTCGCCGTCGGGGTCAAGGTCGACCGCGACGGCAGGCTGCACGGCAGGCCGCAGCGCCCCGGCACCTACGTCGTCCCGGTCCACATCTGCGCCGGCCGCTCCTGCAAGGAGCACAAGCTCACCCTGATCGTGCTGAGCAACGTGCCCTGGGAGCCGCGCGAGCTGACCTTCCCCGGCAAGGCGGGCGTGGCGCTGCACGGCGAGATCGGCGTCAACGGCGGCCCGACGGGCGTCGTGCCCACCTTCACCGTGACCGACCACGCCAAGCTGCCGAAGGGCGTGACGATCGGCCCCGACGGCCACGTGGGCGGGGTGCCCGCCGCCGCGGGCCTGTCGGAGGTGCCGGTGCGCATCTGCGTGGCGGGCAACTGCGCGGGCGTCGTGGTCCGGTTGATCATCGTCTGAACGAGCCTTGCCATCCGGGGCGGTCTGTGGTCACCGTGTTCTCATGAAATCGGTCATTGTGGTAGGAGCGGGCATTTGGGGGTCGTCACTGGCGTTGCGGCTGGCCGAATCCGGCTGGCAGGTGACGCTCGTCGAGCAGCACAAGCCGGGCCACGTCCGCCAGGCCAGCGCGGGGGAGACGCGGCTGCTGCGCTGCGCGCACGGATCCGACGCCTGGTACGCCGGCCTGGCCTGGCAGGCCAGGAGCGGCTGGCGGCGGCTGGAGGAGCGGGCAGGCGAGCGGCTGTACCACGAGGCCGGCATGGTCTGGTTCGCCAGGACGCCCGACGGGTGGGAGCGGGCCAGCGCCCGCGTGCTGAAGGAGCTCGGCATCGACTGCGAGTTGCTCGACCCGGCCGAGGGGAGCCGCTTCTTCCCCGACTTCCGGGGCGACGACCTCAGCTTCCTGCTCTGGGAGCCGCACGCGGGCGTGCTCAGGGCCAGGCGGGCCACCCAGGTGACGGCGGGTCTGGCGGTTGAGGCCGGGGTCAGGCTGGTCAGGGGGCGGGCGGTGCCGGTGGCAGGGGACGACGCGCCGTACACGAACGCGGTCGAGGTCGACGGCGCGCCGCTGCGGGCCGACCGGGTGGTGTGGGCGTGCGGCGCGTGGCTGCCCGGCCTGTTCGACGAGGTGCCGATCACCGTGACCAAGCAGGACACGGTGCACTTCGCGGTGCCGTCCGCCTGGTCGGTCCCCGAGACGCCCGCCTGGGTGGACTACGGGGCCTCCGCCTACGGGCACGGCGACGTGGACGGGGTCGGGATGAAGGCCACCTCCGACGCCGAGGGGCCGCCGTACGAGCCTGAGCACGGCCCGCGCGCGGTGGACGCGGGCAGCGTCGAACAGGCCCGCTCCTACCTGCGGCGCAGGTTCCCCACGCTGGCCGACTCTCCGGTGCTGTTCAGCCAGGTGTGCCAGTACCCGCTCACGCCCGACGCCGAATGGGTGATCGCCGAGATCTCGCCCGGGGTGTGGCTGCTGGGCGGCGACTCCGGGCACGGGTTCAAGCACGCGCCCGCGCTGGCCGGCTACGTGGCGGGCGTGCTGGACGGCGACCACGAGCCCGAGCCCCGTTTCGGCCTGCACGACCGGACCCCGTCACGCGGCCTGAGGACGAGCGGCCAGGTCGGGTAGGGCGCCTATTTCACATCCGCGTGAACGAGCCGGGACGCGCGAAGATCGCGCACCCCGGGGGAGAGCAGGGCGGCCAGCGAGGACACCGTGACCAGGGCCGCGCAGCCGAGCAGCGCGGCCTCCGTCCCGAACAGCCCGGCGGCGGGCCCGGCCAGCAGCAGCCCGATCGGCCCGAACATCAGCGACCCGAGCGCGTCGTACGAGCTGACCCGCGACAACGACTCGGCCGGGATCTCGCGCTGCATCGTGGTCTGCCACAACACCCCGAACACGTCGAAGCACACCCCGAGCACGAAGGCCCCCGCCACGATGGCCCACAGCGGGGCGTCCAGGCCGAGCAGCACGTACGGCAGCGCCGTCGGCAGGCACAGCAGCACCGCCACCAGGATCGGCCGGCTCGGCCGCACGCGCAGGGAGACCAGCACGCCGACGATCGTCCCGACGGCCTCGCCCGTCAGGAACGCCGACCAGGCGGCGGGACCGCCCAGGTTCTCCTTGGCGTACAGCGGCCCGAGCACCCCGTGCCCGGCCTGGATGCCCATGATCAGCACCGAGAACTGCGCGACCACCACCCAGATCCACTGCCGCGAGCTGAACTCCCGCCAGCCGTCCCGCAGGTCGGCCAGCACCGAGTGCTTCGCGCCGCCATCGTCCGCCGGGGCCGGCGTCCGGTGCAGCATCGCGATCAGCACCCCGGCCACGGCGAACATCGCACCGCTGACCACCAGGGCCCAGCCGCCGCCGAACAGCACCACCGTGCCGCCGCCCAGCACCGCCCCCGCCACGCGCGAGGCGTTCGCGCCCAGGCCGAGCAGCGCGTTGCCGGTCTGCAGCCGGTCGGGCGGCACCACCTCGGGGATGATGCCGGTCAGCGCCGGGAACGTGATCGCCGCGGCCACCCCGGTCACCGCCGCCGCCACACCCAGCGCGGCCAGCGGGGTCCAGCCGGTGAGCAGCATCGCCGCCAGCGCGAAGTACCCCGCCGCCATCAGGATCTCGCCGGCCATCATCACCCGCTGTCGCGGCAACCGGTCCGCGATCACGCCGCCGACCAGGATGAACACGATCATCGGCACGGACTGCGCGGCGAGCACGACCGACAGCGAGGTGGCGGTCGCGCCGGGCAGGTCCAGCACGCCGAACGCCAGCGCCACGGGAGCGAACGCGTTGCCCAGGACCGAGATCGTCCTGGCCGCCAGCAGCAGCGAGAACCGGCGGTCTCGAAGCAGGCTGAGGTCGCGGAGATAGCTGTGCACCGGCGTGAACCCCTCTGGAAAAACGGCCAAACTCAGTAATTCTGCCGTTCTCCTCCGCCGCTGTCTCCCCAATATTTCTTGTCACGGAGGTGACAAGACCGAACGCGTAATGTGCCGGGCTTTGGCAAGAATCGAACCTCTTCGTCCCGTAATTTTCTAGGTCCCTGCTGTCGGCGTACCTGGAGGGCGCCCTTGTTCGAGTCGGCGGGCCGCCTGGTCTATCGCGGGAGGTGGACGCTGCTGGTGCTGAGCCTGGCGGCGGTGGTGCTCGCCGCGCCGCTCGGGATGGAGCTGTTCGGGCGCATGGCCGACGGCGGCTTCGACGACCCCGCCGCCGACTCCACCACCGCCGCCCACTGGGCCGAGGACTGGTACGCCGCCGACACCCCCGACGTCGTCGTGATCTACCGGCACCCGACGGTCAAGGTGCGCGACGCCCGCTACAAGAAGGCCGTGCACGACTCGTTGCGGAAACTGCCGGGCCGGTACGTGCGCACGTCCGCCACGTACTGGACGACCGGGTCGAAGCGGATGGTGTCGAAGGACGGGCATTCGACGTACGCGCTGGTCACCCTCAAAGGCGACGGGCAGCGCGCGTACGCGGAGGTCGCGGACCGCCTCAGGGACGTCGAGAACCTGCGGGTCCAGGTCGGCGGGCCCGTGCCGCTGCTGGCCGAGCTGAACGACCAGAGCGCCGCCGACCTGGCCAGGGCCGAGGCCATCTCCACGCCGGTGCTGCTGGTGCTGCTCGTCGTGGTGTTCGGCAGCCTGGTGGCGGCCGTGCTGCCGCTGGTCGTGGGGCTGGTCGCGGTGGTCGGCGCGCTGGTGCTGCTGCGGCTGCTCACCGAGGTCACCGACGTCTCCGTCTTCTCGCTGAACGTCGTCACCATGCTCGGGCTCGGGCTGGCCGTCGACTACTCGCTCTTCGTGCTCAAGGCGTTCAGGGAGGAGATCAGGGCAGGGGCGTCCAACGAGCAGGCCGTGGTCGCGACCATGGCCACGGCCGGTCGTACCGTGGCCTTCTCCGGGCTGACGGTGGCCACGGCGCTGCTGGGGCTGCTGCTGTTCCCGCAGATGTTCCTGCGCTCGATCGGGCTCGGCGCGGCGGCCGTCGTGGTCGTCGCGACGGCCGCCGCGCTGCTCGTGCTGCCCGCCGTGCTCGGCGTGCTCGGGCGGCGTGTGGACGCGCTGCGGCTCACCCCCGACTTCGGGTACGCGCGGCGCGACGGCGGGTTCTGGCACGCGGTCGCGTCGAGCGTAATGCGTCGGCCCCTGCTCCATCTCCTCGCCGTGACCGCCGTGCTGGTGGCGCTGGCCGTACCGTTCCTGCACGTGTCCTTCGGGAACGTGGACCATCGCGTGCTGCCCGCCGCCTCCGAGAGCCGCCGGGTCGCCGAGATCGTCGACCGTGACTTCGCCAGGAACTCCATGTCGCCGATCGACGTCCACGTCCTGGTCGAACGCTCCTTCACCGACGACCCCGCCACTCCTGGCCCGACCGGGCAGGGCCATTCCGCGATCGGCGCCGTCACGCCCGTGACGCCGTCCGACGCCAAGCCCCTCGCCAACCGCATCAGGCGGCTGCCCCACGTCACGGGCGTCGAGGTGGCCGGGCTGTCGCAGGAGGGCGGCGCGGTGCGGCTGGCCGTCCGCTACGATCGCGACCCCATGTCGGAGGAGGCCAGGGCGCTGGTCACCGCGATCAGGGCGCTGGAGCCCGGGCCGAACGTGCGCGGGGTCGTGGTCGGCGGGCCGACGGCGGCGCAGATGGACCTGATGGCGAGCCTGGCCGCCACCCTGCCGTGGATGGCGCTGGTGGTCTGCGCGGTGACGGGGGTGCTGCTGTTCGCCGCGTTCGGTTCGCTGGTGCTGCCGCTCAAGGCGCTGCTGATGAACGTCCTGTCCGTCGGCGCCTCCTTCGGGGTGATCGTGTGGGCCTTCCAGGACGGCCACCTGGCCTCGGCGCTGAACTTCACCTCTACGGGGACCGTCGAGGCCACCGTGGCGGTGCTGATCCTGGCCGTGGTGTTCGGGTTGTCGATGGACTACGAGGTGTTCCTGCTTTCGCGGGTGCGGGCGGAGTGGCTGCGCACGGGGGACAACGCGGCGGCCGTGGCGGCGGGGCTGCGGCAGACCGGCGGGGTGATCACCAGCGCGGCGCTGTTGCTGCTGGTGGTCATCGGGGCCTTCTCCACGGCGGGGATCACGATCGTGAAGCTGCTCGGGGTGGGGATGTTCGTGGCGATCCTGGTGGACGCCACGCTCGTGCGGGCGCTGCTGGTGCCGGCCGCCATGCGGCTGATGGGCGGGGCCAACTGGTGGCTGCCAGGGCCGTTGCGGCGGCTCCACCGGCGGGTCGAGCTCCCGGAGGGGCCCGCCGAGGCCCCGGTCGAGCCCGTCAAGGAGGAGTGGTACCGGCCACTGACGCGGGGCGGGCGGCCGGCCGTGTTCGGCGCGGACACCGATCCGGTGATCACCCTCGCCAAGCCGGTGCCCTCGGCTGATCGGCCAGGGTGGGTTCGGGTCACCGAGGGGCGTACCCGGGTGGTACGGACGGACGGCTCCGGCTGGAGGTGGGTGGAGGTGGACGAATGACTCTCGCTGTCGCCCGGTGTGAAGAAGGCGGTGGATCTCATTGAAGGTTGTTGATCGTCCGGATATTGTGCTATTTGCCCACGATCACCCCCTGGAAGCATAGGTGCCATGCGACTGCGGCTGCGGCAGCTCTTCGTCATCGGACTCGCCCTCTCACTCCTAGGCATCGGCGTTCCAGCGTGGTCGCAGGACGACCCCCGAAGCTGCAACGACCTCATGGCCGACGACACCCCGGCGTACGTGGTCTGCCGCTGGATGGCCACCCCCGAGGAGGCCGCCGACATCGCCAGGTTCTGGCTCGACAACGACGGTCAGAACATGATCGACGCGGGCCCCATGGACTCGATCATGGTCGACTGCACCGAGCCGGGCGCCGAGTGCCCGACCGACTCCGAGGGCGACGGCGAGATGCACGACGTCGGCGACCCGGACGTCGAGGGCGCCGACGACGGCGGCACGCCGGAGTGCCAGAACGGCGAGCAGTGCTTCGTCGACCCGACCGGCATCACCGCCGCCGACAAGAGCGCCGCCCAGGAGACCCCCGCCGGGCAGGCCGCCAAGGCAGTCGCCGAGACCAAGACGAACACCCGCATCTGGATCGAGACCGAACTGGCCGACGACTTCAAGGCCGGCAAGCTCGCCGAGGCCGCCAAGAAGATCGCCGCGCTGGCCGCCGCGCAGCCGGGCGTCGTGGGCATCCGCTTCACCTCGCAGCTCGGCTTCAACCAGACGTTCACGACGGCCGAGGAGATCGACAAGTTCGTCGCCGAGGCCTCGACCGCGCTGCGCACCCTCGCCCCCGGCAAGAAGCTGGCCGCGCACACGGTGGTGCCGCTGTTCGGCTGCGGTGCGAACGACGCCTGCAAGGCCGAGATGACCAAGAAGTACCCGCTGCTCGACCCCGAGCGCATCGGCGCCTGGCTGGCCAAGGGCCAGATCGACCAGCTCGCCCTCGACAACGGCCACATGGCCGCCGAGTACGCCACCTGGAAGATCGACGCCGCCAAGGCCCAGCGCAACCAGTGGATCCAGGTCCGCGCCCGCGCCTGGGACGCCTTCGCCCAGATCGCCGCCGAGGACGCCTCCTTCGCCGCCGTCGGGGCCGCCCAGCTCAACGCCGAGCAGGCCGCCAAGGCCATCACCGAGCGCATCGCCGCCCCGCTCCAGGACGACGCCGCCGAGACCGTCACCCTGTGGACCCGCTGGAAGGACAGCCAGGGCCAGGTCAACCGCGTCCACGGCGAGAAGTGGGCCGCCAACGCCACCTGGGACCAGCTCAAGAAGCTCGGCACCGTCCGCGCCCGTCTGGCCACCATCTACGACCCGGCCAACCCCGAGGTGGACGTGGCCACGGACCTGAAGAACCTGTCCGAGGTCTTCGGCCAGGTCTACCTGCACGCCGCCTGACACGAGCCGGTTGCGGCGCCGCCCGCTGCGGCGTCGCAACCCGGTGGCCCCGCCGCCAGGGTGTTGTCCCTGTTCCGGAATGTCCGTTGCTCGGCCCCCTGCTCCGTGAGACTTTCTTAGCCCACCGGCGCTTTCCGCCCGTGGTCAACAGGGGGTGTCAACCATGTCCGAGGACTTCTCCTCGCTGCCCGCCTCGCAATCCTCGCGCCTCATCGACTGGGACGACGTCAGCATCCATCCGGGGATCGTGCCCGGCACGTTCATCCTGGTCGTGAGCGGCACCAAGCCCTACATGAACATGTCGGTCCAACTGGTGCCGCTGGTCTACGTCAGGCAGCCCGAATACTGGGGCATCGAGGTCGTCGGCACGCTGCCCGGCATCGGACTGCCCGCCACGGCCCCCTACACGGTCTCGCTCCCGCTCGACGGCGTCCTCGGCACCAAGGGGATCGAGGTCGTCGGGGCGACCAGACGCAAGACGTTCGACGTGCCGTGAAGGAACTCGCCGTTCAGGGGGTGAGGGCCTGGCGGGCGCGGAGGGCGATCTCCAGCTCGAAGCGGATGTCCGGGTCGGCGAGCTGGTCGCCGTAGAGCTCCTCGAGTTGCCGCAGCCGGTAACGCACGGTCTGCGGGTGAACGTGCAGCCTCGCGGCCACCTCGCCCGCGCCGCGCCCGTGCCGCAGCCACGCCAGCAGGGTCTCGGCCAGCCGGTCCTGCTGGGTGGGCCGCAGGTGGGAGAGCGGCGCCAGCCGCACCTCGGCCATCGCGCTGACCAGTTCCTCGTCCTTGAACACCACCAGCGTCGCCATGTGGTCCTCGCACCGCAGCAGCCCGCGAGGCAGCACGCCCCGACGCGACAGCTCCAGGGCCTCTCGCGCCCACCGCAGGGAGGTCTCGGCGGCGGCCAGCGGGACGGCGGGTCCGATGGCGGCCGGGAATCCGCGCAGCGCGTGCCCCAGCATCTGGGCCTGGCCGGGGCCGCGGGGGTCGGGGACGAGCAGGCAGGGTACGGGCCGGTCCAGCCCCATCAGCACGTCGAGGGGCAGCGCGGGGGCGCAGGGGTGGTCGTCGAGGGCGACGCAGGCCACGCTCTTGGGCAGCCGCCAGCCGGCCGCCTTGGCCAGGTCGGCGATGGCCTCCGCGCCGGCGGGCGGCCGGCTGAGGAGGAGGTCGAGCAGGCGGCCCCGGCGGCGTTCCATCTCGCCGGCGGCGCGCGCCGTGGCCTCCTCGAAGCCCTCGGCCGCGGCGGCGGCGAGCTGATCGAGGTAGACGAAGATGGCCTCGCCCAGGTCGTACAGGGACTGAGGGGACAACCCGAGCGGGCCGGCGATCTCCGTCAGCCGCCGCCAGCCGACCCGGGCGCCCAGCCGCATCGCGGTCTGGAGCGCCTCCAGGGTGCGGCCCTCGGCCGCCTCGCCCTTGCCGATCATGCGGAACGGCTCGGGGTCCCAGGGGGCGTCCGGGTTCTCGACCCGGTCGAGGAAGCCCTCGACGGCCTGCTCGACCGCCATCCTGACGACCTTGATGTAGAGCTCGTCCGACGGCCGGGCGTACTCGGGGATCCGGGTCTGGATCTCCTCGATCACCTCTTCGGAGACCCGGCCGATGCCGGCTCTGAGCGTTCGTACGATGTCCGCGGGTGTGCGGCTTTCGCTGCCTTCACTCTTGATGGCCATCGTCCCTCCTGCCGCCATTGTGACCCAGGCAACAGAAGTTGTGTAGCAAGAGCTTGTTTTTAGTTACTTGTCCACGAAGGCGGCGAACTCCTCGAGATCGATCAGGCCGTCGCCGTCCTTGTCCAGCTTCAGCACGCCCTCCTGCGCGGTCTCCAGCGTGACGGGCTGGCCGAGCACCTCCATCAGCCGGACGAGTTCGACGGCCGAGATGCGGCCGTCCTTGTCGGCGTCGATCAGGTTGAAGGTGGTCGTGTAGTCGCTCATGGGTCACCCTTCTGCGAGATCCGATGTCGCGTCAGACCTTAGTAGTGACTTGCCGTAGTGCGTCGATGAATGCCCTGACTTGTGGACTTCTATCCTCTGCCCGCCAGGCGATCGCCAACTCCCCCGGAGGCAGCCCGGTCACCGGCCGGTACGTCATGCCCGGTCTGTTGTACAGCGTCGCGTTCCCCTCCGCCACCAAAACGACCCCGAGCCCGCTGGTCACGGCCTCGAACACCTCCTCGGCCGTGTTCGCGGTCACCCCGACGACCGGCTCGTCGTCACGCTCCTCGCGCGCGAGCCAGAAGTCACGCAGCGGCCCCGCCGCCGAGGGCAGCGCGATGAACGGCTCGTCGCGCAGCGCCTCGAACGGGATCTCCGGCAGGCGGGCCAGCGGATGGCTCATGGGCATGGCCACGCCCCTGGGCTCAGTCGCCAGCACATACGTCTTCAACCCCGGCGGCACCGGCAACCAGATGAACGCCACATCGGAGGAGCCGTCGGCCAGCCCGCCGCTCGGATCGTCCCACCCGACCAGCCGCAACGACACCTCCCACCCCGGCATGACCTCGCGGAAACGCCGCAGCGCCGCCTGCTGCAACCCCCTGCCCACGGCCGTCTGCATCCCGATCACCAGCGTCCCCGTGGGGGCCGCCGCCCGCGCGCTCTCAAGCCCGGCGTTCCAGCGTTCGAGCAGCTCGCGGGCCACCGGCAGCAGCGCCTCGCCCTGCCTGGTGAGCGTCACCCCGCTGGGCATCCGCTCGAACAACCGCAACCCGATCTGCCGCTCCAGCACCCTGAGCTGCTTGGACAGGGCGGGCTGGGAGACGAACAGCCGCTCGGCGGCGCGCGTCACGTTCAACTCCTCGGCCACCGCGACGAAGTACCGCAATTCGCGCAGATGCACATCCATAACCAGTGGTTATAGCAAAGGGTCTTGGACTCCGCCGCCCCTCCCGCAGCAGGATCGAGGCCATGAAGACACGCTCACTCGGAACGCTGCAGGTCCCCGCCATCGGGTTCGGCGCCATGGTGTTGTCGCCGGGCGTCTACGGCGACATCGACGACGCCCGCGCGGAGGCGGCGCTCAAGGCGGCCCTCGACTCGGGAGCCGCCCACGTCGACACGAGTGACGCATACGGGACGAACGGCCACAACGAACGCCTGGTCGGCCGCGCCATCAAGGGTCGCAGGGACGAGGTGGTCGTGGCCACCAAGTTCGGCCTGGCCATCCCGGAGGGGGAACCGAGCAGGTCGCACCCCGTCGGGTACGCGTACAAGGAACTCCGCGTGAACGCCCACCCCGCCCTCGTCCGAGGCTATGCGGAACGCAGCCTGCGCAACCTGGACACCGACGTCATCGACCTGTACTACGCGCACTACCCGGACCCCGGGGTGCCCATCGAGGACACCGTCGGGGCGATGGCCGACCTCGTCAAGGACGGCCTCATCAACCACGTCGGCCTCTCCAACGTCACGGCCGCCCAGCTCAGGGCCGCCCACGCCGTCCACCCGGTGACGGCCGTCCAGAACGAGTGGTCGATGTGGCGTCCGGTGGACGCCGACCTGCTGGCGGCGGCCCGCGAACTGGGCGTCGGCATCGTCGCCTGGAGCCCCCTGGGCACGGGTTTCCTCACGGGCACCGTGCAGTCTCTTGAGGACGGCGACTTCCGCCACAACGCCCCCCGCTTCTCCGCCAGGAACCTGGCCGCCAACAACGACAGCTACGCCCCCATCCGCGCCCTGGCAGCCCAACTGTCCATCACTCCGGCCCAGCTCGCGCTGGCGTGGCTGCTGCACCAGGACGAGCACGTGGTGACGATCCCCGGCAGCCGCGCCCCCGCCCACATCCTGGAGAACCTGCTGGCCGCCGACCTCACCCTCCACCCGGACACCCTCGCCAGAGTCGACGAAGCCCTCACCAAGTTCGACGTAACCGGCGCCACCCTCCTCTAGGAGCACGCGCGTCGGGGACGCCGCTTAGCTAGCGGCCGTCGTGGCGTACGTGGAGGAGAACTGGACCGACATGCGTCCCAAGAGCGTGGCACGGCAGAGCTGAATTCCTGACAAGCTGCCTCTATGACGGTGAAACTGGTGCTCGTGGACGATCAGGAGATGGTCCGGCGGGGGATGCGAGTCATCTTCGAGAGCCAGCAGGGCATGGAGGTGGTCGGTGAGGCGGCCGACGGGGTGGAGGCGGTGGAGATCGCCCGCCGCCTCCAGCCGGACGTGGTCCTGGCCGACATCAGGATGCCGCGGATGGACGGCCTGGAGGTGGTCCGGCGGCTGGCCGGGCCCCAGGCGCCGGAGCCGAGGCCCAAGGTCGTCGTGGTCACCACCTTCGACCTCGACGAGTACGTGTATCCGGCGCTGCGCAACGGCGCCTCCGGGTTCCTGCTGAAGCGCTCGGGCCCCGCCCTGCTGGTGGAGGCGGTACGCGCCGCCATGGCCGGGGACAGCCTGATCAGCCCGTCCATCACGGTACGGCTGCTGCGGCACGTGACCGGCAACAGGGCGCCGGGCGACTCGGCACTCCCCTCGGAGGCGCTGACCGAGCGGGAGGGCGAGGTCGCCGCCCTGGTCGCCGAAGGCGGCACCAACGCCGACATCGCCGCCGAGCTCTTCATCTCGCCGGGGACCGTCAAGACTCACGTGGCGAGCATCCAGCGGAAGTTCGGGGTACGGAACCGGGTCGGCATCGCCATCCGGGCCTTCGAAGCCGGATACACCTTCAGCCGCCGCCCGAAGTGACGCCGGCGGGCGGGGCGGAAGTGGGCCCGAGCCCCGTACGGGAAGAGGATTCCGCCGTGCTCCGCCTCTACCGAACGGCAGATATCAGACGCGCCGTTCGTGCGTACGCTCGCCCCCATGCGGACTGACATGATGCGTGACACCAACCGCCGGGCCACGGTCTGCGCCTTGGTGACCTGCCTGGTTGTCCTGCCCGCCTTCGTGGCACCCATCGAAGCCCTGTTCGTGGTGGTCCCGACCGCCCTCGCCGTGGTGGCCGCCATGGCGGCCTATCCCCTAGGCAGCCTCACGCTGCCGAGGGCAGTGGCGGCCGCCACTGCGGTCTCCGTGCTGGGAGACCTCGGCTTCCTGCTGTTGCGCGACGGCTGGGCGGAGGCCAAGTGGGCGCTGCCCTGGCTGCCGTTCGAGCTGACGGCGCTGCTGGTGCTGCTGGTGAGGGTGGTGCGCCGGGCGCCCGTACTCCCGGCCGCCGTCCTCGGGACGCTCACCGCGTCCGCCGCCGTCGTTCTGCCGCTCCGCTTCTCGCTGAAGAACTCCCACAGCGTGCTGGAGCAGTCGGTCCTCGGCGTCCTGGCCGCCGCCGTGCTGGCCCTGACCGCAGTGGGGATCGGGCTGCACCAGCGTGCCCAGGACGAACGCAGGGCCGAGGCGATCAGCAGGGCCCGGCGCGACCAGCGCCTCCAAGTCGCCCGGGACCTGCACGACTTCGTGGCGCACGAGGTGACCGGCATCCTGCTGGAGACGCAGGCGGCGCGCCTCGTCGACTACGACGAGGCGCGGACCAAGGCTCTGCTGGAGCGGCTGGAGGCCGCCGGGCAGCGGGCCCTGGCCTCCATGGACGACACGTTGCGGGTGCTGCGCGAGCCGGGCACCCAGACGGAACCCCCGCCCACCCGCGTGCACGGCCTCGGCGACCTGGCCGGCCTGCTGCAGCGTTTCGAGGGGTCCGGCAGCGTCCGAACCGCCCTCGACCTGGCGCCCGGGCTTGCAGGGGCGCTGCCCCTGGAGGTCGAGGACGCCGCGTACCGCCTGGTCATCGAGGCGCTGACCAACATCCGCAGGCATGCCTCCGAGGCCCGCCTGGTGACGGTCGCGGTGGCTCGCGGCGCGGGCGGGCTCAGGGTCGCCGTCTCCGACGACAACGGGCGGCCCACCGGGCCCGCCCCCGCCCCCCGCGCCGACGGTGGTACGGGCCTGGTGGCGCTCACCGAGCGCTTCACCGGCCTGCGGGGCAGCCTCGAAGCGGGGCCAGGCCCGGCGGGCTGGACCGTCGTCGGCGTGCTGCCCCTGGACGGACCGGCGGCCTGACCGGGCCGGGGTGACAGACCGCCCCCGGATATCTGCCGAACGGTAGATGGCAGGGGACCCGCACTCCGGGAATCTTGAGCCATCACCATCCGACCGGAGACGGAGAACCCGATGTTCACCCGAGGCAAGAACACCGGCGGCAGGACCGTCACCGCCCTGATCGCCCTCACCGCCGGCTTGCTGCTCACCGCCACCGCCTGCGCCGAGGCGAAGAAGGCCGACCCGCAGGAGAAGGTGTTCCCCTTCAGCGGCAAGAAGCTGAACGTCCGCACCAACGACAACCCGACCGATCTGGTCGCCGCCGACATCAAGGATGTCCGCGTCACCCTGTGGTTCCACCAGGGCGTCTCGCTCGGCGGCAGCGACATCACTTGGGAGCTGAAGGGCGACACGCTCGACCTGGACGCCTCCTGCAGTGGCTTGGCCGACTGCGACACCAAGTTCCGCGTAGAGGTGCCGCGCGACACCACCGTGCTGCGCGACGGCAACCCCACCGACCTCAAGGGCTGACCGGGCCGCGAGCCAGCCCCTCACGTACACAGAACTGCCGGACAGAGCAGTCGGAGAAGGCGGAGACCATGCTTGAGCTGATCGACATCACCAAGGTCTACAAGGGAGGCAAACGCGCGGTCGACGGCTTGTCCATGACCCTCGGCCACGGAATGGTGGGCCTGCTCGGCCCCAACGGCGCGGGGAAGTCCTCCCTGATGCGGATCATCTCCACGGTGACCAGGCCCACCAGCGGAACCCTCCGCTACGAGGGCACCGACCTCACCGCCGACCCGGACGCGATCCGCCGCCACCTCGGCTACCTGCCGCAGGACTTCGGCGTCTACCCGCACCTGACCTCGCGCGAGTTCCTCGCCTACCTCGCCGCCGCCAAGGGCCTCTCCGCCCGCTCGGCCAAGGCGCGGATCGAGGAACTGCTCGAACTGGTCAACCTCACCGAGGCCGTGAAGCGGCCGCTGCGCGCCTACTCCGGCGGCATGCTGCGCCGGGTCGGCATCGCTCAGGCGCTGCTGGGCGACCCCCGGGTGATCGTGGTCGACGAACCCACCGCCGGCCTCGACCCCGAGGAGCGGGTCCGGTTCCGCAACCTGCTGAGCGACCTTTCCGCCGACCGCGTGGTGATGCTGTCGACCCACATCGTCTCCGACGTGGAGTCCGTCGCCTCCGACATCGCGGTCATGGCCGGCGGGAGGCTGCTGCGCCGGGGTGCCCCGGAGGAGCTGATGGGGGACCTGAAGGGACGGGTCTGGGAGATCCTCGTCGACCCCTCCACCGTCTCCGCCGTGCAGAGCCACTACGTGGTCAGCCGCATGATCCGCACCTCGGCCGGGGTACGGCTGCGGGTCCTGTCGGCCCAGCCCCCGGTCGGCGACGCCACCCAGGTCGCCCCGGACCTGGAGGACGCCTACCTCGGCGTCATCCGGGGGGCCGCGGACCGGCGTTCCGACGACCGCCCGGCGGTGCGGCGATGAACCTGAGCGCCCTGCCCGGCCTGACCGCCGGGGACTTCAAGGACCGGGTGCGCCGCCCCGTCTACCTGGTGGTCCTGCTGGCCGCCGTCGGCCTCGGCTACCTGGCCGTGCCCCCGGCCGACGGCCGATGGGTGATCCTCGCGCTCGGCGAGTACCGGGGCACCTACAACAGCGCGTACGTCGGTGTGGCGACCGCCCTGGCTGGGGCGCTCTGGCTCACCCTGGGCGGCTTCTACGTCGTCCGCAAGGGCATCGCCCGGGACGAGGAGACCCGCGTCGGCCAGATCCTGGCCGCCACCCCCGTCCGTAACGCCCTGTTCCTGGCCTCCAAGTTCCTCAGCAGCTTCCTGGTGCTGGCCTCGATGCTCGGCGTGCTGGCGGTGACCGCGCTCGCCATGCAGCTGGTGCGCGGTGAGGACCGGGGGATCGACCTGGTCGCCCTGCTCAAGCCCTTCCTGGTGATGGCGCTGCCCCTGCTGGCGCTGACGGCCGCCGCGGCCGTGCTCTTCGAGACCGTCCCGGTGCTGCGCGGCGGGGTCGGCAACGTGATCTGGTTCTTCGTCGCCCTGGTGGTGGGGATCGGCGGGCAGTCCTCCAGCGCCCCGCTCGGCGGGCTCGGCGTCGGCCGGGCCACCGACTCGATGGGGGCGGCCCTGACCGAGGAGTTCGGGAAGGGCGGCGACCGCGCCTTCAGCCTTGGGCTCACGCAGGTCGCCGAACCGCTCACGCCATTCCGCTGGGACGGGTTCGAACTCGGCGGCGGGTTCCTCGCGAGCCGCCTGCTGATCGTGGTGATCGCGGTGGCGCTGGCCCTGCTGCCCGCCCTCTGGTTCGGCCGTTTCGACCCCTCGCGCGCCCGGCGCGGCGACGCCGCGCGGGTCCCCGCCGAGGACGAGGCCGACGCCGGTTCCCTGGCCGGGGCGGACGCCCCCGGGCCCGCCGTCCCCGTGTACCGCCCGGCGCCCACCGCCGCCCTCACGCTGCCGAAGACGGCCACCGAGAGCGGCGGCACCTTCGGCAGGCTCCTCGCCGGGGAGGTGCGCATCCTGGTGGGCGGCGTCTCCCCGTGGTGGTGGGTGGTGGCCGCCGCGCTGACCGTGACCGGATTCGCCGTGCCGGGCGACCTCGTGACCGGGCTCGTCCTCCCCGCGGTCTGGATCTGGCCCGTGCTGATCTGGTCCCGCCTTGGCAGCCAGCAGGTGGAGCACGGCATGGAGGGCCTGCTGGGCGCCTACCCGGCGGTCCGCCGGAGGCTGCTGGCGGAATGGGGGTCCGGCGTCGTGCTGACGGCTGTCCTGGGCGTGGCACCGCTGATCCGCATGGCGCTCGCGGCGGACGTCCCGGGCCTCGCCGCCTGGCTGGCCGGTGTGCTGTTCATCCCCTCACTGGCCATGCTGCTCGGCGTCGTGTGCCGCACCCACCGGGTGTTCCAGGCGGTCTACCTGCCGATCTGGTACCTCGTGGTCAACAAGGTGGCGGCCGTCGACTTCATGGGCGCCGTACGCGACGCGGGCGCGCCGACCGGGCCCACGCCCCTCTTCTACGCGGCGGCACTGCTCATGCTCGGCGCGGCCTTCCTGGCCGCCGAAACCAGGCGCAACCTCTCGGCCTGATCCAACCGCGCGCCCCGCCCCGGGGCGTCGCCGCGTAGGGTGATGCATTGGACTTTAGGGCAGGCGCCCGCGCTCGGGATCGTCCAGCCAGATCCGCTGCCCTTCGGGGGTGACGGTCATGCCGAAACGGTCGCGGCCGGGCTCGCCCCAGGACACCCAGCGGAAGTAGGCGTCGGTGACCTCGTCCCAGAGGGGCCGGTCGCCTACCTGGTACACCTCGTACTCTTCGGCGTCCGGTCGCCATCTCACCGTTCCCCATGAGTACGGGTCGGCGGGGTCGGCCAGCCACAGGCGGTAGAGTGCGCCGTCCTCGTCGTGGCCGTCGCCGAAGCCGGGACAGTACGGGAGCACGATCACCGCGCCGGGCCTGGACTGCTCGATCCAGGCGTGGGGGACGGTTCGGATACCGCAGGTGACGTGGACTCGATCGTAGGGTGCGCGGCCGGCGTGTCCGTGCGCGCCGTCTCCGATGATCAGCTGGGGATGGGTTCCGGCGGTGGCGAGGTTCTTGCCGGCCTGGTCGGCGACCTTGGCGTCCACTTCGATCGAGGTCACGCTGCCATGCTCGCCGACCAGGTGGGACAGCAGCGCGGCGGTCCAGCCGGTGCCGGTGCCGATCTCCAGGATGTGGTGGCCGGGCCCGGCGTTCAGCAGGCGCAGCAGGCTGACCACGGTGCTGGGGGCTGAGGCCGAGGAGGTGTAGTCGCCCCGGCCTGAGGTGAGCTCCGTGGCGCCGTCGTCGAGTTGGGTGACGATGGTGGCGTCGCTGTAGACGGCGTCCCACCATGCGGCGGGGTCGGCTTCGCGATCGATGGGGTGGCCGACGTCGTTGGCGCAGGCCAGCCCGAAAGGCGGGACGAAGAGGTGGCGGGGAACGGCGTGGAAGAGGACTCGTACGCTCTCACCGCAGGGGACGGTGGCGCTGACCTCTGCGATCAGTGCGTCGGTTCTGCGGACGACGTCGGTCATTTGCCGCTGCCGCTGCCATCGCTCCCGTCGCTGCCGCTGCCGTCCTTGTCGTCGTTGGCGCCGCCGCGCTTGCCTCCGCTCGCCTTCCTGTCCGGATTGGGTTTGGCGGGCTTCAGGGGCTCGTCCTTCTTCTTTCCGCCTGCGTGCTTACCGCCCATTGATAGGACTCCTTCGCCTCATCCGGATGCTTGGTGTAAGCGTAAGGTCACTCTATGGATTCGGCCACGCCCGGCCAGTTGACGCGGTGCGACGGATGCCAGGTGTCGCCCGCCGGTTCCCCCGCCATGTTCCAACTCCACGACACGACCGGCGTGATGCGGGTGTAGATGCCGGGCCCCACCAGGCGATTGCCAGATCGAGCCGGCCGCACTCTGTCATGACCGGCACCGGGGGTTCGGCATGAGGTGGGTCAATCGGAGGCGGCGGGTGTCGGCCAGGTGGACATGGCGAGGGCGGCGACCCGGAGCAGGTCGTCCTCGCTTGCCCCGTCCCGCGCCTGTGTGGACATTCCCTGGATCACGACCGCGAAGAACGCCGCCATCCCCTCGGTGTCGGTGTCGGCGGGTAGTGTTCCGGCTGCCACGTCATCGTCGATGCGCTTCTTGAGTGCGGCCCTGGTCTCCTGTCTGAACCTCCGCAGCAAGG
The DNA here is from genome assembly GCF_042650645.1 of Nonomuraea purpurea. NCBI lineage: Bacteria > Bacillati > Actinomycetota > Actinomycetes > Streptosporangiales > Streptosporangiaceae > Nonomuraea > Nonomuraea purpurea. Next base: position 111,745 of record NZ_JBHSBI010000026.1, read on the forward strand.
CTTCCACCTCGGCCGACTCGGGCCCGCAGTTCACCGCCGCCGTGATGATCAGGCACCCCGCCGGATGCTCCGCGCTGGTGAACTCGGCCGCCGAATCGCGAAGCACCCGCTCGATGGCCCGCCGCCCGGTCGGCTCCTCGGCGAGCGCGTGGGTGGTGGCGGCGCCGTACGTCTGCTGGTAACGCCGTACCGCCTCCTCGAACAGCCGCCGCTTGTCGCCGAAGGCCGCGTACAGGCTGGGTGGTTTGATCCCCATCACGGCGGTGAGTTCGGCCACCGACGTCGCCTCGTAGCCGCGCTCCCAGAACGCCCGCAACGCGCTCTCCAGCGCCGCCTCCCTGTCGAACGTCCGTTGTCTGGCCATGCGCTCATTCTATAGCGATCGCTATGCTACGGTTTATCTGTAGCGATCGCTAAAGAAAGGTGGCGGGAGAATCGACGCCACCGGCGGCGGCAACCTCTAGGAGCACGACCATGCCCACGATCACCCACCGCTCGGGCGCCGTTCACCACGGCCGGGCGGGCAGCGGCCCCGGACTGGTCCTGGTGCACGGCAGCGGCGGTGACGCCGCCACCAACTACGACCACCTCGTGCCGGGTTTCTCCGACATCCGCACCGTCATCACCCCCGACTACGCGGGCAGCGGCCAGACCGCGGACCCGGGTGGGGAGCTCACCCTCGACCTGCTGGCGGACCAGGTCCTGGCCACCTTTGATGGCCCGTCCGACCTCGTCGGCTTCTCGCTGGGCGCGGCCGTGGCCGCGACGATCGCCGCCGGACACCCGGAGATGGTCAGGAGGCTCGTCCTCATCGCCGGCTGGACGCACGTCGACGACAGCCGCCTCGAACTCGGCCTACGCACCTGGGGGCGGCTGGCCACGACCGATCGGGAGAGCTTCGCCGCGTACGGGCCGCTGGTGGGGTTCAGCCCGGGGTTCGTGAGCAGGGTCGGGACACAGGCCCTGATGGCCGCGCCGCCGCCGCCCGGGGCGCTGCGTCAGATCGAGCTGGACCTGCGGCTCGACATCAGGGACCTGCTGCCCAGGATCACCGCGCCCACGCTGGTCGTCGGGAACAGTCAGGACCATCTGATTCCCGTTCAGCACCATCGGGCCCTGCATGCCGCGCTGCCCGGCAGCCGGTATGTCGAGTTCGACAGCGGCCACGTGGTCCTGCACGAGCACCCGGCCGAAATCACGGCGCTGATCAGGGAATTCATCACGAGCCCGGCTCCGGCTGAGGTCTGATCGTCGCCTTCCGGCCGCGTTTGCGGTTCTTTGCGGCTCCAGCAGGTCTGATCGACGCTTTCGGTTTTTTTGCGGCTCCGGCTGAGCGGTGCTTTCCGGCCGTGCGTTTTTCCCGTCTTTACGGCTCCGCACGGGAGGGCCCACCCGCCGGCCGTGGCCGGGCTCAGTCCAGGGAAACGCTCACCGTGCGCACGTGGCGGGCCGCCGCGACGTGCGCACGGGCGCCGGCCAAGTGGTTCGGGTCAGGGTTCCGCGCGCCGGTCGATGCCGAGTGTGGCGATGAGGTCTTCGTGGAGTTCGAACCAGACACGATGGCAGGAGTCGACGTCCGTGCGGTCGACCCAGGCGCCCTCCCCGGCTCGGGCACGCGCCAGGGCCGTGCCGAATCGCGTGTCGTATCCGCGGAACCGGGTCAGGACGCTCCCGAGCCGGTCCACGAGCGGCGTGAGAGCGTGGTCGATGCCCGCGAGCTCGTGGAGGATTCTGGCGTCCCAGGCGTGATCGGAGTGGTCGTTGGCGGCGAGCCGGTCGCCGGGGGTGGGGCGGAGCTGCCAGTCGGTGCAGGCCCGTAGCAGGAGGGCGTTCAGCGGGAGGAACTCGCGGTAGACGTCACGGACCTCGTCGGCACCGCCGACGAGGTCGAGCTCGGCCGCCAGTTGGCGCTCGTTCTCTGTCCGGCCCGGTTCTGTCAACGACCAGCCTCCGGTGCCGGCGAAGGCGGTGTGCTCGACCCAGCCGCGCGCCTGGGCGTCGTACAGCAATTCTTTCGTCTCGGCCGTGTCGAGACCGTATCGCTGCGCGATCACCGGGGTGTCGGCGTACCCGTTGACGCGCACGGCGTGCAGGGCCAGGAGGTCGGGCGAAGAGTTGCGGGTCATGAGTCGGCGTCCTGTCGTGCTGTGAGGCGGTTGAAGTGCTGCTGGCATGCCTGCGGCGAGTTGAACCCCATCGCGTGCGCTATCTGCGCCCAGGTCAGTCCGGCGCTCCTGGCCGTGAACAGCAGCGCGGATTCGAGTCCTTCGACCTCGGAGCGTGCGGCGGGCAGGAGGGCGAGCGCGCTCAGGACGTCCTCGGGGCCCAGGTCGGCGTGGCGCCAGACGGCGTAGCGCACGAGGTCGACCGCAGACGGGGGGACGGGCGGGGGCTGCCACGGGCGGGGGGCGAGTGTGTCCGCGCCCAGGTCCAGAAGATGCTGACGCGCGTCCCGCTCACGTTGGACCTGTGCGTGGTCGGTGTGCGCGTCGTGATCGATGTCCTGCTTGCGTGGCATGCCACTCATGATGAACAATCAACAGAATGTTGTCAACAAACTGTTGAAAGGCAGGAGCGGGTGATCATACCCCTGAGGGAGGCCGTCGCCGATACATGCGGGGGCAAGGCCGGCGCGCTCGGCGCTCTGCTCCGCGCGGGTCTGCCGGTTCCTGACGGCTTCGTCGTTCCGTTCGCCGCCTATCTGGCGGCGGTCCGCGACCTGGGCCTCGGGAGGCGGTTCCTCGGCGAGTCGGGCGAGGACCTGGAGTCCGGGCGGTTCGCCGGCGAGCCGGACGATCCTGACGCGGTGCGGGCGGCGATCCTGGCGCGCCCGGTCCACGCCACCCTGATCGACGCGCTGGGACGCGCACTCGACGAGCTCGGCGACCCGCCCGTGGCGGTCAGATCATCGGCGGCGAACGAGGACACCGGTCAGGCGTCGGCGGCCGGCCAGCACGAGAGCTTCCTCGCCGTACACGGAGCCGGCGACGTCGCCGATGCCGTACGCGCCTGCTGGGCCTCGCTGTTCTCGCCACGCGCCATCGACTACCGCGGCGCTTCCGGCCATGACGGCCATGACGGCCATGACGGCCATGACGGCGATGACGGCTATCACGGCTATCACGGCTATCACGGCGATGACGGCTATGGCGGCTATGACGGCCATGGCCGCTGCGGTGGTCTCGGCGTCTCCGGTTGCGACGGCCGGTCGTCCGGCGATCTTGCGATGGCCGTCATCGTCCAACGCCATCTGGACGCCGAGGTGTCCGGGGTCATGTTCACCCCAGCGGACCCGGACGACGCGACCGCGATCGAGGCGTCCTGGGGCCTCGGCCCCAGCGTCGTCGAAGGCAAGGTCACCCCCGACGCCTACCGTGTCACCAAGAACGGGCCGATCATCCGCACCATCGCCGACAAACGCACCCGCCTCGACCGGAGCGGCACGCGACTCGTCGTGCGCGACGTGCCCACCCCCGCCCGCGACCAGCCGGTGATCGACGACGCGACCGCCACGCGGCTCGCCGAACTGGGCGAGGAGATCGCCGCCAAGCGCGGCGGGCCGCAGGACATCGAGTGGGCGATCGCCGGCGGTCGTATCTGGGTTCTGCAGGCTCGGCCGATCACCGCCGCACCCCCACCGCCGGCGTCGCTTTCCGGTGCTCCGGCTGCCGCACTTCCGACGTCGGCGTCGCCTTACGGCACCCCGGCCGCCGCGCTCACCGGGACGCCGGGCAGTCGTGGGATCGTGACCGGCCCCGCGAGGGTCGTCCGCGGTCCCGGCGACTTCGCGCGTGTGCGCCCTGGCGACATCCTCGTCTGCCCCTTCACCGACCCCGCCTGGACGCCGCTGCTGCGCATCGTCGCCGGCGTCGTCACCGAAACCGGAGGGGTGCTCTCCCACGCCGCGATCGTCGCCCGTGAGCACGGCATCCCCGCCGTCCTCGGTCTCCCGAACGCGACGAGCAGGCTCCACGACGACACCCTCATCACCATCGACGGCACCACCGGCGCCGTCACGGCGGCAAACGCCTGACCGATCGCCGGCCAGGATTCCGGGAGCCGGCCCCACACCCACGGATCGAAAGGAGACGGGCACCGCGCCCTTCACCACTTATGGCAACTCGACACCTCTACCTGGCCCGCCACGGCGCGGCCGACGCGTTTGGGACGCTCACCGACATCGGGCGCCGGCAGGTCGGCCTGCTGGGCGAGCGGCTTGCCGGCGTCCCGGTCGACGCCGTGTGGCACTCTCCGCTGCCACGCGCCGTGGCGAGCGCGCACGAACTCGCCCGGCGGCTACCGGACGTGCCCGTGACCGAGGCCGCCGAACTCATCGACCACGTGCCCTACGTGCCCGGCGCGGCCGAAATGCCCCCGTCCTGGGCCGGTTTCTTCGACGGCTATGACGCCGCCGAGGCGGCCTCGGGCCAAAAGCAGGCCGAGGCCCTGGTCGCCCGGTTCGCGAAGGTCCCTGACACGACCGCGGACGGCACCCGGCCGGACACGCGCGAGGTCCTGGTGACGCACTCCTACCCGATCGCGTGGCTGGTGCGGCACGCACTGGACGCGCCGCCGGTCCGGTGGCTCGGACTGAACAGCGCCAACACCGCACTGACGGTCATCGAGTACCGCGACGGCCTGCCGCCCACGATCGTGATGTTCAACGACATGAGTCACCTCCCGCCCGACCTGCGCTGGACCGGTTTCCCCGTAGGAACGAGGCCGTGAGGCGCGCCCTTCACAGGTAGGAAGGGCCTGTGACCCGGTGCCTGAACGTCCACCACACCCATGCCTGGGCGGCCACCAGGAACGGGATCAGGACGAGGATGATCGGCGTCAGCACCGCGCCGGACGTGCCGGGTTCCAGCGGCAGCCGGAGCCCGGCCACGATCCCCACGGTCACCAGCGCCGCCGACGTCAGCGCGTATGTGCGCAGCTCTCCGGCCCCGCCCGACAGCACGGCCGCCCGCTCCCGCAGCACCCCGCGCAGCCGCAGGGCGGCGAACGTCAGCCCGTGCGTGGCGAACAGGACCGCCAGCATCAGCGCGGGCAGGAGGGAGATCGGCCCTTCGAGGCCGAGCAGCACGTGGCCGAGCAGCAGGCCCCAGCTCAGCGCCAAACCCCAGCTCCCCGCCACGATGGCGCCGTCCCAGAACCCCTGCCAGCGCGCCTCGGGCACCCGGCCCCGCAACCACAGGCCCATGTCGCGGATGACCCAGGCCAGCAGCAGGACCACGATCAACGTGTAGTTCCCGGTCAGCAGTTCGCCTTCCAGCTCGGGGAACAGGCCCGCGAGCACGCCTGCCACGGCCACCAGCCACACTTCGTTGCCCAGGAAGAACGGCGCGATGGCGGCGATCACCTCGCGTCGTTCGGCGGCAGAGCGACCCAGGTAGGGGAGGGTCATGCCGACCCCGATGTCGGCTCCGGCCAGCACGAGGTAGCCGAGGGTGAAGAAGGCCAGGATGAAGATCTCCATGACGGCTCCTCAGAAGGTGGGGGCGGGGACGGGGGTGTCGAGGGGGCGGTCGGCGCCCAGGGTGACGGCGTCGGGGCCGCGGCGGGCGGTTCTGGCCAGCAGCCAGTAGTTCGTGATGATCAGTGCCGTGAACACCGTCACGAACGCCGTCAGCGAGATCCGCATCTGCGCCGCCGTGACCGGCGACATCGCCTCGGACGTCTTCAGCAGCCCGAACACGGCCCAGGGCTGGCGTCCCATCTCGCGGAAGATCCAGCCGGCCAGCATGGTCACGAACGGCACCGGGATCATCAGCGTCAGCAGCCGGTGCCAGAGCCGGAACCCGCGCACGACCGGCCGGAACAGCATCAGCAGGAAGCTCACCCCTGACACGATCGTCATGACCAGCCACAGCATGAGCATCGTGTAGCCGCCGCCCTGCACCCAGCCCAGTGACGGCAGGTAGTCGCCGGGCCCGTGCGCGGCCACCATCTCGGCCTGGGCCGCGGCCAGCCGTTCGGCCGAGCCGACCCACGCCGCGACCTTGGTCGGCTGCAGGGTCTCGAACCCGATCCCGCCGAACGTCGCGGCGGCGAACGTCGCAGGCAGCGCCACCCCGATCCCGATCCGCAGCGACTTCCTGAACAGGTCCTGCTCGGCAGTGCGTTTGCGCAGGTGGTAGGCGCTCACCCCGGCCATGAAGAACCCGCCGACGACCATCGCGCCGCTCATGATGTGCCAGAACGCCACCTGCGCGGCCGGGTTGGCGACCATCGCCCCGAGGTCGGCCAGTCGCAGCGTCGCGCCGTCGACCACATGGCCGACGGGGTTCTGCAGGAAGCCGTTGGCCACCATGATCCAGAACGCCGACGCGTAGGCGGTCAGCGTCACCACCCAGATCAGCGCCAGGTGCGCCCACCGGTTCAGCCGGTTCCAGCCGAAGATCCACAATCCCAGGAACGTGGACTCGATGAAGAACGCCACCAGCGTCTCGATCGCCAGCGCCGAGCCGAAGACGTTGCCCGCGTACTCGGTCAGCCCGCTCCACGACAGCCCGAGCTGGAACTCCATCACGAGCCCGGTCACGATGCCCATCGCGTAGTTGACGATGTAGAGCTGGCCCCAGAAGCGCGTCATCCGCAGGTGCACGGGTCTGCCGCCGAACGTGGCCCGCGTCTGGACGACGGCCACCAGGGTCACCAGGCCCAGCGTCAGGGCGACGAAGAGGAAGTGCGCGCCCGCGGTGAGCGCGAACTGCAGGCGGGCGAGGTCCACGGTGTCCATGATCCGAGCTTCGTGTCATGGTCTCGCCCGCCGCGTCATGCCCGGGCGGTCACCTGGTGTACATCTCCAGGAGTAACGGGCCCGTCCGCGTACACCTCAGGGTGTAAGCCAGCCGGGAGTGATCACCCCGGCCTCATACGCGATCACCACGAGCTGGGCCCTGTCGCGGACGGAGAGCTTGGTCATGATCCGGCTGACGTGCGTCTTGGCGGTGGCGGGGCTGAGCACGAGCCGGGCGGCGATCTCGTCGTTCGACAGGCCGCCGGCCACGAGCGTCATGACCTCGCGCTCGCGTTCGGTGAGCGAGTTGAGCTCGGGTCCGGGCTCGGGGCGTTTGACGCGGCCGGCGAACTCGGCGATCAGCCGCCGCGTGACCGACGGCGAGATCAGCGCGTCGCCCCTGGCCACGACCCGGACCGCGTGGATCAGCTCGGCCGGCTCGGTGTCCTTGACCAGGAAGCCGCCGGCTCCGGCCCGCAGCGCGCCGTAGACGTAGTCGTCCAGGTCGAACGTGGTCAGGATGATCACCTTGACGCCGTCGAGCCTGGGGTCCCCGGCGATCTGGCGGGTGGCCTCCAGGCCGTCGAGCTCGGGCATGCGGATGTCCATGAGCACGACGTCGGGCCGCAGCTCGCGGGCCGAGGCGACGGCCGCGGCGCCGTTCGGGGCCTCGCCGACGACCTCGATGTCGTCCTCGTCGCTGAGTATGGACCGGAATCCGGCCCGTACCAGGGTCTGGTCGTCGGCGAGCAGTAGGCGGATCATCGAGCTCCGTTCAGTGGCAGGTGGGCGACGACGCGGAAGCCGCCTTCGGGGCGCGGGCCCGCCTCCAGGCTGCCGCCGAGCGCGGTGGCGCGCTCGCGCATGCCCTGCAGGCCGAAGCCGGTGCCCCCGTCGTAGGATGCGCCGGGCCCGTCGTCCTCCACGCGGATCATGAGGTTCCCGGACGTGCCGGCGACCGTCAGCGTGGCCGAGGTCGTGCCGGAATGGCGGGAGACGTTCGTCAGCGCCTCCCTGATGATGCGGGTGGCGGCCAGGTCCACCTCGGTCGGGACGGCGTCGAGGGCGCCGGACAGCTCGGTGCGCACGTCCAGCCCCGACGCCTCGACCAGCGCGTCCATCCGGGTCAGGCTGTCGGCGGGCCTGGTCGGCGCGTCCTCGTCCACCTGCCGGAGCACGCCCAGCGTGGTGCGCAGCTCGCGCAGGGTCTCCTTGCTGGTGTCCTTGATCGTCCGCAGCGCGGCCTCGGCGTCCTCCGGCCGCTTCTTGAGCCCGTGCAGCGCCGCCGCGGCCTGCACGTTGATCATGGAGATGTTGTGCCCGAGCACGTCGTGCAGCTCCCTGGCGATCCGCAGCCGCTCCTCGCTCGCCCGCCGCCTGGCCTCCTCCTCCTTGCCGTGCTCGGCGTCGAGGGCGCGCTTGTGGGCCTCCATCAGGTACGCGCGGCGGGTGCGGGTGACCGCGCCGGACGCGATGGCCGCGACGACCCACCCGGCGATCATCATGAACATGCTGTCGTCCACGTGCCTGACCCCGCCGCTCTCGCCGATCCCCATGGCCAGCAGGGAAGCCGCGCCGGTGGCGATGGCCGCCGTCAGGTGGCCCCTGTCGGCGGCGGTGTAGAGGGCGACGAACGACAAGACGATGAGCGGCCCGTCGAGCCCCGCCCACGGGTAGTAGGCGGCGACGGACGCCACCACGACGATCAGGGCCGCGACCGGATAGCGGCGGCGCAGCAGCAGCGCGCCGCACGCCACCAGCGGCAGCACCACGTCCAGGACGGTCGGCTGCCGCTCGGGCGGCCGCAGCGCGTAGGTGAGCAGCGTTCCTCCCAGCACCGCGGCGATCACCGCCAGTGACACGGCCGTACCGGTCGAAAGCCTGCGCATGTCTCCCATTGTGTATGTCTGCGCATTCGGCGGGTAATCGCGGGCGCGCATCTGGGTAGAGCCGGTAAATGAGCATCGAGGATGAACTTCGGCAGGTCGAAGAGGACCTCGTCCGGTTGCGGGCCCAGAACCAGGAGATGCGCCGGCAGGTCAGGGAGGTCGGCGCGACCGACCAGGTGGAGGTCTCTGCCATGATCAGCCAGGCGGACGAGCTGATGGAGCTGATCGCCGGGCTCGAACGCCGCCGTGACACTCTGCGCGAGCGGCTGGAGAAGGGGAGGAAGTGAGGGCGCCTCCCGAAGAGGCGCCCTGGGCGGTCAGCGGAGCGCGGCGCCGACCTGGTGCAGGTGCCGTAGTGCCTGGCCGTACGATTCGATCAGCCCGGTCTGCAGGTAGTCGACGCCGATCTCCTGGCAGTACCGCTCGACGATGGGTTGCGCCTTACGCAGGTTGGGGGCCGGCATGTTGGGGAAGAGATGGTGCTCGATCTGGTAGTTGAGCTGGCCGAGCGCCACATCGGTGAACCAGCCGCCTCTGACGTTGCGCGAGGTCAGCACCTGCTTGCGTAGGTAGTCCAGCTTGTCGTCCTTGGTCAGCACGGGCATGCCCTTGTGGTTGGGCGCGAACGTGCAGCCGAGGTAGACCCCGAACAGCCCTTGGTGCACGATCAGGAACAGCAGCGCCTTGCCGAACGGCAGCACCGCGAAGACCACGCCGAAGTAGGCCGCGAAGTGCGTGATCATCAGCGTCAGCTCCAGCCACCGCCGTTTGGCCGACGGCTGCAGCAGCGACTTGAAACTGGCCACGTGGAGGTGCCAGCCCTCCAGGGTGAGCAGCGGGAAGAACCAGTAGGCCTGATATTTGGCGAAAAATCGCGGTATCCCGGTACTGCGTGCGACCTGGTCCTCCGACCAGACGATCACGGCGGGGGAGACGTCCGGATCGTGATCCTCATGGTTGGGATTGGCGTGGTGGCGGTTGTGCTTGGTGGTCCACCATCCCCAGCCGAGCCCGATGCCGAGGTTGCCCATGAGCAGCCCGGCGATGTCGCTGGGCCGCCGCGTGCGGAAGACCTGCCGGTGTCCGAGATCGTGAGCGACGAACCCGAACTGCGCGAAGATCACCGCCATCACGACGGCGACGAGGAGTTGCAGCCACGAATCGCCCAGCCAGACGAACAACGTCCAGCCGCCCGCGTAGACGACGACCGCGATACTGAGCCGCACAGCGTAATAAAAGGGACGCCGATCAAGAAGTCCGGCGTCCGCGATCTTGCGGGATAGTCGGGCGAAGTCACTGCCCCGAACGTCGGTCGTGCCAGGACTGGCCACAGCTCTCCTTACCTCGCGGTGCAAGTTGCCCCAACATTGGCGCATCCGCCGCCAAACCGGAAGCGTGTGCTCCGACCGTAGGCTGCCAGGGTGACATATACCAAAACGCCGCTCACCCTCGCGATTCGCGAGGCAGTGGCCCTGACCTGGAATGTTACCGGTGAGGGCGAGCGTCTGTACGGCGGCGAGGAGTCGGCGGCCTACCGTCTCGACGGCCACGTGGTCCGCGTCGGCCCCGCGTGGCGTGGCGCCGCCGAGTCGGAGTGGTGCCACGCGATCGCCGGGCACGCCGCCGCCCGGCTGCCGGAGGCGGTAGCGCCGCTGCCCGCCGCCGACGGCGCCACGGTCGTCGTCGTGGAGGGACGCCCGATCTCGTGCTGGCCGTACGTCGAGGGCTCCTGGCCCGACTCCGACCTCCCCGGCCAGCGCGTGGCCGGCGCCCGTCTGCTGGCCCGGCTGCACGAGGCCCTGGCCGGCTGCCGCCCCGGCCCGCGCCCCGTGCCCGCCTTCCAGGAGTCCGGCCTGTACGGCGACCCGCCCCAGGACGCCCCAGAACTGGCCGACCCTGAGCTCGACCGCTGGCTGGCGGCCTTCCACGCCGCCCACCCCGTGCGCCACCCGCTGCACGGCGACTACTACACCGGCAACACGCTGGCCCGCGACGGCGCGCTCGTCGCCGTCCTCGACTGGGACGAGACCTTCGTCGGCGCCCCCGAGGTCGAGCTGGCCGCGGCGGCGCTCGAATGGGGCGACGACGAGATCGGGCCGAGCAAGGAGTTCGTGGCCGCCTACCACGAGGCAGGCGGCACCGCGGGCCCGCTGGACGAGGAGGCGCTGGCCCAGCTCGTCCGGCACAAGTTGCGCAGGGAGTACGCCTACTTCCACAAGGCGGTGCGCTCGGGCGTGGAACATGACGCGGACGACCTCGACTACCACCGCGTCCGAGTGGAGCTGTTCCACCGCCTGCGCCCGTAAAGCCCGTGAAAGCGGCTGACAGAGATCTGGCAGCGCGGCCCGGCATCGTCAGGGGCATGACACACGTACTGATCGTCGGCGCCGGGCCGACAGGACTGACCCTGGCCGTCGAACTCGCCCGCCGAGGCGTGGACCTCCGCATCGTCGACAAGTTCCCCCAGCCGCCCACCGGTGTGCGCGGCAAGGGACTGCAGCCGCGCACGCTGGAGGTCTTCGACGACCTCGGCGTGATCGACCAGGTCTTGGCCACCGGCGCCGAGTACCCGAACGTGCGCGCCTACAAGGGCGAGGAGGTGGTCTGGGAAGGCCGGCTGGACGAGCTGCGCGAGCCGTCCGAGACCATGCCGTACCCCAACCTGTTCATGCAGCCGCAGTGGCGGACCGAGAAGATCCTGCGTGACCGGCTGGCCGAGCTGGGGCATCAGGTCGAGTTCGGGGCCGGGGTGATCGACGTCGAACAGGACGCCGACGGCGTCACCGCCACCCTTGAGGGCGGCGAGCGGGTCCGCAGCGCCTACCTCGTCGGCTGCGACGGCGGCCGCAGCACCGTGCGCAAGCGGCTCGGCATCGGATTCGCCGGCGAGACCTTCGACAGCGAGCGCGTGATGCTCGCCGACATCAGGACGAAGGACCTGGACCGCGACTACTGGCACGTGTGGGGCACCATGGCGCAGCACGCCGTGTATGTGACGATCTGCCCGCTGCCGCACACCGACGTCTTCCAGATCATCGCGCCGGGCGAGGGCGACCTGACCGCGCTGGTGGCCGAGCACGCGCCGCACGTCCACATCGACGAGATCCTGTGGCGTTCTGAGTACCGGGTCAACGTCCGCATGGCGGAACGGTTCCGCGTCGGCCGGATCTTCCTGGCAGGCGACGCGGTCCACGTGCACTCGCCCGCCGGCGGCCAGGGCCTCAACACCGGCGTCCAGGACGCCTACAACCTGGGCTGGAAGCTGGCCATCGGCACGGAGGCGCTGCTGGAGACGTATGAGGACGAGCGGATGGCCGTGGCCGAGCACGTGCTGGGGCTGAGCAGCAGGCTGCACAGGGAACGGCGGACCAGGCTCAGCGACGACACCAACCAGCTCGACCTGGCCTACCGAGGCAGCGCCCTGTCCGTGGGCGAGCGCGGCGGCGAACGGCTCGGGACGTACTTCGCCGAGCAGCGCGGCACCGGCTTCCTCCTGCTGTCCGACACGGCCGCCGACCACGGTTTCAAGCAACTCCCGCCGCTCGACGGCCAGCAGGGCGTCATCCTGGTCCGCCCCGACGGCTACATCGGCTATCACGGGGAGGAGAGCGGCCTCAGCGCGTACCTCTCCGGGTTCGGCATCGCCGCGCCCCTGTCCGACGCGGCCCGGTAGCGGTCGGCGCCCAGCGCGGCCAGGCACCGCGCCTCCAGGCCGACGACGTACGGATCGGCCGAGGCGTCGATCCCGCGCAACGCCCGCGCCGCGCCGAGCAGCTCGGCCGCTTCGCGGGGCTCCAGGTGCTCGGCCACGCCTTCGAGCACACTCGCCCGCGCGGTCCTGTCGGCGCAGCCGTCCATCAGCTCCAGAGCCGCGCGCAGCGGCCCCTCGGGCTCGTGGACGACCCGGGCCAGCTCGACGTTCACCAGCGCCCTGAACTGGGCGCTGACCTCGACCTCCACGGCCAGGGCCGCGCCGAGCAGCCGGGCGGCCCCGGCGGGGTCGCCGACGCGCCTGGCCAGCTCCGCCCTGGCGTGCATGACCCTGGCGGTCATCTCCTGATCCTGCGACCGCGTCGCCGCCTCCCAGGCTTGCCGCAGCAGCTCGGCGGCCCCGGCGTGATCGCCGGCCCGGATCTTGAGCTGCCCGGCCCGCAACAGGAACGTCATCGGCCCGAGCGAGGCGTCGAGCCCCGACAGCTCGGCCGCGAACCGCTCCGGCACCTCGGCGAAGGCGAGGGCGGCGGCGAAGTCGCCGCGGTTCTCGGCGGCCAGTGACAGCCAGCAGAGGGCCGCCCACTGCCCCCACCGGTCCCCGGTCTCCCTGAACCCGGCCAGCGCCGGCTCCAGCAGGCCCTCGGCCCCGGCCACCGCGCCCCACTCGAAGCGCGCGATGCCCCCGAGCAGCAGCACCGCCGACCTGGTCCAGAGGTCAGGATGGGTGCGCAGCCGCTCGACGGCGTCCTCGATACGGCTCACCACCTCGGCGGCGGGGCCGTCGACGCCGCCCAACGCCCATGAGTTCACCGCGGCCGGGTGGTCGGACCCGAGGACCGCCTCGGTCGCCGCGCCGCCCGTCATCACCCGGCAGAGCCCGTGCGCCAGCTCCCTGCCCGCGGGTGGTACGTCACCCACCCGGCGCAGCAGCGCCGCGACCTGCTCGCGCATCTCGCGCTGCCGGCCGCGCATGATCCACGGCCAGAACCTCGGCAGGATGAGCCTGAGCGGGTCGTCGGAGTGCCGCAGGGCCGCGTCCAGGTTGCCCTGCTCGGCGTCCAGCACCGCCAGCCAGGCGAGCTGGTCGCCCGTGCGCAGGTGCGGCTCCGCGGCCTCGGCCAGCTCGGTGTAGTAGCGGGCGTGGGCCAGGCGCAGCTCGGGCAGGTCGGCGACGGCGTACTGCCTGATCGTCTCCAGCATCGTGTAGCGCTCGCCGGAGACCGCGATGAGCGACTTGTCCACCAGCGAGGAGAGCAGGTCAGGGTCGCCGCCGCAGATCCGGGAGATCGCGTCGTACGTGGCGCCGCCGGAGAAGACCGTCAGTCCGCGGAGCAGGTCGCGTTCGCGTTCCGACAGCAGGTTCCAGCTCCAGTCGATGACGGCGCGCAGGGTGCGGTGGCGGGGCTCCGACGTGCGTCCGCCGCGGAAGGCCAGGCGGTCGCCGAGCTGCTCGACCAGCACCGACACCGGCATCGTGCGCAGACGGGCGGCGGCAAGCTCGATGGCCAGCGGGATGCCGTCGAGCTCGTGGCAGATGCGTTCCGCGTCCTCGGGACGCACGTCGAGATCCGGCCTGGCGGCCGCCGCCCGGTCCACGAACAGCTCGGCCGCCGTGGCGTCGGGGAGCGGGAGCACCGGGTGCAGGGTCTCGCCGGGGATGTCGAGCGGCTCCCTGCTCGTGGCCAGGATCCTCAGCCCGGCAATCTCCGACAGCAGCCATCTGGCCACCTCGGCGGCCTCGTCGATCACGTGCTCGCAGTTGTCCAGGATGATCAGCGGGGAGGTGCCGCGCAGGGCGGCGACGAGGTCGGTGGTCTTGAGCACGGCCTCCACGGCCGCCCGAACCTGGGTGGCGGCGGCCAGCTCGACCAGCCAGACGCCGTCCGGCACGTCAAGCCCGGCGGCCACCTCGACGGCCAGCCGCGTCTTACCTGCACCCCCGGGCCCGACCAGCGTCACCAACCGCGCCGCCGCCCCAGCTTCTCCACCCGCCTGGCCCGCTACCGCTGCTCCGGCCTTCGCGCTGGCTTTGCCCGCTTCCGCGTTCGTGCCTGTCCCAGCCGGTGTGCCGGCGGCTTTCGCGTCCGTTTTGGTGGTCGTTCCCGTCAGGAGCCCACGAAGGCGGGAAATATCATCTGATCGCCCAACGAAGCTCGTGAGCCGGGCGGGCAGGTTCGTTCTCGGGACGGGCTCGGCGTCGCGTAACGCCGCCAGATGCGCCTCCCGCAGCTCGGGCCCCGGATCGACGCCCAGCTCCGCCACCAGGGCCGTCCTGATCCGCGAGAAGACGGTCAGCGCCTCCGCGCGCCGCCCCTGCGCGACGAGCGCCCGCATCAGCAGGGCGTGGAACGGCTCCCGCAACGGATGCGCGGCCACCAGCCCCTCCAGCTCGGCCACCACGTCGGGTCCGCCAGAGGAGGCCAGGTCGGCGGCGATCCTGGCGGCCAGCGCCGTCAGACGCAGTTCCTCCAGCCGGGCCGAGGGGGCGGCGGCGAAGGGCAGGCCGGCCGCGTCCGCCAGGGCGGGGCCGCGCCAGAGCGCCAGCGCCCGACGGGTGTCGCCGGTGCGCACCAGGCGTTCGAACGCGCACGCGTCCACCTCGTCGGCCGGCACGTCCAGCAGGTATCCGGCCGGATGGGAGGCGATCACCCCGGGCGCCTCCCTGCGGGCCCGCGACACCAGCGACTGCAATGCCGCCATCGGATGCGTGGGCGGCTCGTCCGGCCACAGGTCGTCGATCAGCCGGTCGGCGGTGACGACCCGCCCGGGGTCGAGCGCCAGCCGTACCAGCAGGGCCCGCACCCGAGCCCCGCCGACCGCGCCCCCCGCCACCTGCAGGGGACCCAAGATCGCGACCCGCATCCACCCTCCACGACCACGCCCGGCCCGCGGCCCCCGACTCCGAACTGTACAGAAGGGTCAGGGGCAGCGGACGATCATGCCGGCGTACGACAGGTTGCCGCCGAAGCCGAACAGCAACATCGGCGCCCCCTTCCTGACCTCCCCCCGTTCCAGCAGCTTGGACAGCGCCAGCGGGACGCTGGCGGCGGAGGTGTTCCCCGAGTCCACCACGTCACGGGCGATGATCGCGTTGACCGCGCCGAGCTTCTTGGCGATGGGTTCGATGATGCGCAGGTTCGCCTGGTGCAGCACCACCGCCGCCAGTTCGTCGGGACGGACGCCGCCGCGTTCGCACACCTGCCGGGCGATGTCGGGAAGCCGGGTGGTGGCCCAGCGGTAGACGGTCTGGCCGTCCTGGGCGAAACGGGTGGGGGTGCCCTCGATGCGTACGGCGTGGCCGAGTTCGGGAGCGGAACCCCACAGGACGGGGCCGATCTCCGCCTCGGGGGACGCGCTGATCACGGCCGCGCCCGCCCCGTCGCCCGTCAGGACGCATGTCGTCCTGTCGGTCCAGTCGGTGATGGCCGTCATCTTGTCCACGCCCACGACCAGGGCGTTCGTGGCGGCGCCCGCGCGGATCGTGTGATCGGCGACGGCCAGGGCGTGGGTGAAGCCGGAGCAGGAGACGCCGATGTCCATCAGCGCGGCGGTGGGCACGCCGAGTTTGGCGGCGACGCGGGAGGCGACGTTCGGTGCGCGCTCGGTCTGCGTGCAGGTGGCGATCAGGACGAGGTCGATGTCGGAGGCGTTCAGCCCGCCGGCGGCCAGGGCCTTGGCGGCGGCGTGCCCGGCCAGGTCGGCGACGCTCTCGTCGGACTCGGCCACGTGCCTGGTTCGGATGCCGACCCGCTGGGTGATCCACTCGTCGCTGGTGTTCACCATGGCCGCTAATTCATCATTTGTCAGTACCTTGGCTGGTTGGTAGTGACCTGTCGCGACCAGTCGTGAGCCGTTCATGGGCCGGACTATAGCAAGCGAACGTTCGGACGCTAATCTGCTGAACCATGAGTCCGCGCAAGTCCGTCGCAGAAGCCCTCACCACCCGTTCGTCCATCCTGGACCGCTCGGTCGCCGTCGCCTCCGTCGAGGGGCTCGAAGGGCTGACCATCGGCCGTCTCGCCGCCGATCTCGGCATGAGCAAGTCAGGCGTGCTCGGGCATTTCGGCTCCAAGGAGTCGCTGCAGCTCGCGGTGCTCGAACGCGCGGGGGAGATCTTCCGCGCCGAGGTCTGGGAACCCGCACGGCGCGTGGCGTCCGGACTGCCCCGGTTGCGGGCGCTCTGCGAGTCGTGGATCTCCTACCTGGAACGCGGGGTCTTCCCCGGAGGCTGCTTCTTCGTGGCGGCGGCGCACGAATTCGACGGCAGGGAAGGCGCCGTGCGGGACGCGGTCGAGTTCAGGTTCGACACCTGGCGCGAACGGCTGCGCAAGGAGGCGGCACGCGCCGTGGCGGCCGGAGACCTGCCCAAGGGCATGAACGCGGAACAACTCGCCTTCGAGTTGCTCGGGCTGGTCATGGCGCTCAACCACGCCATCCAGCTCCATCGTGACCCCGGGGCCGCGAGCAGAGCGCGGCAGGCCGTACGGGCGCGGCTCGGAGAGTGAGCGCGGCTACTCGGCGGACAACCGGTCGAACAGCGCCAGGGCCGCCTGACGTACCTCCTCAGGAGAGACGCCGTCGAGCGTCTTCCTGGCGGCGGCGATGTCGCGCGTCGTGGCCAGCGTGATGGCCACGGACGAGGCGGCGGCGTGGTCGATCGATCCCGTCGGGGCGGCGTCGGCCAGTTGCTGAGCGCTCGCGGCGAGGTCGAGGTTGTCTTTCAACGGATCTCCTCGGGTGAAGATGGCTCGGCCCATTGCATCACTTGGCATCGTGTCTCATCCACCATTCGGTGAATTCCCGGCATCGCCCATCAGGTGCGAACCGGATCACCCAAAGGTTGCTATAAGTTTTGTCGAAATACGTGGTGACCCCTTGGACGACGCTCACATCGTCCGTCACGCTCACCGGATGCCATTCGAACGTGGCCTCGCCCGGCGTGTCCTGCCGCCCCAGCCACTGGGAGACGATCTCGTCACGCCCCTGCCAGGGTGAGCTGTAAGGCTCGGTGTAGTACACGGCGTTCTCGGTGAACAGCGCGGCGATGTCGTCGGGGTCGTTGGAGTTCCAGGCCCGTACGTACCCTTCGATCCACGGGTGCGGCTCGACCATGAGCTCATCCTCTCAGCGGGTCGTGCCCCACGGTCATGAGCTCGTGTCGCGAGTCGTCGTCCGTCAGGTCGCCCATCGTCTGGACCAGATCGACGACTTGGCGCATCACATCGAGGTCCTCTTTGGTGAGATCGATCTTACGCTTGCCCAGCACGTGCAGGACACGGCGCCCCACCTCGTCGATGCCCAGGTCGGGGTCGGGCGGGAAGCCGACTTCGTCGGAGGCGTCGGCGAGGAGGTACTCGCGCAGTTCCTCGGAGTTCATGTTGACCACCCGGTGGAACTCCTCCCACAACGTGTCGGTGTCGAAGCCCTTGGTCATAACCGCCCGTCTACCCGCCAGACCTGCGGTTACGCTCAGGCGTCATGGGGCCGGCTTGACGTTCTTCATGGTGAAGTGCGAGGCGACGCCCCTGACACGCGGGATGGTCATCACGTGCCGGCTGAGGAAGGCCTCGTACGCGGCCAGGTCGGCGACGGCCACCCGGACGAAGTAGTCGGGGCTGCCGAACAGCCGGCGCAGCTCGACGACCTCCTCGGCCCGGATCAGGGCCTGTTCGAAGCGTTCGACGGTCTCCGAGTCCTGGGCGTCGAGGGTGAGGTCGACCAGGACCTCGAACGAGCGGCCCACGGCGGCGGGGTCGATGACGGCCCGGTAGCCGCGGATGACGCCCTCGGCCTCCAGCCGCTGGACGCGCCGCAGGCAGGGGCCGGTGGTGAGCCCGACGCGCTGGGCCAGCTCGACGTTCGTGAGCCGTCCGTCGCGCTCCAGCTCGGCGATGATTGCTCGGTCGATCCGGTCCATGAGAGAAGATTGCCCTATTGGCAGTAGATTGAGCAATATTTGCAATCACATGTCGGGCTTTCTGCGAGAGCATGGAGACGTGCTGCAAGACGTTCAAACCCGGCAGCGGATCACCGCGGGGGTACGCGACTCCTTCTCCGCGGGGCTGGGGATCTTTCCGCTGGGCATCGCCCTCGGCCTGCTGGTCGTCCAGGCCGGCCTGCCCTGGTGGCTGGCCCCTGCGCTGTCGCTGGCCGCGTTCGCCGGTTCCCTGGAGTTGCTCCTGGTAGGCATGGTGGCCACCGTGACGCCGCTGGCCGCAGTGGCGCTGACCGTCCTGGTGGTCAACTTCCGGCACGTCTTCTACGCCTTCTCCTTTCCGCTCCACCTGGTCAGGAACCCGCTGGCCAAGGCGTACGCCGTGTACGCGATGATCGACGAGGCCTACGCCGTCAACGCCTCGCTGCCCCCGGCCGAGCGTTCGGCGGCCCGCCTGCTGGCGATGCAGGTCGCCTGCCAGATCTACTGGGTCGGCGGCGGGCTGGTCGGCGTCGTACTCGGGGCGGCCCTGCCCGCGCCGATCAAGGGCCTGGAGTTCGCGCTGTGCGCCCTGTTCACCGTGCTCACCCTCGATGCGTTCCGCTCCCGCCGCGAGATCCCCTCGGTGCTGCTGGCGGGGGCGAGCGTGACGGTGGCCCTGATCCTCACGCCGGGCGTCGCCATGTTCACCGCGCTGCTGCTGTTCGTCGCCCTGCTGCTGGCCCGCCACGCGCTCACCGTCAAAAAGCCCGCCGCCCCCGACGCCCGCCGATCCATCCCCGAGGCCGCCGATGCCTAGTACCGCCTACTTCGTCGCCGTCCTCGCGATCGTCTTCGCGATCACCCTCGCCCTGCGCGCCGTCCCGTTCGCGGTGCTGCGCACCCTGCGCACCTCGGCGATCGTGCGTCAGTTGTCGGCGTGGATGCCGGTGGGCATCCTCGCGATCCTCGCCGTGACCGCCCTGCGCGGCTCCATCGTCGCCGAGCCGGGCACGACGCTGTACGCGCTGCTCGCGGTCGCGGTCACCGTGGGCGTCCATCTCGCCTTCGGCCGCCGCACGATTCTGAGCGTGGGCATCGGCACCGCCGTCTATGTTCTGCTGGTCAACGCCGGGTAGAGCGGGCGCTTCACCGGATTTCCTATTTCGTTTTGGTATCGAGGTACTTGGACGCCCTCCCGCGCGCTCCTATCAACTGGAGTCGTCTCGGCGCGGGGGACGCGGGGACGGCTCCCGGATGTGTGCCGCGAAGGAGGGGACGGCACGTGCCGAGGGTCGGAACGAGCGGTCTGCCAGCCGCGCGCCCCCGGCCCGCGGCACGTGCCGCGGCGGGACCAGCACCGGTCGGGGGCGGGCCTGGACGACGGGGACCAGGCCCGAACGGCTTCGTGCGGGCCCGGCCCGCTATCGGGAGGAGTGGGCCGGGCCGGTGCTGCCGCGCGGCGTCAGCACGCCCGCCCGGTCCTCGAAGGGGGGCACGCTCTCGCCCGCGATCAACGCCAGCAGCCGCTGCGCCGCGTGCGCCCCGTAGGCCGGGATGTCGCGGGTGAGCGCGGTGAGCGGCGGCCGGACGACCTGGGCGAGCGGAGAGTCATCCCAGGCCACGATCGACAGGTCGCGCGGCACCTCCACCCGCATCTCCTGGGCCACCGACAGCCCGGCCACGGCCATGATGTCGTTGTCGTAGACGATCGCCGTGGGCCGGTCGGGCGAGCTCAGCAGCCGCCTGGTGGCCCTGGCGCCCTCTTCACCGGTGTAGTCGGTGTGCACGATGACGTGCTCGGCCACGCCCTCGCAGGCGGCCTGGAACGCCTGGTCGCGCACGGTCGTGTGGACGAGTTCCGGCAGCCCCGCCACCCGTGCGACGCGGCGGTGGCCCAGCGCCACCAGGTAGCCGACGGTCTCGCGGACGGCCTGCCCGTCGTCGGACCAGACGGCCGGCAGCGTGCCGGACTCCGACGGGTGGCCGATGACCACGACGGGCATGCCGAGCCGTTCCAACTCGGCCACGCGGGCGTCGGAGTAGTGCAGGTCGACGAGGAAGACGCCGTCGATGCGGCTCTCGCCCCACCAGTGACGGTAGACCTCGCTCTCCTGCTGGTGGCCGGTGACGACCTGGAGCAGCAGGGCGTACGAGCGGGCGGCGAGCACGCCCTCGATCCCGCTGATCAGCCCCATGAAGTACGGCTCGACGCCCAGGATGCGCGCGGGCCTGCAGAGTGCGAGGCCGACGCAGTTGGCCCTGGCGCCGTTGAGGGCCCGCGCCGCGCTGTTGGGCCGCCAGCCGATCTCGTCGGCGATGGCGACGATCCTGGCCCGCGTCGCGTCCGACACTCCGGGCTGCCCGTTGAGCGCGTAGGAGACCGCCACTTTGGACACGCCAGCCCGGCTGGCGATGTCGGCGATCGTCGGTCGCTTCACGGGCTCCCTCCCTGAACCGGATAACCCCCCATACTGTAGGACACGAGAGGGCACCCCGGTTAGGGCATTAACCGTTTAAGTCGCGTGCCAGGGCCTCGACTCCTGGGTCTCCTGGGCGGCGTCCGCCACGCGCAGCGCGTACGTGGGCCGCTCGGCCCCCTGCACGGGCCCCAGGTAGGTGTGGCCGGTCAGGTGGCACCACGCGGGCAGGTCGACGGGCGCGGCCGGATCGACGGCGATCAGGTGGATGACGGCGCCTGGTCCGGCCCTGCGCACATGGCCGCGCAGCTCGATGAGCAACTGGACGCACAGCTTGTCGCCGCCGTCCACGACGAGGTCGGGCATGAGATCACGATACGCCCGGCGGAGAGGTGGAATCCCTGATGACGAGCTGGCACGGCATCTTGTGCACCCCGGGGGTGGCCTTGCCGTCGATGGCCGCGAACAGGTGCTGGGCGGCGGTCCTGCCGAGCAGTTCCAGGTTCATGTCGACCGTGGTCAGGGCCGGCCGCGTCTCGGTGGACAGCACCTCCCAGTTGTCGTATCCGACGACCGCGATGTCGTCGGGCACGCGCCGCCCGCGTTCCCTGGCCGTCTCGACGAACCCGGCCGCGATCTGGTCGCTGCCGCAGAACACCGCGTCGATCTCCGGTTCGGCCATCAGCAGCATCTCGGCGGCGTGCCGCCCCCAGCGCTGCGACCAGGGGCCCGACAACGTCTGCCCGTACTGCGGCAGGCCGGCCTCGGCGAGCGCCGAGCGCAGCCCCTCCTCGCGGTCGCGGGAGGCCTTGTAGTGCATCGGCCCGGTGATGTGCGCGATCCTGCGGCGGCCCATGGCGAGTAGGTGGTTGACGGCCATGGCGGCGGCGCCGACGTCGTCGGGCACGAACGACACGTCGGAGGGGTCCTCGGAGGGGCCGTAGGCGTACACGACGGGCACCGGCAGGTCCTTGCTGACCGACGGCCGGGGGCTCGTGCTCTCGCCGACCACGATGAGCCCGTCGACCCGGCGTGACAGCAACGCCCGCAGGTGGTGCTGCTCCCTGATCGCGTCTCCGCGCGCGTCGCAGAGCAGCACGGCCATCTCGCCCGCGCCGAAGGCGTCCTCGGCGCCGAGCAGCACCGGAATGCCGAACCTGCCGACGCTGTCGGAGGTGAGCAGCCCGACCGTGCGGGTCTGCCCGGACAGCAGCCCTCTGGCCAGGGCGTTGGGCTGGAAGGACAGCTCGGCCGCGGCGGCGAGCACGCGCTCGCGTGTGGCCGCCCGTACGTCCTGGCGCCCGTTGAGCGCCTTGGACGCCGTGGCGATCGAGACCCCCGCCAGCGAGGCCACATCGGTGATCGTCGCCCGCTTCCTCGACATGTATCGAAACCCTTTTCGTTCACTTGTCAACTGCTGAGAACCCTAGCACCCATTGACATGGACTCTTGTTTCTTCTACGTTTCCGAAAACCTTTAAGTCCAGGAGCACATCATGAGACGAAGGCTGGCCGGGATCTCCCTTCTCGGTGTGTTAACGCTCACAGCGGCGGCCTGCGGCAGCGGCGGCGGCGGTGGGAGCACGCAGCCGGCGGACGGTCCTGTGACGATCACCATGTGGACCAGGGCGGCCACCCAGACGCAGAGCGAGCGGCTGGTCAAGGCCTACAACAGCACGCACAAGAACCAGGTGAAGCTCACCGTCATCCCGACCGACAACTACCAGCCGCGCATCGCCGCCGCGGCCGGCGCCAAGCAGCTCCCCGACGTGTTCGCGGCCGACGTCATCTTCGTCCCGAACTACACCTCCCAGGGCCTGTTCCTGGACCTCACGGACAGGGTCGCGGCCCTGCCGTACAAGGACAAACTCGCACCCTCCCACATGAAGCTGGGCACGCTCGACGGCCGGCAGTACACCCTTCCCCACACGCTCGACCTGTCGGTCTGGTTCTGGAACAAGGACCTCTACACCAAGGCCGGGCTCGACCCCGAGAAGGGGCCCAAGACGCTCAAGGAGCTCGCGCAGCAGGCCACCACGATCCAGGACAAGCTCGGCAAGGACGGCAAGGTCCACGGCACGTTCTTCGGCGGCAACTGCGGCGGCTGCTACGTCTTCACCTTCTGGCCGTCCGTCTGGGCCGCCGGCGGGCAGGTCATGAACGCCGAGGGCACCAGCTCCCTCAACGACCAGCAGGCCATGACGGAGGTGTTCAAGATCTGGCGCGAGCTGTATGAGAAGAAGGCCACGGGACCGACGGCCAAGGAGGAGCAGGGCCCGACCTGGACCGGGTTCTTCCCCAAGGGCGAGATCGGCGTCATGCCGATGCCCTCGACCACGCTCGGCCTGATGCCCAAGGAGATGAAGATCGGCGTCACCCCGATCGCGGGCCCCGACGGCGGCGAGTCGACCTTCGTCGGAGGCGACTCCGTCGGCGTCTCCTCGACCACCAAGAACGCGGACGCGGCCTGGGAGTTCCTGTCCTGGACGGTCTCCGACGAGGCCCAGGTGGAGGTCATGGCCAAGAACAAGGACGTGCTCGCCCGCACCGACCTGGCCGGCAACAAGTACTCCTCCGAGGACCCCCGGGTGGTGCTGATCAACTCGCTGGTGGCCAAGGGCCAGACGCCGTACGCGCTGCGCTTCGGCCAGACCTTCAACGACCCGCAGGGCCCGTGGCTGCGGCTGGCCCGCGAGGCGGTCTTCGGTGACTCCGCGAAGGTCCCCCAGCTCAACGCCGAGATCACGAAGTCGCTGCAACAATGACCCTGACGATCACGCGAACCGGGCGGCGGCGGGCCCACTCCACGCCGCCCGCCCGGTGGCGGAGCAGAAAGGTCCAGGGCTGGCTCTACACGGCCCCGACGGCGCTCATCGTCGGCGTGCTGTTCATCGCGCCGCTGGCGCTGGTCGTCTGGATGTCGCTCAACCGCTGGCCGCTGCTGGGCCAGGCCACGTTCAACGCCCCGGCCAACTATCTCAAGATCGCCGACAATCCGCTCTTCGTCGACGCGGTCGTCTTCACGCTGAAGTACACGGCCATCACCACCGTCCTGCTGTCGGCCGTGGCGCTCGGGCTGGCCCTGCTCGTGCAGGACCGCAGGCCCGGCATCGGCTTCTTCAGGACCGCGTTCTTCCTGCCGGGCGCCGTCGGCTTCGCCGCCGCCGGGCTGCTGTTCTACGGGATGCTGAACAACGACTTCGGCCCCATCGACCCGATGTTGCAGGCGCTCGGCGTCACCAGCGAACCGGTGAAGTGGATAGGCACGCCCAACATGGCGCTGTTCTCCACGATCACGCTGGTGTTGTGGCGCTTCGCCGGGTTCAACATGCTCATCCTGCTGACCGGCCTGCAGGCGATCCCGACCGAGGTCTACGAGGCCGCCAGGAGCGACGGCGCCAACCGCCGGCAGATCTTCACCAAGATCACGCTGCCGCTGCTGCGCCCGACGCTGGCGCTCATGCTGATTCTCAGCGTCACGGGCTCGCTGCTGGCCTTCGACCAGTTCTTCGTCTTCACCAACGGCGGCCCGGACAACAGCACGGTCTCCATGGTCATGGTCGTCTACCGGGACGCCTTCTTCCGCTTCGACCTCGGCGGCGCCGCGGCGCTGTCGGTCGTGCTGCTCGTGGCCCTCGTCGGGCTCAACACGCTGATGATGCGGAGGCTGCGATGAGTCGCTACCTGACGCTCTCCGCCCTGGCGGTGCTGTTTCTCTTTCCGCTGGTGTGGAGCGGTTACGCCTCGCTGGAGGAGCCGTCCAACTACCTGGAGATGGCCCGCTTCGGCGAGGGGCTGGGCACGTACGCGACCAACAGCGTGCTGGTGTCGGTCATGACCGTGGCGGGCACGCTGGTCGTCTCCGCGCTCGGCGGCTACGGCTTCGCCCGCTTCGACTTCCCGGGCAAGAACGTGTTGTTCCTGGCCACGCTGGCCATCCTCATGGTGCCGTACGCGACGATTTTGATCCCGCTGTACGTGCTGCTCGGCTATCTCGGCCTGCAGAACTCCCTGGTCGGGCTCTCGCTGGTGTTCGTGATGTTCCAGCTCCCGTTCGCGCTGTTCATGATGCGCAACGCGTTCGAGGCGCTGCCGCGCGAACTGGAGGAGGCCGCGCTGGTCGACGGCTGCGGCACCTTGCGCGCCTTCGCCAGGATCCTGCTGCACGCCGTGCGGCCCGCGCTGATCACGGTCGGCCTGTTCGCGTTCCTGGCCTCATGGAACGACTTCTTCGCCCCGCTGATCCTGCTCAACGACGGCGCCTCGTTCACCCTGCCGGTGGCCGTGGTCAGCATGACGCAGCGCACGTTCGGCGCGATCGACTACGGCATGCTCCAGTCCGGCGTCATGGTCATGGCCATCCCCTGCCTCATCCTCTTCATCGTGCTGCAGCGCCACTACGTGCGCGGATTCATGTCAGGAGCTCTGCGTGGCTAATCCTGTCCTGCCCTCATCGGGCGTCCTGTCCCCACTCGGCCTCGACGCGGTACGGCTGTCGCCCGGCTTCTGGGGCGACCGGGTGGCGCTCAACCGCGAGGTCACGATCGCGCATTGCCAGGAATGGGAGGAACGCGAAGGCTGGATCGGCAACTTCCGCGGCGAGCGCCCGCGCCGAGGCAGGGAGTTCAGCGACTCGGAGATCTACAAGCTGCTGGAGGCCATGGCCTGGGCCGACCATCCGGGGCTGCCCGCGCTGGCCGAGATCGTGGCCCAGGCCCAGGAGTGCGACGGCTACCTCAACACCCGCTGGTCCGGCAGCCGCTACACCGACTTCGAGTGGGGCCACGAGCTCTACTGCTACGGCCACCTCATCCAGGCCGGCGTCGCCCGGCTGCGCATGCACGGCGAGGACCCGCTCACGCGGGTCGCCGTCAAGGCCGCCGACCACGTCTGCCGCCGCTTCATGGAGGGGTCGGAGACGTGCGGGCACCCCGTGATCGAGATGGCCCTCGTCGAGCTCTACCGCGTGACCGGGACAGAACGCTACCTGGAGATGGCCAGGCGCTTCGTCGAGCGGCGCGGTACGCCCGCGCTCGCCGACATCCCCTTCGGCCGCGCCTACTACCAGGACGACATGCCGGTCAGGCAGGCGCAGGTGTTGCGCGGGCACGCGGTGCGGGCGCTCTACCTGGCCTGCGGCGTGGTGGACGTCGCCGTCGAGACCGGCGACCAGAACCTGCTCAAGATGGTCGAGTCGCAGTGGGAGCGCACCATCGCCCGGCGCACCCACCTGACCGGCGGCATGGGCTCGAGGCATGCCGACGAGTCGTACGGCGAGGACTACGAACTGCCCCCGGACCGCGCCTACAACGAGACCTGCGCCGGCATCGCCTCCATCATGCTGGCGCACCGGCTGCTGCTGGCCACCGGCGACGTCAAGTACGCCGACCTGGCCGAACGCACCCTGTACAACATGCTCGCCACCGGGGTCGCGCTCGACGGCCGCTCGTTCTTCTACGCCAACCCGCTGCAGGTGCGGGTGCCCTCGGTGCCGCTCGACGGTGTGAACCACGCGGCCGAGGGCGGGCTGCGCTCGCCCTGGTTCGACGTGTCGTGCTGCCCCAACAACATCGCCAGGACGATCGCCTCGCTGCCCGCCTACGTCGCGGGCGCCGCCGCCGACGGGCTCAGGATCCACCACTACGCCTCCGGCGAGATCAGGGGCGGCGGGCCGGCGGTGCGGGTGGAGACCGGCTACCCGTGGAACGGCTCGGTCAGCGTCCGGGTGCTGGAGGACGGGCGGGGGCGGATCGGGCTGCGGGTGCCGGCCTGGGCCGCCGACGCGACGCTCTCGCACGTGCCGGCGTCCTCGCCCGACGCGCCGCTGCCTGAAGGCCCGGTCATCCGGCCGGTCGGCCCCGGTTACGCCGTCGTCGACGGGCCGTGGCGGGCCGGGGACGAGATCCGGCTGGAGCTGCCGATGACGCCCAGGTGGACCTTCCCCGACCGGCGGATCGACGCGCTGCGGGGGAGCGCCGCGGTGGAGCGGGGGCCGCTGGTCTACTGCGCGGAGTCGGTGGCCGACCAGCCGCCGCTCGGCGACCTGAGCGCGCGGGTGCGGCCGCCGGTGGAGCACCACGGTGACGACGTGGTCGAGCTGGAGGTCGCGGCCGCGCTCGGCGCGGGAGACGGCAACGGCTGGCCGTACTCGGCCGCCGCGAACGGGCACGCGGACGGCAGGGACGTGCGGCTGCGGCTCATCCCCTACCACCGGTGGGGCAACCGCGGCCCCGCCACCATGCGTGTCTGGCTACCGATCTAGGAGATGCACGTGCGTAAACCGTTGGTGTGCCTAGCCGTGTTAGCGCTCACAACAGCGCTCGCGGCCGCACCTTCGTACGCGGCGCAGGACGACCTCGGCCTGCCGGTCTTCACCGGCGCCGATCCCGTGCCCGCCGAGCCCGTCGGATACCACCCGCGCAGGATGATGGAGGAGATCTACAAGAGGGAGAAGGGCGGCGACTCGTACTGGATCGACCGCATGCTGGCCCGGCCCGGCGACGATCCCGCGGGGCCGTGGTTGATGTCGCGCGGGCGGGCGCTGTTCATGAAGGAACACGATCCGTCGGTCGTCGGGTTCGGCGGGTTCGTGGCCTACTGGGAGAGCATCGACAACAGGGACGCCTACGAGATCTCCTTCGGCACCGGCCTCACCGAGGACGTCTCCCAACGGCTGCAGATGCCCAGCCACTGGAGCGGAACCTACACCGGCGACGGCCTGTCGGTCGGCGTGAAGAAGTTCATCACGCACGAGAACGTGGCCGTGACGACCCTGGAACTCACCAACACCGGCACGGCGGCGCGCTCTGTGCCCATCACCGTGACCTCGCCCTACGCAAGGACAGCCGACGGCGATCGCGAGCTGACCGGCGTCGTGCCGGCCAGGAACAAGCTGACCACGATCTTCCCCCGGCTCAGCGGCGACGGACTGAAGGCCGCGCAGGGCGCGCTGAAGGGCTCGGTGACGATCGCGCCCGGCAAGACCGTGCGGACCAAGGTGCAGATGGGCTTCGTCACCGAGGAACTGGCCGGGTCGCGCTCGGAGTACGACGGCTACAAGGGGCGCTCGCCCGAGCAGGCGCTGCGGCGCCAGCTCCAGGACTACAACGCCTGGTGGGCCGAGAACCTGCCCTACATCGACGTGCCCGACGACAACATCAAGAAGTTCGTGTACTACCGCTGGTGGCTCATGCGCTTCAACTTCCTCGACGCCGACATCCCGGGCAACGACTTCCAGTTCCCGACGTCGGTCGAGGGCGCGCTCGGCTACAACAACGCGATCGTGCTGACCGTGCCGATGTTCGTGCAGGACCTGAAGTACCTGCGTGACCCGATCTACTCCTACGGGCCGTGGGTGTCGGCGGGCGAGGTCTCCCGCAACTCCAAGTACACCGACAACCCCGGTGATCCGGAGAACTGGTCGAACAGCTACACGCAGTACATCTCGGCCGCGGCTCTGGAGAGCTACCAGATCCACGGCGGGCAGCCCGCGATCCTGCGCAATCTCGCCCGTTACGCGGAGAAGGACGTCTACGGGCAGCTCGACGCCTACGACTCGAACAAGAACGGCGTCATCGAGTACGACTGGGAGGCGATGACCGGCAACGACGCCGACGCGGTCTCCTTCCACTACTACGACCGCGCCAACGAGCGGCTCGAAGGCGCCTACGTGTACGCCAACGCGGTGGCGGCGGCGCAGGCGTACGAGCTCTCCGGCGACCGGGACAAGGCCGCCGAGATGCGCGGCGTGGCCGAGAAGGTGAAGAACGGCATCCTCACCCTGCTCTGGGACGAACAGAACAAGCTGTTCAAACACCGCGACCTCCAGAGCGGCAACCTGATCCCGTGGAAGGAGTCGAACAACTACATCCCGTACGCCACGGGCCTGGTGCCGACGGACGACCCGAAGTACCGGGAGGCGCTGCGCCTGTGGGCCGACCCCGCGGAATATCCGATATTTCCGGCCTACACCGCCAACCAGAAGGACAAGGCCGAGGCCGCGGCCCAGGGCAAGCCGGGCTCCAACAACTTCTCGCAGATCAACTCCACCAGGAACTTCGCGCTGTTCTCCAAGGCGCTGCGCCAGTACGCCAGCCCGTACATCACCGCCGAGCAGTACAAGCAGCTCCTGTACTGGAACGCCTGGTCGCAGTTCGTCGGCGGCGACACCCGCTACCCCGACGCCAACGAGTTCTGGGCCGACTGGAACCCGCGGACCAAGACCATCGGCTACCGCTCCTGGATCCACCACACGATCCTGGGCAGCAGCAACTGGACGGTGATCGAGGACGTCATGGGCCTGCGCCCGCGCTCGGACGGCAAGGTCGAGCTCTGGCCGGTGGACATCGGCTGGGACCACTTCACGGTCAACGGCGTCGACTACCGGGGCGACGACCTGACCATCGTCTGGGACAAACCGGGCGACGGCACCAAGCACTACGCCGGGGTGCCCGAGGGCTACTCGATCCTGGTCGACGGCAAGCGCAAGGTCACGCTGTCAGGGTTGCAGCACGCCGTCTGGGACCCGAAGACAGGCAAGGTCGAGGGCGGCACGGTCGTGTACGCCGAGAAGGCCGCGTCCATGAAGACCCCCACCGAGGTCGCGCTGTCGGGCGACCGCGTCGAGGACCTGTTCCAGAAGGCGGGCGTGGACCTGGGAGGCAAGCGCCCGAACCTGGTGAAAACCGCCACCGCCTCCCACGGCGACCCGGCGGGCGCGCTGGACGGGTTCACCGTCAACGAGCCGTACTGGGGCAGCAAGGGCTCGGGCCAGGCCCAGGACTGGCTGGAGGTCGACCTCGGCTCGGCCCAGAAGGTCGACCAGCTCAAGGTGTACTTCTCCAACGACCGCAAGCCGGACGGCTACCGCGAGCCCGCCCTCTACTCGGTGCAATATCAGGACGGCGAGACCTGGAAGGACGTGCGCGGCCAGGCCAAGAAGCCCGTCTACCCTCGGGCGAACCTGAACGAGGTGCGCTTCCCCGCCGTCACCGCCCGCAAGCTGCGGGTGCTGGTCACCCACCAGCCCGGGTACGCGACGGGCCTGAAGGAGGTCCAGGCGTTCCTGACCGGCGCGGACGGCGGCCCGCCCGGCAACAGGGCGCCGAACGTGATGATCGTCCCTGACCCGACGTTCACCCGCCCGGCCCAGGCCAAGCTGGAGGCGACGGTCAAGGACGACGCCCTGCCGCAGGGCCGGCTCACCACCCAGTGGACCAAGGTCGCGGGGCCCGGTGAGGCGTTCTTCACCAATCCGACCGGCACGAGCACGGTGGTCGCGTTCTCCGAGCCGGGCGCGTACACGCTGCGGCTGACCGCCACGGACGGCGACAAGAACGGCTCGGCGACCACGACCGTCACCGCCACGGCCCAGGCCGCCCAGGCGAACGCAGCCCCCAAGGCCACGCCCACGGCCTCCTACACCTCGCCGTGGGAGAAGGTCACCGCGGTCAACGACGGCATCGACCCGCCGCGCTCCAACGACGGCGCCAACCCGCGCTGGGGCACCTGGCCGCAGCAGGGCACGCAGTGGGTGCAGCTCGAATGGCCGGCACCCGTGCGGGTGAACAAGGCCGAGGTGTACTTCTTCGACGACGGCGGCGGCGTGCGGGTGCCGGCCTCGTGGAAGATCCAGCAGTGGGACGGCGACTCCTTCGAGGACGTCACCGGCGTCGCCTCCTACCCGAAGGCCGTAGACGCCTACAACACCGTCTCCTTCGACACCGTCACGACCTCCAAGCTGCGCGTCCAGTTGGAGGCCGGCGGGGCGTCGGTCGGGTTGCTGGAGACGAAGGTGTATGAGGTGCCGCCCGACTCCGTACGTCCGGTCCACGTGCCGACCCTGGCCGGCACGCTGCCGAAGCTGCCCGCCACCGTGGAGACCCTCTACGCCGACGGCGCCCGCAGCACGGCCGCCGTCACCTGGCAGCAGGTGACGCCCGAGCAGGTCAGGACCGGCGGAACCAGTTTCACGGTCACCGGCCTGGCCGAGGGCGTGCGCCAGCCGGCCCAGGCCACGGTGTACGTCAGGTCCACCGCCGCCGTGACGATCACCTCGATCGCCGAGGAAGCGGTCAGCACCAAGGCCGGGGTCGCGCCCGCGCTGCCGAAGACCGTCGTGGCCACGTACAACGACGGGTCCAAGGACGGCTCGGTGCCCGTCACCTGGGCGGAGATCAGCCCCGACCAGTACGCCCAGCCGGGGACGTTCACGGTGGGCGGCCAGGTCCAGGGGACGACCATCGCCGCCAGGGCCACGGTCACCGTCGGATGAGCGCCAAGGTCCCGGTCCCGCGGGGCCGGGACCTTGGCGGAAACATCCCTCGAAAGGTCATAATCCTTCTCTACGGGGTGGCATGCCGGGGGAGGCGAAGAGCACGGTGGCCGAACTCGCCGAGCCTGAAACACCAGGGAAGACCGTGGCGCGGGCCGTCGCGGTCGCCATGGCGGTGGCCTCGCCGATCGTCACCCTGGCCACGCTGCTGGTCTGGGCGGGGCTGCCCCCGGAGTGGGTGCCCAGAGGGGCGGTGACCCCGCAGTCGGCCGTCACGCTCACCTTCCCCGCGGTCGGGGCCTTCCTCGTCTTCCACCGCCCCCGGCTGAACATGGCCTGGATGATGTGCGTGGGCGGCCTCGCGGCCGCGATCAGCGACCTGGCGCACCTGCTGATGTTCCGCTTCGCCGCCGACGGCGCCATGACCGCGGCGGGCCTCATGCGGCTTCCGATCCAGCTCGGGTGGGCGGTCTGCGGGGTGGCGCTGGCGATGGTGCTGCCGATGTACTCGCCGGACGGCCGCCTGCCCTCCCGGCGCTGGCGGCCGGTCCTGTGGCTGGGCATCGCCTCCGTCACGGCCGTCTTCCTGCGGGTGGTGCTGCGGGTGCCGCCGCCGGCCGGGGTCACCCCGTACCCGCGCACCATCCCGAACCCGTTTCAGGTCCCCGCCGTCGAGCGGTACGCCGCGACGATCGACCTGGTCGGCTGGAGCGGGATCTACACCACCATGGCGCTGGCGGCCCTCTGCCTGGCGCTGCGGCTGCGCCACGCCGACCACGCCGGGCGGCGGCAGATCGGCTGGCCGCTGTTCGCGTTCTCCGGCTACATCGTCTTCCTGATCGTGGGCGCGTTCGTGCCGGCGCTGGAGTGGCCGGCCATCGCCTGGGCGGCGGCGATCCCGTTCGCGATGGCCTTCGCGGTGATGCGCTACCGGCTCTACGGCATCGACACGGTGATCAGCCGGGCGTTCGTGGCCGCCGGTCTGGTGGCCGTGGTCAGCGCCGTCTACTTCGGCGTGGGCGCGCTGTCGGGCCTGCTGTTCTCCGGCTTCGGCGAGGTCGGGGGGATCGCCGCCGCGCTGGTCGCGGGCGCGTTCTTCCAGCCGTTGCGGCGGACGTTGCAGCGGGCCGTGGACCGGCTCCTGTACGGCGCGACCGGCGACCCCGGCGTGCTGGCGGGGCGCCTGACCCAGGCGATCCGGCGCGGCGACCCGGCCAGGGCGCTGACCTCGGTGGTCACCGTGCTGCGCGACGGGCTCGCGGTCGAGGGCGTGGCCGTCGAGGTGAGTGACGGCGAGCCCCGCTACGTCGAGAGCGGCCGGGTGGGTTCCGACCCCCGCGAGGTGCCGCTGATCTGGCACGGCGAACGCGTCGGCCGCCTGCTCGTCGGCCCTCCAGGCCCGCGCCGCTTCCCCGCCGCGCACAACGAGCGGGTGCTGGCCACGCTCACGCCGTACGCGGCGGACGTCGCCCACGCCGTGCGGATGGCGGCCGACCTGCAGCGCTCGCGCGAGCGCATCCTGTCGACGCGGGAGGAGGAGCGCCGCCGCCTGCGCCGCGACCTGCACGACGGGCTCGGCCAGACGCTGTCGGCCATGGCGATGACCATCAACATGGCCCGTCTCAGCCTGAAGAACTCCCCGGACGCCGCCGACGAACTGCTGCGCGAGCTGCACACCGGCATGGGCGCGGTCACCTCGGACATCCGCGAGCTGGTCTACGGCCTGCGCCCGCCCGCCCTCGACGACCTGGGCCTGGCCAAGGCCGTGCGGGACCTGGCGGGGCAGTCGTCGCCGGACACCGAGGTCGAGGTGGAGGTCGAGGGCGACTTGGCGGACCTGCCGGCGGCCGTCGAGGTGGCGGTCTACCGGATCGTCCAGGAGGCGCTGACCAACATCCGCCGCCACGCCGAGGCATCCGGGGCCAGGATCGTCCTGCAGCGCGAGCAGGCGGTGCTGCGGTTGCTGATCGCCGACGACGGCAAGGGGCTCCCCAAGGCGCGCCGCGCGGGCGTCGGCCTCGGGTCGATGCGCGAGCGCGCGGCGGAGCTGGGCGGCGTCTGCGTGGTCGGCGGCGAGCCCGGCGCGGGCACGCGGGTCGAGGTCATGCTGCCCGTGGCCTGAGCATTCACTCGGAGCGTAGCTGGGGCAGGCCGATCGCGAGCGCGGAGAGCAGGCGGGTGAGCGTGGGCAGCAGCTTCGGGCAGGACGCCGCCAGGTCGGGATCCTGGGCGTAGAGCTCGGCCATCGTCGGCGACGGGTTGGTGACGGGATAGAGCATGCCGGCGCACGCGGCGGCGGCGGAGACGAGTTCGGCGCCCTCGCCGTCGTTCAGCCCGCACGCGCGGCCCGCCTGGGCGCCGAGGTCGGAGAGGATGCTTCTCACCGTCCGCTTGAACACGCGCGCCGCCGGCACCGACACGTTGTGCTCCAGGCTGGTGGAGGTGTGGCTGAGCAGGTCGCACAGCAGCGGCCGGTCGGCGAGCGTCTCGGCCAGCGCCGTCACCACGTCGTTTCTGCCGTCGGCGGCGCGCAGCCGGTCGGTGAGGGCCTCCGACCAGCTCTGCCACTCTTCGGCGGCGAGGACGAGGTAGATCTCCTCGCGGGTGCCGAAATAACGCATGATGTTGGACTTGGCCAGGCCGACGGAGTCCGCGACCGCCCCCAGGCTGACGTTGCGCACGCCCGAGGCGGAGGCGAGTTCGCGCGCCGAGACGAGGATCGCCTCGCGCCGCTGCTGCTTGTGCTCCGGCCGCCTGGCCCGGAGAAACGCCGACTCCGTCATGTCCGTGCCAGCATACGGGGCGGATTTAACGGAACGCCATTCTCTTGTTAAGAGTACGCCGTTCTGTTACTGTCACGCTCGGAACAAGGGTTCCCGAAGGCGGAGGAGAGCACGTGACCGAGATACGGATACGGGTCAACGGCGTCGCCGAGGCCCTCGACGTCGAGCCGTGGGTCAGCCTGCTCGACGCGCTACGTGATCGCCTCGGGCTGACCGGCCCCAAGAAGGGCTGCGACCAGGGCGCCTGCGGCGCGTGCACGGTCCTCGCCGACGGCGTGCGGATCAACGCGTGCCTGGCCCTGGCCATGCAGTACGCCGACACGGAGATCACCACGATCGAGGGCATCGCCAAGGACGGCAACACGCACCCGCTGCAGGACGCCTTCGTGCGCCACGACGGCTTCCAGTGCGGCTACTGCACCTCGGGCCAGATCTGCTCGGCGGTCGCCATGCTGCGCGAGCACGCCGCGGGCGTGCCCAGCGCCGTGACCGAGCCGGGCGGCCCCGGCGAGCTGGACGAAACGGAAATCAGGGAGCGCATGAGCGGCAACCTGTGCCGCTGCGGCGCCTACAACGGCATCGTGGACGCCATCAAGGACGTCGCCGGGCAGGGGGCGTCATGAGGCCGTTCGCGTACGTCAAGGCCGCCGACGTCGACGCGGCCGTGCACGCGGTCGCCGCCGGCTCGGGCGCCAAGTTCCTCGGCGGGGGCACCAACCTGGTCGACCTGATGCGCGAGGGCATCGAGCACCCCGACACCGTCGTCGACGTCACCGGGCTGCCGCTCGACGAGGTCGACGAACTGCCCGGCGGCGGGCTGCGCATCGGCGCGCTGGTGCGCAACAGCGCCCTGGCCGCCGACCGGCCCGTGCGCGCCGGCTACCCGGTGTTGTCGCAGGCGATTCTCGCCGGCGCCTCGGCCCAGTTGCGCAACATGGCCACCGTGGGCGGCAACCTGCTGCAGCGCACCCGCTGCCGCTACTTCTACGACCAGGCCGCCGCCTGCAACAAGCGCGAGCCCGGCGCCGGCTGCGACGCGCTCGACGGGTTCACCCGCTCGCACGCGATCCTCGGCGTGAGCGAGAGCTGCATCGCCGCGCACCCGTCCGACATGTGCGTGGCGCTGGCCGCCCTGGACGCCGTCGTCGAAGTGCGCAGCGTGCGCGGCACCCGGCGGATCCCGCTGGCGGACTTCCACCTGCTGCCCGGCGACACGCCGCAGGTCGAGACCGCGCTCGAAACCGACGAGCTGATTACGGCGGTCGAGCTGCCCGCCGCTCCCGTCGCGGCCCGCTCCCGCTACCGCAAGGTCCGCGACCGGGCGTCCTACGCGTTCGCGCTGGTCTCCGTGGCCGCGGCGCTGGAGGTGCGCGACGGCGTGGTGACGCAGGTGCGCCTGGCGCTCGGCGGCGTGGCCGCCAAGCCGTGGCGGGCGCACGAGGCGGAGCGGCTGCTGCTCGGCGGCCCCGCGACGCAAGAGGCGTTCGGCCGCGCCGCCGACGCCGAGCTGGCGGCCGCGACCGTCCGGCCGGGCAACGCGTTCAAGGTCGGGCTGGCCCGCGCCACGATCACGGCCACGCTGCGCGACCTGAGCACCGAGGGGGACACGGCATGAAAGACGTTGAAACGGCTGAGAAGTACGTCGGCCGTCCGATCGACCGGCTCGACGGCGCCGCCAAGACCACGGGCGAGGCCCGCTTCGCGGCCGAGTACCCCTTCCCCGGTCTGGCCCATGCCGCCCTGGTGCACGCCGCGATCCCGCGCGGCCGGGTCACCGCCGTCGACGACGCGGCGGCGCGGGCCGTGCCCGGCGTGATCGACGTGCTCACCCACGAGAACGCCCCCGCGATGAAGCCCGCGCGCAAGTTGAGCATGATGGACCTCAGCTCGATGGTCTCCGGCACCTCGGTCAACTACCTGGCCACCGACGAGGTGCACTGGAACGGCCAGCCGATGGCGGTCGTGGTCGCCGAGACCCCCGAGGCCGCCAGGTACGCGGCGTCGCTGGTGCGGCTGACGTACCAGGAGCTGCCCGCCCGGGTGGACTTCGCGGCCGAGGAGCCGAACGCCGTCCCGCAGAAGAGCTCCATGATCTCGGAGGCCAAGGCCGACAAGGGCGACGCGATCGCGGCGCTGGCCGCCGCGCCCGCCTCCGTGGACCTGCGCTTCACCACGCCACCCCACTCCCACAACGCCATCGAACCGCACGCCACCATCGCCATGTGGGACGGCGACCGCCTGACCGTGCACGAGGGCGCGCAGAGTCTGGCCTGGATGCGCCGGCACCTGGCTCTGCGGTTCGGCGTGCCCGAGCAGGGCATCCGGATGTTGGCCCCGTTCGTGGGCGGCGGGTTCGGCGGCAAGGGCTCGGTGTGGGCGGGCACGCTGCTCGCGGTGCTGGCCGCGCGGGCGACCGGGCGTCCCGTCCGGCTGGCGCTGACCCGCGAGGGCGTCTACCACACCGTGGGCGGTCGCACCCCGAGCACGCAGCGGGTCGCGTTGGGCGCGCGGGCCGACGGCACGATGACCGCGCTCATCCACACCAGCGTGTCCAGGATCGGCCGCGTGGGCGGCGGGCCCGAGTCGATCACCGCCGCCTCCCGCCACCTGTACGCCGCCGAGAACATCCACCTGCGGCAGAACATCGTCGAGCTCGACCTGCTGCCCAACACGTTCATGCGGGCGCCGGGCGAGTCCATCGGCACCTTCGGCCTGGAGTCGGCCGTCGACGAGCTGGCCTGGGAGCTCGGCATGGACCCGATCGAGCTGCGCAGGCGCAACGAGCCCGAGCGCGATCCGGTCAGCGGCGTGCCGTTCGCGCACCGGATGTTGCGGGAGGCGTACGAGCTGGGAGCCGAACGGTTCGGCTGGAGCGAGCGCGTGCCCGAGGCCGGCGCCATGCGGGACGGGCGCTGGCTGGTCGGCATGGGCGTCGCGACCGCCTACCACCCGTCTATGCACATGGCGGCGCACGTCGCCGTGCGGCTGTCCGCGGACGGCGGGGTCGTGGTGCGCTGCGCCTTCCACGAGATGGGCATGGGCGCGGCCACGGCGCAGGCGCAGATCGCCGCCGACGAGCTGGGAGTGCCGCTGGAGGCCGTACGCGTCGAGTACGGCGACACCGACCTGCCGCCGGGGCCGATGGCGGGCGGGTCCGTGCAGACCGCGAGCGTGGCGGCGAGCCTGATCGAGGCCTGCGGCAAGCTGAAACGATCCGTGCACGCCCTGGCGCGGCGCGCGCCCGGCTCACCGCTGCGCGGGCGCAGGCTGGAGGAGCTGACGGCCCGCGACGGCGGGCTGCACCACGCCGGGGGCGGCGAGACATACGCGCAGATCCTGGCGCGGGCCGGCCGCGCCCACCTGGAGGCCGAGGCCAAAGCGGGCACGCTCGGGTTCATGGTGCGCATGCTGCGCGACCGCAGACGTTACGTGAAGGCGGCTTCCGGCGTGCACTTCTGCGAGGTGCGGGTCGACCGGGACACCGGTGAGGTGCGCGTCTCGCGCTGGCTGGGCGTCTTCGACGTCGGCCGGGTGATCAACGCCAAGACGGTCGCCAGCCAGCTCCGCGGCGGCATCGTGATGGGCATCGGCCTGGCCCTGACGGAGGAGACCCTGGTCGACCATCGCACGGGCCGCGTGGTGAACGCGAGTCTGGCCGACTACCACGTGCCGGTGCACGCCGACGTCCCCCACATCGACGTGCACTGCCTGGACGATCCCGACCCGACGATGCCACTCGGCCTGGTCGGGGTGGGCGAGGTCGGCATCACGGGTGTGGGCGCCGCCGTCGCGAACGCCGTACGGCACGCCACCGGCAAACGCGTGCTCGACCTGCCGATCACCCTCGACAAGCTGCTTTGAGGAGTGGCCATTGGGGAAAGATCGTTCTCCAAGCTAATCGTTGGAGGCGACCATGTCCCGCCCGCCCGTCCCGCCGTTCACCGAGGAGAGCGCCCGTATCAAGGTGCAGGCCGCCGAGGACGCCTGGAACACCTGCGACCCCGACCGCGTCGCGCTCGCCTACACGGAGGACTCGGTCTGGCGCAACCGCCACGAGTTCCTGAACGGCCGCGACGAGATCAGGGCGTTCCTGCGCCGCAAATGGGACAGGGAACTGGACTACGCGCTGCGCAAGGAACTGTGGGCGGTGCTGGGCAACCGGATCGCGGTGCGCTTCCAGTACGAGTGCCGCGACGCCTCCGGCCAGTGGTGGCGCAGCTACGGCAACGAACAGTGGGAGTTCGACGATGCGGGCCTGATGAGGCGGCGGGAGGCGAGCATCAACGACGTGCCCATCACGGAGTCAGAACGCCGCATCTTCGGCCCACGCGGCACCGCCGAAGAACTGCCGCTCAGGTGAGCGGGGGTGCGGCGGGTGGAAGGCCGCGCCCTTCCACCCGCCCGCTCGTGCACCTCCTGCCTCACGCGGATGCCGGCGCCGCGAGGGCCGGCGCCCGGAGCGGGCGAGGACAGTCGGCTGTGGCGGACCCCACCGGGCACGCGGTTTCACGACTGGGTGTCGGCTGCCCGGTGACCACGCGGTGCTGATCCCGCCAACCGCTCCGAGAGGCACTTGACAGAGATGTTTTCTGAACTGGACAAAACACAGTGATCTTCACATGAGTTGAGTCCGATGTAAAGAGTGGTCAGTGGAGGCGGGGCTCCTCATGGGGCTTGCCCTTCAACTCGTGGAAGCCCGGGGTGCCGGCCACGAGGAGCGTGCCGTCCCAGAGGCGGCCGGCGTCCTCGCCCTGGGGGACCTGCGACACCACCGGGCCGAAGAACACGGTCCCGCCGGCGGCGATGATCGGGGTGCCGACGTGGTCGCCGATCAGGCCGATGCCCTCGGCGTGCGAGGCGCGTACCAGGTCGTCATAGTCCGTGGACGCCCCGGCCTCGGCCAGGTCGGCGGGCAGTTCGGCCGCCGACAACGCCGCACGCAGGTCCCCGATCCAGTCGCCGCTCCCGCTGGCCGTCCACATCGCGGTGTACAACCGCTCCAGGGCCTGCTGCCCGTGGTGATGCTCGGCGGCGGCGCACACGCGTACCGGAACCCACAGGTAGCCCTCGGGGTCGCCCTCCGGATCGTCGTCGCGGCCCTCGTTGAGGACCGACAGGCTCATCACGTGCCAGCGCACCTCGACCGGGCGCACCTTCCGCACCTCCCGCAGCCACCGGGACGTCAGCCACGTGTACGGGCAGGACGGGTCGAACCAGAAATCAGCCACCATGGTCATCTGGGAAGAGTACGCCCGGTCGGTCGCCATTCTGGACGACTTTCTCGGACGCGTATGGTGATCGCTCGTACACTCTTCGTCGTAATCCTTGAATGGCTCTGGGCAGGGAGGGCAAGGGCTTGGGCGGTGGCGAGGATCCCCGGCAAGAGCTGGAGTCGGTGGCCTGTCACGAGGACCTGGTGAAGTTGCTGGCCGAGCAGTTCGCGCGGGCCGACACGTCGCTGCGGGAGCTGGAGACGCGGGCGGACAGGGCGGGTGGGGCCCGGCTGCCGCGCGCGACGTGCGCGGACATGCTGGCCGGTCGGCGCTTCCCCAAGAAGGCGCTGATGATGGCCTTCCTGCGGGCTTGCCGAGTGCCCGCGGATCAGCTTCCGGCGTGGGAGGGGGCGTGGGAGCGGGCACGGGTCGCCCGCATGTCCATCGAAACGGACAAGGACCGCAGACCCGAGCCACCCGCAATCTCGACAGCCGCGCTGCCCTTGACGACGGAACCCCCCAGTCGGGGTCGGCGCCGAGCCATCGCGGCGGCCATCTTGGCCGTCCTGACAGCCACCGCAGCCCTGAGCATCTTCCTGGACCGATGGGGACGCCGCACACCCAACGATTTCGCCAGCCCAATGGCCCCGGGCCACATCATCACCGACGACGGACGCGCCTTCGACCGAGGCGGCTCAAGCCGTTTCACCGTAACCATCGACCCCGCCAACACCGGAGTACGCCTGGTCCGACGCCTGGACGCAGGCGTCGCCCTGCAACACGCCACCATCACCGTGAACGGGGACCCGGCCGGAGTATGGCGTCCCCTGCCCGGCGACAGCATCCACAAGTGGCGAGACCAGGTCGTAGAAATCCCCCGCACCCTGACGGCGGGAAAACGCACTCTCACCATCGTGAACACGTTCACGGCCTCGTCCCTGGGCTTCAACGAGTTCCTCTACGTCGTCGAGCAGAAACTGAACGACGCCTGGTCCACCGCCGACACCCTCGACATCGGCCCCGACCACACCGCCAGCGAGGCCGCACACAACTACCAGATCATCAGGCAGGGCTGGGCCGACACCCAGACCTTCGCCTACCCACCGGACAAGGAGGACTGGAGAGTCGAGTGACTCGAAGTCCTCACGCAGGGGTGAGAGCCCGTGTGTCAATCCTGTTGCATCTTGCGGCGCCGGCACCCTGAACGCAGAATGGCCGTGACCGAGCGCTCGTGTTCGTCGGTCCATTCGACCTCGGGGTCGGCTTCCAAGAGACCGAGCACCACGGTCGCGATCGCCAGCGCGGGCTCCGACCATTCGGCGGGCTCGGGTGCTCCGAACGGATTGGCCTGGAACCGCTGGGCGGTGATTTCCGGGTTGCTGGGCGCCATCAGTATCAGCCCGCGCAATGTGGCGATGGCCAGACGGGCCACTGTCCCGAAGGTGATGCCGGCACGCGGGCGCAGTCCGATCAGTCTCGCAACCTGGGCGTAGGCGGTTGCCACGTCTTCGACCATGGAGTGTTCCGACTCAGCGAGAGACTGCTGGACCTCAGCGCGTAGATGGCCGTCGGGCAGGCTGCGGAAGGTGGCCTGCAGCGCGAAATAGGTGCGCCAGGCCGATGATCGGTGGAAGATCTGGAACTCGCCGAGCGCGCCTTCCCGCAGCGCCTCTCCGGCCAGGGCGCGGCGCAGACCTGGTGTGCGGGCCCAGCCGAGATGGGCGAGTACGGTGCGGGCCGCCGCTTGCAGCGCGCCGGGATTGGCGTCGGCGATGGCCGGGCTGGCGCCTTTGGCGAGTTCGCGTAGCAGGTCGCTGAAGAACAGGTCCTTGTACGGCCAGCGACGGTAGACGGCGCTGCGGGCGACGCCTGCGTCACGAATGATCTCCTCGAAGCTTATGTGGTCCAGGCTCACCGTCAGCCCGGCTTCTTCGACCGTGGCGGCCGCGGCGGCGAGCATCCGCCGCGCGGTCTCTTCGTCGGACAATCGCTTGCGGCGTCGCGCCAGGCCGCTCTCCGGTGTCTCTCGAGTCACGTTCGTAGTCTATGGTACTTGGGATATCGAGTCCCAATAGAGGTGGTGGTGAACCCGTGAAGGTGCCGGAGCCCAACAGTTCCGTACGCGACCACACCGAACGCCCGGTGCAGTTCTTGGCGCTCGTCACCGCGTTGTCGGTGCCGTTCTACGTTCTGGGGGCCGTATCTCCCACCGTCCGCATCGGCGCCATCGATCTGCCCGCGAGCGCGACCATGTTCGTGCTGCCGGTGCTGGCCGCCGCGATTCTGGCTTACCGTGACGGCGGCCGGGCCGCCGTCACGGCCCTGCTGGCCCGCGTCGTCGATCGGCCCGCGGGACGAGTCCGTTGGTATGTCGCCGCGGCGTTGCTGCCTGCTGCGATCGGCGCTCTTTCGTGGACCTTCGGGTGGCTCGCCGGTGAAGTCGGTTCGGTGCTTCCGACATCGTCGGCGGCCTTGCCGTTGCTGTTCGCCGCGGCGGTGGTGGCTGCCGCGTGCGAAGAACTGGGCTGGACCGGTTACGCCTCCGATCCGATACAACGCCGGTTCGGCACGGTTCGGGGCGGGCTGCTTCTTGGGGCCTTCTGTGGTGTGTGGCATTTGATCCCGCTCCTGCAGGCCGGTCATGGCGCGGCCTGGATCGGGGGCTGGTTCCTGGGTACGGTCGCGGGCCGGGTGATCATCGTCGGCCTGCGCAATGCCACCGGCGGTGTGTCGGCGGCGATCCTGATGCACGCGATGGTCAACGTCACCGCCGCCTACATCCCGGATTATGACGACCCCGTCGCCCCGTTGATGTCCTCTTCGCTTACCGCCGTGGCCGCCGTGGGCATCCTGTTTCTCGGATCATGTCGAGCTCGAAGCGCCCGTACAGGTTCAGGTGGGTCCAGAACAACGCCGTCAGCCCGCGACAGCGAGGCCGGACACAACTACCAGATCGTCAGGCAGGGCTGGGCCGACACCCAGACATTCGCCTACCCACCGGACAAGGAGGACTGGAGAGTCGAGTGACTGTGGGTCCATTTCGACCTGGCCAAGGCAGGACAGCCCCCGTCAGATGGCTGTTGCCGAGGCTCATGGTAAGTACTCTCGGCATGGAGTTCTTCTGTTATCACCGTGATCGGCCTGACTCCGCGACCCTGCGCCACGAGCTGCGGGAAGAGCACTGGTCCTACATGGACCGGTACGCGGCGGAGCTGATCGCCCGTGGCCCGACCTTGGACCGCGGCGGCGACACGGCCACCGGCAGTGTGCACATCGTCGACCTGCCAGATCTCGCCACAGCGCGTGCGTTCGTCTTCGACGAGCCCAACTACCAGGCCGGTGTGTACCGGGACGTGATGTTGCGCCGATGGCGCAACGTGCTGGGGCGCACCATGTGGGATTTCCCCGGCGGCCGAGATGGCGGCAACCGGTATCTGGTGCTGGGCCTCGGCTCCGGGCAGGCCGCCGATCTCGTCCCGCCGCCCGACCGGGACGAGCTGATCGCGTACGGGCCGCTGCTGTCCGACGACGGCACCACCTGGCTGGGTACGGCGCTGCTGGTCCGGGCGCCGGACCCGGACGCGGCACGCGCCGTCCTGACCCTGGATCGGTACGCCGACATCGAGGTCCACGACTGGGCGTTCGGCGGGCGGCGGTAAATGCCTCAACCGCCGGGCCGGATCAGGCCCGACTCATATGCCGCGATAACCGCCTGCACCCGATCCCTGGCCCCCAGCTTGGCGAAGACGTTGCTGACGTGCGTCTTCACTGTGTGCTCGCTGACGACGAGCACCGCGGCGATCTCCGCGTTCGACAGGCCGCGGCCGAGCAGCACGAGCGTCTCCCGCTCCCTGCCGGTGAGGAGGTCGAGCCCGGCCGGCCGCTTCCGCGGCAGCCTGGACACCATGTCATCGATCAGCCGCCGCGTCACGGACGGTGCGAGCAGCGACTCTCCGGCGGCTACCACCTGGACGGCGCGCACCAGGTCGTCCCTGCGTACGTCCTTGAGCAGGAAGCCGCTCGCCCCGGCGCAGAGGGCGTCGTAAACGTAGTCGTCCTGGTCGAAGGTGGTCAGCATGAGGACACGTGTGTCCGTTTCTCCGCACACCACCCTCGCGGCCTCGATGCCATCCATTCCCGGCATCCGGATGTCGAGGAGGAGCACCTGGGGTCGGTGCGTCCGTACAGCCTCGATCGCCGCGAAGCCGTCGCCCGCCTCCGCGACCACGGAGATGTCCGGCTGCGTGTCCAGGATCAGCGCGAATCCGCTGCGGACCAGCTCCTGGTCGTCGGCGACCACCACGTCGATCGTCATCCGGCGACCTCCGCGAGTCCGCGCGGGAGCCGTACCGAGACCTGGAAGCCCCGGCCGGAAGGGGCGGGGCCGAAAGAGGCGGTCCCGCCGCACGCGGCGGCCCGCTCCCTGATGCCGATCAGCCCCTGGCCGCCCTCCCCGCCGCGAGGCCCGCGGCCGTCGTCGGTTACGGTGACGCGCAGGGCCTCCGCCTCCCAGGTGAGACGGACCTCGGCCGAGCGGGCCCCGGCGTGCTTGACGACGTTGGTGAGGGACTCCTGGATGATGCGGTACGCGGCGACCTCGGCGTCGTGGCACAGGTCGAGCCGCGTACCCGTCTCGACGAGGGTTGCTTGGGCGATCCGGTCCACCAGCTCGGGGACGCGGTCCAGCGTGGGCTGCGGGTCGAGCGGTCCCTGCGTCTCCTTGAGCAGGCCGAGCATCCTGCGCAGCTGTCCCATGGCGTCTCTGCCGCTGGCGGCGATCGCGTCGAACGCCGCCTCCGCCCGCTCCGGCCGGGTGCGGACGGCGAGCGGGCCGGACTCCGCCTGGACCACCATGACGCTGACCGCGTGGGCCAGGATGTCGTGCATGTCCCTGGCGATCCGGGCGCGCTCCTGCTGGGCCGCCCGCTCCCCGGCCAGCTCACGCTCCCGTTCGAGCCGCATCGCCCGCTCCCGCAGCGCCAGCGACTGCTGCCGGGTCAGGACCGCCACCCGCCCCAGAGCGTAGGCCGCCACCCACGCCGTCAGCGTCCGTACGTAGGTGTCCACCGATCCCGCGAAGAACAGCGTCCCCACCGCGGTGAGCACGATCGCCACCAGCCGATGCGGTGGCGGCGACCGGTAGGCGACGGTGTAGACGGCGACTATCCAGCCGTACCAGATCGGCTGATCCGGCCCGTTCCCGATGATGTCGTAGAACGGGACCGCGATCAGCACGGCGAACATCACCGTCATCGGAAACCGGCGCCGCAGCAGGAGCGGCAGCGAGGCCGCCAGCACGGGCAGCAGAAGCACGAGCGGCCACTCCCCGTCGGCCGACGTGAACGGCGCGAGCTGCGCGGCGAGCACGCCGACGGTCAGCGCCAGGTTCACCAGGGCCGGCGGCAGCGCACGGAGTCTGTCCAGAAGCGCCATATGGACAAGTAACCACAGCCGTACCCCGAGCACATCACCGGCGAGAGGGACTTCCCTGGACGACACTCGCCTTGGGGACCGAGAGGGAGAATCCCCCGCGCCGGTGATCACATCTCACGGCCGGGACGCGACCCTGGTCGCCATGAACCTCACTGCCAAGTCGTTCGTCCTGGCTCCACTCCTCACACTGGTCTACGGCGTCGTCCGCCTGCTCGACGGGCTCGACGGCAGCCACGGGCCCGGCCTCGCGTGGACGGCGGGTCACCTCGCCTTCCTCGCCGCCCTTGGGCTGTTCGTACCGCTCGTCCTCGAGCTCGCCCGCCGGGCGGCGAACCGGCGGGCCGCCATCGCGATCGC
Organism: Nonomuraea purpurea; assembly: GCF_042650645.1. NCBI lineage: Bacteria > Bacillati > Actinomycetota > Actinomycetes > Streptosporangiales > Streptosporangiaceae > Nonomuraea > Nonomuraea purpurea. Next base: position 156,482 of record NZ_JBHSBI010000026.1, read on the forward strand.
GGTGTTCAGCCTGATCGGTGTGGCGGCTGGCGCCGTCCAGTTCGTCATCGACCTGGTCGTCGGGTTCCTCGCCGCGGACAAGGCGGAGATGGGGCGGCTCTTCGACCAGGTCCAGCAGGTCCCCGGAGCGGAACTCGTGGTCTACGCCGTGGTGCCGACCTTCTTCTACGCCGGCCTGATCGCCCTGGTCGCCATGCAGGCCGCTGCCGGGCGGATCGGGTGGTGGAGCCCGGCGCTCATCGCCCTCGGCGTCGGAGCCGTGGTCGTCGAGAGGGATCTCCTCCCGCTCAGCGCCCTGCTCAACCTCGTCGGCCTCGCCCCCCTGGGGAGGGCACCCGTTCACGCGGACGCCGGGCCGTCGCGTCCTGGCCGGGCGGCGCAAGCCGAAGGCGAGCCCCGAGGAAGTGCGGGCCGATGACTCCTGGCACGGCCCCTCACACGGTGCTGAGCCAGGTGCGGACCTCGTCCATGAGCGCCACCGGCGCGTCGTACTGCACCAGATGCCCCGCACCGCCGATCAGCGAAAGACGCGCCCCGGGGATCAGGCTCCGCAGGCGTTCGGCGGTCTTGGTGGGGATCCAGGTGTCCTGTTCGCCCCACAGGATCCGTACAGGAAGGTCGATGTCTCCAAGCCGCCGCTCGTTCTCCTCAAGGAAGGATTCGTCGTACTCGGCGATCTGCCGGTAGAAGGCCGGCTGGCCGTCCTCTCCCATCCACTTTTACCACCTAACCGATAAGACACGTCTGCACACTCTTGCCCCCTGGCTCTTGACGCACACAAAGAGGCGCGGCCGGGACGGTCACGATGTTGGTGGACGCGGGGTCAGTGACCAGGAGCTGTCAGGCAACCGCCGTCGTTGATGTAGCCCCCTACCTCCACTTTCGACTCACGCTCGTCGTAGAAGCCGGTCAGGCATCCTCCCGACAATTCAATCGCGAACACCACAGCGGAGCGAGCGCCTCCTGCCCTGATGATGACGTTCGTTCCCGGTGGGGCGACCGCCCGGACCGCTTTCGCGACGTGGTCCTCACCGTGCAGGTTCCGCTCGCGCAGGTCAGCGAATTTGCCCCGCAGGGCCTCGGCCACCGGCTCGGCCTCCGCAGCTACCTCCGGAGAAAGCGTGGCGCGCTGGCGGTATGCCTCGTTGTCCGCGTGCTTCTGCTCCCAGGAGGGCATCGTCACGCAAGGGCTGGGCATCGGTGGCTCAGCGGCTTCCGGGCAAGGAAGTAAGGCCGATGGCGACGCCGACGTCCCGGCTTCCTGCGTCCGCACCAAACCACAGCCATTCAGGATGGCTAACAGCAGCACGGCGACAAGGGCGATCAAGATCTTCATCCCTCAACAGTCAGGCACGGCGAACCGGGACACAAGTCACGTCGGCTGCGTTCGTGGCGGGACCGGTCCCGCCACGGCCTGGGTTTGATATCCGTATGCTTGATTCGCAGTCAGTTCCCCGTTTCCGGCCGCTTGCTCGCGTCCTGCTGTCTGCGGCTGTGACCGCTGTGCTCGCGGCATGCTCGGCGAACGAGTCGGTCCCCAACGACACCGCCGCGTCGGCCTCGGCTCCGCCCAAGGCTTCCGCCGCTCCCACTGTCTCCAGCGCTCCCACGACTCCTGCTGCTTCGCCCACGCCATCACTGCCCGTGCCGGCGGACGGTAAGAATCGGCGGTCGTGCGCGGACGGAACCTGCGAGATCCGAGTGACCCGCGGGGTCACGGTGCCGCTACCAGCCCGATTCGGTCTCGGCCCGATCGAAGTAACGGCGATCGACGGCAAGACGGTCACGATGGTCGCACCGTTGACCCAGTCCGAGTTCTCCAGCGACGGTGGGTGTTCTGCCACCATCACAGGACCCGCGGCGAACGCCTCCGCTTATGTGGATCTGACCTGTCCCACGGGCGAGAAGGCAGTCGTCAACAAAATGAACCTGAAGGTTGTCGGCATCGTCAAGAAAGCCGCCGTCATTCGCATCCGGCCCGCGAAGTGACCGTCCTTGTGGTGCAGGGAGACGGTCACCGTCAACGGCGCCAACGTGGCGGACGTCCTTGCCGGGGCGGACCGGCGAGGCCGCACCAAATCGGCAGCACCGCTGCGGTCATCCACGACGGGCCGCCACGGGCCGCCTCCTCGGGCTGGTGACGTCCCGCGACTTCCACCCCCCAACGCCACGACCTCGACGGACCGGTCAGCGGCCGGATGACCGCCCTCGCCGACCTTTCCCATGCCGGCCCCGACATCACGCTCTCCGAGGCCAACGCCCGGTTGTGGGACGAACGCCTGGATTGCCGCCGGTTCCTAATTCTCTCGGGCCAGGTCTGGATCTGATGGCGGGAACCGGTCGGCTGCGGGCGGGCAAGTAGGGGTGTTCCATCCGTGAGCCGAGAGGCCAGAGCATGTCAGAAACGAGCCCCGCCGATTCCGCGGTCATCGCGCGGTCCCGGCAGGAGCCCGAGGCATTCGGGGAGATCTTCCGCAGGCATGCGGCCGAGATCAAGAGATTCGTCATCCGCCGCCTCGGACTCGACGTCGCCGAGGACGTGGTGGCGGAGACCTTTCTCGCCGCCTTCCACCAGCGCGGCCGGTACGACCTGGCCAGGCCCAACGCCCTGCCCTGGTTGTACGGCATCGCAACCAACCTCATCGGCCGCCACAAGCGCACCGAGGCCAGACAGCTGAACCTCCTGGCCCGCACCGGTGTGGACCCGGTCACCGAACCCTTCACCCCGCGCAGCGACGAGCGGCTGAGCGCCCAGGCCGTACAGCAGCGCCTGGCCGCCGCGCTTGTCGCGCTGCCCGCCGGGCACCGTGACGTGCTGCTCCTGGTGACCTGGGGCGGCCTCAGCTACGCCGAAGCCGCCGAGGCGCTCGGCATCCGCGTCGGAACGGTCCGCTCACGCGTCAACCGGGCCCGTGCCAAGATCCGCGAGGAACTGGGCGGGACCGACCCCACAGCACTCGTCATCGAGGAGGTTCGCCATGGATGACCTGGCCCAGCTCAACAACTTCCGCTCCGAGGTCCCCATGCAGGAGGACCTGCGGGCCGAGGAGGAACGCCTGATGGCCGGCATGTCGGCGCCGGCCCGCCTCGACTTTCGCCGCCTCGGACTGCGCGCCGCATTGGCAGGAGGTCTGGCGGCCGCGGTGGGAGTGGCGGTGTTCCTCGTCCAGAATCAGCCCGCCCCGACGCCGCCCCCGCCGCTGATCCGCACGGTCGCGGCCGTGGAGGTGTTGTCGCGGGCGGCCGAGCACGCCGGCAGTCGTCCGGAGCTGCATCCCGGGCCCGGCCAGTTCCTCGTCTACCAGTCGGAGACCATGAACTCGGCCGAAGGGGAAGGGCAGATCTGGCTGTCGCGTGCCAGGCGCACGTTCTGGCAGCCGGTCGAGGGCAGTTCGGTCAAGGCGTTCCTGCAGAATGAGATCTTGGCGCCTCTGCCGTATCCGGGGCACACGCTCCCGCCGCCGGCACAGTGGGAAAAGGAGCAGGTGGGCAAGCCCAGTCGTCCTGAACGGGCCGCTGACTTCGATGACCGCGCCGAGTTCCTGCGCAGCGACTACGCCTACGTCAGCAAGCTGCCGACCGATACCGAGGGCATGCGCAGGCACCTCTACACGCAGGTGTCCTTCGACGGGTTGCAGGACCACGAGGTGTGGGGCAGGGTCGGCGCGCTGCTCGCGGAGTCCTATCTGCCCGCTGCGCAGCGGGCAGCGCTCTTCCGCGCGGCTGCCACGATTCCCGGGGTGGTGACGGTGAAGGAGGCGCAGGACGCCGCGGGGCGCAAGGGCATAGCCGCGGCGATGGTGTCGCCCCTCGGGGTCAGGGAGGAGTACATCTTCGACCGAAAGACCTACGACTATCTCGGCCGCCGGGGGGTGGTCGTGGACGCGAAGCTGGCCAATGCCCCGGTGGGGAGCGTGGTGTCGTCGAGCGCGCAGTTGAAGGTGAGCGTCGCCGACAGCGCACCGATCGTGGAGTAGACGGCGCCCGCTGCTTCCACGCCCTCCGCATCCGTCACCAGGGCACGCTCGACCTCACGGTGATCCTGGGATGACGCGATGCGGAGGCTGATAGACCATGGGGCTCGTCAGCTTGGTGCGCCGGTCGATACGGTGTCGATCGTGTCGGGGACGAGTCGTGAGCTGATCGGCGGGCGATACCGGCTGGTTGAGCTCATTGGCCAGGGCGGGATGGGCCGCGTGTGGCGCGGTTGGGACGAAACCTTGAGACGCGATGTAGCGCTCAAGGAAGTCATCATCCCCACGGGGCTGACGGACGACCAGCGAGAGACCCTGGTCGGGCGCGTCATGCGAGAGGCTCGTGCAGCGGCTCGGCTCAACCATCCCGGCATCATCACCGTCCATGACGCGGTGGAGCACAACGGCGCCCCCGTGATCGTGATGGAGCTCATCGCCGGAAGGTCCCTGGCCACGGAGATCCGGAAACACGGCCGGCTGCCAGTGCGGAGAGTGGCGGAGATCGGCGAGTCCGTCCTGGACGCTTTGAACACCGCGCACACCGCCGGTGTCGTGCACCGGGATGTGAAGCCGGACAACATCCTGCTCTCCGGCCGACGAGTCATCCTCACCGACTTCGGCATCGCCGGTGTGACCGATGCGACGATGGCGCTGACCAGCACTGGAATGATCGTCGGGACGCCGACCTTTCTGGCGCCTGAACAGCTCGACAACAAGCCGGCCACCGCAGCCTCCGACCTGTGGTCCCTCGGCGTCACCCTGTATGCGGCCGTCGAGGGCGAGCCTCCCTTTTCCGGGGACACGCTCACGGCTCTCTGCGTCGCCATTCTCACTCGGGAGCCCCGGCAGGCCCTGCAAGCCGGTGCCCTCGCACCCGTCCTTGCCGGCTTGCTCAGAAAGGACCCCGGGCAGCGAGCCACCGCGGAGAACACCGCGCGGGCGCTTGCCGCCCTCTGCCACACGACACCGGCTGATCCCGCCGCGGTCGACGAGCCGCCCCCGCCCTTGGAGCCGGCAGTTCTGCCCACCGCCACGGACGCGCCCCCACCAGTCGCTCCCGACATCCCCACGAGAACGCGGACCGGGTTCCCTGCCGGACGGGTGAACCCGGCAGACGCACACGAGGGGCCCGTGCCGTCCAGCCGTCCCACGGAACGTGACCGCCGCCTCGTGGGGCGACGCGGGCTCTTAAGTTCCAGTCTTGTCAGTCTGGCTGTAGTGGCGGGCTTGTACCCTCTGGCGGTCTATATCAGGAACGCGTCCGAGACGTCCGAGGAAGGCACGCCGGGCTCCGGCAAGCCCAGCGGCTCAGTGTGGGCCGTGGTCGGAACGAGCTACGGTATGGCATTCAGCTCGGACGGGAAGAAATTTGCTGTCGGCATCTTGGGCGGCAGGGTAGAGCTGTGGAACTCCGCCATGAAGGAGCGGAGTACGCTGCGTCTTGGTGGCGATAGCGACCGGATCTTCTCCGTCGCCTTCAGCCCAGATGGCAGCCTGCTGGCTGGCGCAGGCACCGACAATACGGTGTGGCTGTGGAATTTTGCCACGCGCACCACCGCCAGGCGTCGTGGCCACCCCGACACAATCTGGTCGGTGGCGTTCAGCCCGGACGGCAAAACCCTCGCCAGTGCATCGAACGAGCTCATCCTGGTGTGGGACGTGGCCACCGGCCGCAAGATCCTCACGCTGAAAGACCTCTCCGCGATCAAGCAGCTCGCGTTCAGCCCGGACGGGAGGACCATCGCCACCGCGAGTGGAGAGGCGGTGGTCCTGCGGGACGCCGCCACCGGCAGTTCCACCGCCGTCCTCCACGGCCACGCCAACCAGGTCAACGCGGTGGCGTTCAGCCCGGATGGGAAGACGCTGGCCAGCGCCGGACACGACAAGACGGTGCGCCTGTGGGACCTCGCCACGCGCCGCACCACCGCCACCCTCACCGACCACTCCGGCACCGTCAACGTTCTGGCCTTCAGCCCGGACGGTACGACCCTCGCCAGCGGCAGCAGCGACAAGACGGTGCGCCTGTGGGACGTCAGCAGCGGCCGATCGACTGCTACGGTCACTGGTCACTCCGACGCGGTCAACGGGGTGGCGTTCAGCCCGGACGGGAAAACCCTGGCCACCCCCGCTAGCCCCGTTTTCCGCACGTGAGTGATCTTCAGCGAAGGTCTCGTGGATCGATGTCGAGGAGGTCCAGGAGATCAAGTTGGAGTGCGGTGGGTTG
>NZ_JBHSBI010000027.1:0-159215 GCF_042650645.1 Nonomuraea purpurea
CGAGGGGCTCCTGGATGCGCGCAAAAGAGACGCGACGGGGACCAGCGGGTACGGCGGAGGCGTTGCGCGAGGCTGCCAACAGATGTCCTTCCGAGGGCTCGCGGCGGACTGACTACACGCACGCCAGACAACCTCGCAACGTGAGCAAGCATCGCGGGTCGTCAAAGGGCAGCGCAAAGGGGCAGTGTAGCCGAACGGCACACGCCTGTCCACTTCGCTCTCGCTGCATGCTCCACGTTGGTCGCAGCATCGCCCGTTCGAGCGCAAACGTCAAGCCCACAACCCCGACTTTTAGCCGACTAGGGGCCCGGACGCTGGGTTTTCTCCCCTGTGTGAGCAGTCGCCTACCGCCCGGCCCAAGACGATACCCGCGATCGTGGGCGGTTAACGCTCTGTCACATCCGGGGTCGAACCCATGCCGACAACCGGTGTCGCAGTGACTGAGTTACCCGGGTCAAAGGCTTCGCTAAACCTGATTTTTGGTAACAATTGAAGTAACCGGCGCGCCCGGCGCCTCAGGCGGCCCCCAGCAGGGTCGACAGGTCCGCCACCAGCCAGCGCTCGTCTTGCCACACCATGACGAACCTGGCCCGATTCTGGGTGAACTGTTGCTGGGGCTCGGCTTTGCCGGGGATCTCCTTGACCGTACCAGTGTTAACGAAAAGCAAAACCTCTACGCGATCAGGTTCCGCCCGCTCGATCCCGGCCCCCGCCACGGCCACGGTCTGGACGATCTTCTGAGCCTTGGCCCTGGACGCCAGCGACGTCGTCAGCTCCTCGTAGTGCTTGGTCAACTCCCCCGTGGTGTGCCGCCCGGCCCGCGCCAGGTCCTCCTCCACCGTCCGGTAGTCGTAGGAGAGCAGATCGGGCGCGGCCTCCTTGGCCGCCGCCAGCGCCTGAACGCGAGCCACGTCGGCATCGCGCAGGTTACGCAGGTCGAACCACATCGTCGGCACCAGCACGGCCCCCACGACCACCAGGACGCCCAGCAACACGATCACGAACGTTCTCACATCACCTGCACCACCTTGGACACCAGCCAGCCGCCGCCGATCTTGGTCACGTCCATCGACCAGCGGTAGTACCGTTCCTGCGGCGCGCTCTTCGAGCCGTCCCAGCGAATCTCCACATCGGCCACGACCAGCACCTTGGCCACGGTGTCCGTCATCGAGACCAGCCCTGTCGCGCGCAGCACGCCGTGCTGGACGACCTTGTTCTCGACCGTGGTGGCCTTGAGCTTGGCCGTGGTGGAGTCGTACTCCCGCCTGGCCTCGCCGGTGGAGGTGTCGAGGATACGCCGCACGTCGGCCTCTGCCGTGCGGTAGTCGAGCGAGACCAGGTTCTTCGCGTGGATGCCCGCCGCCTGCAGCGCCGCCCGCCTGTCGCCAGCCCTGCCCTGCTCCTCGCGCGCCTGTGCGGCGATCCACACGCCGGTGCCGACCAGCACCGCCAGCACCCCGCTGAGCGCCGCGATCAGGATGCGAGCGGGTCGAACAGGAAGTCCCGCCACGTCTGCTCACTCCTTCCCGGCCGGTCGCCGGGATCATAACGCGACACCCGCTCACGTAGCCCCGCAATCAACCGAGCGGGTCTGGGAGCCGGATGCCTTCATGATCGAGCTTGTCGAGGTCATCAATGAGAAAGGAATCATGAGGCCGACGAAGGAGGCCACATGACCGAACCGGTCATGCGGCGTCAGATCTCCCGCGAATACCTCCACGTGGCCCTCAGAGGCCCGCTGAGCGTCTCGCACGCCTCTCCCCGTCCGGAAGAGCCCCAGCGGGCGGTGCGCCGCCTTGGGCTATCTGGTGCCGTGGAAGTGGACGTTGATCAAGCGCGGGTACTCGTCCAGCCAGTTGCGTCCGCGTTCGTCCACGAACGAGCCCTGCGGCGGGAGGACGCCGTTGGCCGCCAGCCAGGTGCCGGGCGGCTGCTGGGTGCGGCGGAGCCTGTTTCCTGTCGGCATGAGCTGCGGCGGGATCGGCGGCAGCGCCCCGGGATCCTGCCCGAGCTGCGCCTCGGCCTCCAGCTCCGAGACGTCCTTCTCCTCCGACATGCCGATCGGGCCGTGCCTCCTGGCGTTCAGGAACTGCCTGACCACCGGCTCGTCGCTGGACAGCAGCATCTCGCGCGGCCCGAACATGACCAGCTCGCGCCTGAACAGCAGCCCGATGTTGTCGGGGACCGTGCGGGCGGTGTTGATGTCGTGGGTCACGATCAGGAACGTCGCCTCGATCTCGGCGTTGAGGTCGACGATGAGCTGGTTGAGGTACGCGGTGCGGACGGGGTCGAGGCCGGAGTCCGGCTCGTCGAACAGGATGATCTCCGGATCCAGCACCAGCGCCCTGGCCAGCCCGGCCCGCTTGCGCATGCCGCCGGAGATCTCCCCCGGCAGTTTGCCCTCGGCACCGAGCAGGCCGACGAGCTCCATCTTCTCCATCACGATCCGACGAATCTGGGCCTCGCCCTTCTTGGTGTGCTCACGCAGCGGGAAGGCGACGTTGTCGTAGAGGCTGAGCGAGCCGAACAGGGCGCCGTCCTGGAAGAGCACGCCGAACAGCCGGCGCAGTTCGTAGAGCTTGTTCTCGTCGCAGCCGGCCAGGTCGTACCCGTCGATCCAGATGTGGCCTCGGTCGGGCCGCAGCAGGCCGACCAGCGTCTTGAGGAAGACCGACTTGCCCGTGCCGGAGGGGCCGAGCAGCACCGAGATCTCGCCCGCCGGCAGGGTGAGCGAGACGTCCTCCCAGATGACCTGCCGGCCGAACGACTTGGTCAACCCGTCGACCACGACCTCGACGCCCACCTGGCCACCCCTTCCAGTCGGAAGATGCCATCACGGTAGCGGCGCCGCGCCGAATTGGAACCCGATCCAATAACTTGTTACTCCGCGGTTATGAGCCGTCCGGCGCGGTGATCGCCCGCAGGGCCGGCCGCAGCACCTTGGCGATCTCCTCCTGGGGCAAGTCGCGCAGTTCGTCCAGTTCCAGGAGCTGGTGGCCGACGGTCACGCCGAGCATGATCGTCATCACCAGCGCCGCCCGCACCCGGGCGTCCTCGGCGGGCAGCGACTCGGCCAGCCGGTCGATCTGCCCGCTCAGCACCTCCCGCGCCGACACGGCCGCCTCGGGATGGGTGAGCATCGAGCGCATCATGGCCAGCGAACTCTGCGGCAGCTTGGCCATCTTCAGGTTGATCGTGCCGAGCAGCCGTTCGACCAACTCGTCCGCGTCGAGGTCCGCTTCTGGGACGGGCGTCACGCGGACGGCCTGGCGGAAGAGCTCCTGCTTGTTGCCGAAGTACTGCATGACCAGCGCGGGATCGATCTCGGCCGCCTTGGCGACGGCCCTGATGGTGGTGCGTTCGTAGCCCACGTCGGCGAACAACGCCCTGGCCGCGTCGAGGATCCTGCCCTCGGTCCTGCGCCGCCGTTCGGCACGCGGAAGCGATCTCTCCTCCACGCACCCGACTCTACATGCGTTGACCGAGCGGGCAGATTCGCTCTACGCTCGTTGAGTCAACGCACGTTGAGCGAGGGGGTTTCTCCATGTCCATCGAGGACGTCGTCACCGGCTACCACGCCGCCATGCTCCACAAGTCCGCCGACGAACTGGCCGATCTCTACGCGAAGGACGGGCTGCACGAGTTCCCGTTCGGCGGGCTGCCGCCGTTCAAGGGGCGGGAGGAGGTCCGCGCGGGCTGTCAGGCGATGTGGGGCGGAACCGCGTTCGACGCCCGGGAGGTACGGCGGGTCGCGCTGCACAGGACCGAGGACCCGGAGGTCGTGGTGGTGGAACAGACCACGGTCGTCGCGGCAGCCGGACAGTCGGTCGACGTACCCGGGCTGCTGATACTCCGGGTCAGGAACGGAGAGATCATCCACACCAGGGACTACATGGACACCAGCGCCATCGCCCGAGTGCGCGCCGCAGCCAGCTGACCCCCGGGCCCGGCTCGCTTGGCGAGGCCTCACGGAGCGAGGCCTCACGGAGCGAGGCCTCACGGAGCGAGATCGATCATCGTGGCACCGTCGACGGTCCTGGCGGTGAAGGTGTGCCGCACCCATTCGGCGATCCTGGCGGCGTCGTCGCTCCCACCCGCGCTCCCACCCGCGCTCCCGCCCGCGCTCCCGCCGAAGTCGCCCATGCCCGTGTCGACGGCGTAGCGGATCTTCTTCTCGGCGACGTACCGCTTGAACTGTTCGAGCGTGCACGCCGGGTCGGTGCCGTTGACCCCGCCCACAGCCATCACCGGCAGGCCGCCGGCGAACTGGCAGGAGGCCGTGTGTAGGCGGCGGCATCGTTCTTCAGCAGTGCGGTCAGTTCGTTCTGGGGGCGACGAGAAGTACATGCCCCTCAAGAGGCCAGGAATGCAAAAAGAGGCGGACACACCCGGCACCAGGGTGTGTCCGCCTCTTTTCGAAGAGCTGTGCGTGAAGGGGAAGTTACTTCACGGTCACGGTGGCGCCGGCGCCCTCGAGGGCAGCCTTGGCCTTCTCCGCCTGCTCCTTGTTGACCTTGCCGTCGAAGACGGCCTTGGGAGCGCCGTCCACCAGGTCCTTGGCCTCCTTGAGGCCCAGGGACGTGAGGGCGCGGATCTCCTTGATGACCTGGATCTTCTTGTCGCCGGCAGCCTCGAGGACGACGTCGAACTCGTCCTGCTCCTCAACAGCGGCGGCCTCGCCACTGGCGGCGGCCGGGGCGGCGGCAACCGCGACGGGGGCGGCGGCCTTGACGTCGAAGAGGTCTTCGAACTGCTTCACGAAGTCGGACAGCTCGAGGAGGGTCATCTCCTTGAACGCGTCGAGCAGCTCGTCGTTGCTGAGCTTCGCCATGATGGTTTCCTTACGTTTGGGACTTGCTGAAAACTGGGAACGGGACCGCGGAAAGTTGCGGCAACCCCCGTCTTACTCGCCCGATTCTTCGCGCTTGGCGCGCAGGGCCTCGGCAAGCTGAGCCATCTGCGTCGGCAGCGCGGCGAACACCGCGGCAGCAGCGCTCTGCTTCGCCTTCATCGCACCGGCGAGCTTGGCGAGGAGAACCTCGCGGGACTCGAGGTCGGCGAGCTTGGTGATCTCGTTGGCGTCAAGCGTCTTGCCGTCGAGGACGCCACCCTTGATCACCAGAAGGGGATTGGCCTTGGCGAAGTCACGCAGACCCTTGGCCGCCTCGACAACGTCACCGTTGACGAAGGCGATCGCGGTCGGCCCGGCGAGCAGGTCGGCGAGACCCGCGAGCCCGGCCTGGTCGGCCGCGATCTTGGTCAGGGTGTTCTTCGCCACGGCGAACTTCGCATTCTCACCGAGAGAGATGCGCAGCTCCTTGAGCTGCGCGACGGTGAGACCGCGGTACTCGGTCAGAACGGCGGCGGCGCTGCCCTCGAACTCGCTCTTGAGCTCGGCAACCGCTGTCGCCTTATCCGCCCTCGCCATGGGCCTCCTTCCAGATGTGCCACCGGCGAAGGCCCCAGAAATGAGAACAGCCCCGAGCGCAGGAGCGCACGGGGCTTCACACACATGGATCAGACCATATGGGAAACTCGCATCACACCTGCGCAGGCCGTCCACATGATGTGGATCCTTCGGTCGCCAGGATTTGAGCACCTGACGACGACCGGCGGTCTTCGGCAACGACCAGAGTACGGGCTGGCCGCCGAGTTTCCAAATCGTTCTCAGTTAGTCGTGCCCTTGGGCAGCTCTCCAACCTGGTCGGCGGGCGGGGCCGCGATGTTCACCTGCTCGTTGAAGCCCTTGAACAGCAGGGTGGCGTCGAGGGTCGCGCCCTCCTTGGCGCCGTTCATGGCGAGCTTGCGCGGCAGGCCGTCGGCGGCCACCCAGATGTCGAACTTGACGTCCTTGAGCTCCGCCAGGCCCCTCTTGGCCTGCTCCTGCTTGTCGGCGGGCAGTTGCCCCAGCGCCACGTCGACCGGGAACGTGCCGCTGTAGTGCGTGGTGTCCGTGCCGTTGACGCTCTCGTTGCCGACGGACTTGACGTCCTGGGAGGCCGTGACCAGCTTGGTCATGTTGCCCAGATCGAACTGCTGGATCTGGCCCAGGTACTGGTCCACCTGGCCGGAGTCACCGGCTTCCTTGAGCGGGACCTTGATCCAGGGCTTGGTGCCGCCCACGAGCTCCTTCAGCGCCTCGACCTTGACGTAGACGGTGTCGCCCTGCAGCACGGCGCGGACGCCGCCAGGCAGGCTCCTGTCGCCCATGTCGATGCTGTCGAGGGTGAGGTCGACGGCGAGCTGGGGCTTGCTCTGGTAGAGCATGCGGCCCTGCACCTTGCCGTTACCTTCCTGCGGGTGCGTCACGTTGACCACGGCGTCGACCGTGTAGCTGGTGACCTCGGCGGTCTTCTGCGCGGCCTGCGCGAGCACCTCGGAGGCGGCCAGGTTGACCTGGATGGGCTGGGCGTTCGATCCGCAACCGGCGACCGCCGCCACAACGAGCGCGGCTCCGGCCGCGGTGAGAGTTATCGTGCGCTTCAGCATGACTTGACCCTAACTTTAGGCTTCCCCGTTGTGGCGCATTCCCGCACAACTAAGGGAAAACCCAGGGTTATCCCTCACAAGCCTGCACACTTCCTCCACAACCCACCTCACCAGCCCACACTCTCCAGCCACAAAACTCTCACCACCCCGCCACCCTCCGCAGGCCCCCGGCCAAGGCGCTGAGGCACCGGGAAGGGGCCAACGAAGAAGCACGCGGTTACACCGCAAACACAACTGCCCGGCCACCGGGCAAACTTCGAAAGGCCGGCCGCCGGGGCAAGCTTGGCTCAGGTCCAAGGCGAGGCCGAGAACCCGCCCAGCGGGCCACAAGACGCGCTGAAAGCCAGCCAGGAGCACGCCAAGCCACGACCGAACGTGGGGACCAAGGCAAGGCACAGCACCGAACAACGAGGCAGTCAGGGCACGCAACCGGCGAAGCGCACCGATACACGGCAAGGCTGAGCCCCGGCCAGGCGAGTCCCGGACGGATGCCGCGCCACGAACCGCTCGGCCACCGGACGGGCTTCGGACGGGAGGCTGGGGGGCGCGGGGCTGGGGGCACGGGGGCTGGCGGGCAAGGGTGGGACGAACTTCCGATGCGCACGTAACGGCGCTCAGACACGTGCGGGTCAGAGGCCGTTTTCCTGGAGGCCCCCGGCCACGTGCAGCGGGTGGCGGGCAACCACCGCTTGCCGTACAGAACCGTGAAGCCCAACGCGCCGTACAGAACCGAAAGGTCCCGCGCCGTACAGAACCGTGAAGCCCGACGCGCCGTACAGAACCGAAAGGTCCCGCGCCGTACAGAACCGTGAAGCCCGACGCGCCGTACAGAACCGAAAGGTCCCGCGCCGTACAGAACCGTGAAGCCCGACGCGCCGTACAGAACCGAAAGGTCCCGCGCCGTACAGAACCCAAGAACCCCGAAAAAGAAAATAGCCCCGCCGCTGGGCGAGGCTATTTCTAATGCCGGGGCAAGGCTATTCTTGATGCCGCGGCGAGGCTATTTCTAATAAAGAGAAAGGATCCGCTACTCGGGCAGGTCGGAGACGAGGCCGCGGGTGATGTTCGGGTCGACGGGGACGCCGGGGCCCATCGTCGTGGAGAAGGTGACCTTCTTCAGGTAGCGCCCCTTGGCCGCGGACGGCTTGAGACGCAGCACCTCGTCAAGGGCGGCGGCGTAGTTCTCGATGAGCTGGCGCTCGTCGAACGACGTCTTGCCGATGATGAAGTGCAGGTTGGCCTGCCGGTCGGTGCGGAACTCGATCTTGCCGCCCTTGATCTCCGTCACGGCCTTGACGACGTCGGGCGTCACGGTACCGGTCTTGGGGTTGGGCATCAGACCGCGCGGACCGAGCACGCGGCCCAGGCGGCCGACCTTGCCCATCAGGTCGGGCGTGGCCACGACGGCGTCGAACTCGTTGAGCCGGTTGCCCTTGGCGATCTCGTCGATCAGCTCGTCGGCGCCGACGATGTCGGCGCCCGCCTCGCGGGCTGCCTCGGCACGGTCACCGGTCGCGAAGACCAGGACCCGGGCGGTCTTGCCGGTGCCGTGCGGGAGGTTGACCGTGCCGCGCACGATCTGGTCGGCCTTGCGGGGGTCGACGCCCAGCCGCAGAGCGACCTCGACGGTGGCGTCGAACTTGGTGGTCGACGTCTCCTTGGCCAGCTTCGCGGCGTCGGCGGGCGAGTAGAGCTTGTCGCGGTCGACCTTGGCGGTCGCGTCCTTGTGCGCCTTGCTGCGCTGCATGATGACTCCTTGTGGTGCACGGGCCGCGTGGAGGCCCTCCCACGGTTAGGGAAAGAACTTAGTCGGCGACGGTGATGCCCATCGACCGGGCGGTGCCGGCGATGATCTTCTCGGCCGCTTCGATGTCGTTGGCGTTGAGGTCGGGCATCTTCGTCTCGGCGATGCCGCGAAGCTGCTCGCGGCTGAGCTTGCCGACCTTGTCGCGGTGCGGGACCGCGCTGCCCTTGTCGATGCCGAGAGCCTTCTTGATCAGCTCAGGCGCCGGCGGCGTCTTGGTGACGAAGGTGAAGCTGCGGTCTTCGAAAATGGTGATCTCAACGGGGATGATGTTGCCCCGCTGGGCCTCCGTCGCAGCGTTGTACTGCTTGACGAAGTCCATGATGTTGACGCCGTGGGGACCGAGCGCGGTACCCACCGGCGGCGCCGGCGTGGCCTGACCAGCCGGAAGCTGCACCTTGACCAGTGCGGCGATCTTCTTCTTCGGAGGCATGAGTCCTTCTCCGGGTCCTGATTGCGATGCCTGTCAGGGTCGCGGGGATGCGGTCCTGAACACATCGGAAGGCCGCCCGTCCAGCGGGGAACCCGTCCACGTACGGGCTTCCCGGTGGTCGTGAGCGGCGGCCGACCGAACGTCTAAGTGTATGTGATCGTCTCAGATCTTCGAGACCTGGTTGAACGAGAGCTCGACCGGGGTCTCACGGCCGAAGATCGAGACGAGCACCTTGAGCTTCTGCGACTCGGGGCTGATCTCGCTCACCGAGGCCGGCAGTGTGGCGAACGGGCCGTCCATGACCGTGACCGACTCGCCGATCTCGAACTCGACCGTCGGGCCGGCCGACGCCTTGCTGGCCGCCTTCTTGCTCTCTTCGGTCGGCTCCGGCGCGAGCAGCTTGGCGACCTCGTCGAGGCTGAGCGGGCTCGGCTTGTTGGACAGGCCGACGAAACCGGTCACGCCGGGCGTGTTACGCACCGCGGCCCAGGACTCGTCGGTCAGCTCCATGCGCACCAGCACGTAGCCGGGCAGCACCCGCTCCTTGACCGGCACCTTCTTGCCGCTCTTGAACTCCTGGACGGTGTGCGTGGGCACCTCGACCTGGTAGATGTAGTCCTCCATGTTGAGCGAGACGTTGCGGCTCTCGATGTTGGACTTCACGCGGTTCTCGTAGCCGGCGTAGGAGTGGATCACGTACCACTCGCCGGGCTGGCCGCGAAGCGAGCTCTTGAACTCTTCGACGGGGTCGACGTCAGGAAGAACACCGTCCTCGACGGCGGAAGCCTGATCCTCGGCTGCCTCGTCGCTCTTCGCGAGCTCAGCCTCTTCGATGGCCGCCTCGGCGGCCTCCTCAGTGGCCTCTTCCAGCTCGTCGCCCCACTTGTCGCGGGACTCCTCCGCCGGAAATGAAGACTCGGACACGGTGACTCTTCCTCTTTCGTCGTATCGAAATGGCGACTCCGTCAGGCGGCGCCGGCGACGTCCGGGTCAGGACCCGCCGAAGATGCGCAGGACCGCCCAGCCCAGGGCGCTGTCCAGCCCATACACGATCGCGACCATGATCAGAACAAATACCAGAACGACCGTCGTATAGGTGATGAGATCCTTGCGTGTCGGCCAGATGACCTTACGAAGCTCGTTGACGACCTGCCGGTAGAAAAGGGCAGGCGAAGTGCGTGTCTTCTTGTCGCCACTAGGCTTGTCTGCGGTCTCGCCGCGCGTGTCGATCGCCACAGTCCTCACCTGAATCTGTCGTATCCAACGCAGTTTTGCGGCGCGCTTACACGCCAATTATTGCGCGGACCGCACTCGCAGGGCACGAGGGACTCGAACCCCCAACCGCCGGTTTTGGAGACCGGTGCGCTACCAATTGCGCCAGTGCCCTATGTCATCGACCAGACTACCCTGATCGACTCACTGCATGGACCGAACCGCGCAACGACATGCGACGGCAGGACCAGGCGAAAGCATACGGGGGATTGCCGGGTACGTCGAACCGATTGCTGATCGCCCAGGTCACGCGCGCGTCGCGGCCGCGTGAAAGCATGGACGCATGTCCACCCGACGCCGCATCTCAGCAAGAATCTCCGCCATCTCAGAGTCCGCCACGCTCGCCGTCGACGCCAAGGCGAAGGCCATGAAGGCGGCCGGGCGGCCCGTCATCGGCTTCGGCGCGGGCGAACCCGACTTCCCGACGCCCGGCTACGTCGTCGAGGCCGCGATCGAGGCGGCCCGCGACCCGCGCTTCCACAAGTACACCCCGGCCGGCGGCCTCCCCGAGCTGAAGCAGGCGATCGCCGCCAAGACGCGGCGCGACTCCGGCTACGCGGTCGAGGCGTCGCAGGTGCTGGTCACCAACGGCGGCAAGCAGGCCGTGTACGAGGCGTTCGCGACGCTGCTCGACCCCGGCGACGAGGTCCTGGTCGTCGCCCCTTACTGGACCACCTACCCCGAGGCGATCAAGCTGGCCGGGGGCGTCCAGGTCGACGTGGTGGCCGACGAGTCCACCGGCTACCTGGCGGGCGTGGAGCAGCTGGAGGCCGCGCGCACCGAGCGGACGAAGGTTGTGCTGTTCGTCTCGCCGTCCAACCCGACGGGCGCCGTCTACTCGCGCGAGGAGACCGTCGCGATCGGCCGCTGGGCGGCCGAGCACGGCCTGTGGGTGGTCACCGACGAGATCTACGAGCACCTCGTCTACGGCGGCGCCGAGTTCACCAGCATCGCCACGGCCGTTCCCGAGCTGGGTGACCGGGTCGTCATCCTGAACGGGGTCGCCAAGACGTACGCGATGACCGGCTGGCGCGTGGGCTGGATGATCGGCCCGTCCGACGTGGTCAAGGCCGCCACCAACCTGCAGTCGCACGCCACCTCGAACGTCTCGAACGTGGCCCAGATGGCGGCGTTGGCGGCGGTTTCCGGTGATCTGTCGGCGGTGGCGGAGATGCGTTCCGCCTTCGATCGGCGGCGCCAGACGATGGTTCGGATGCTCAACGAGATCCCGGGCGTGTTGTGCCCGGAACCAAAGGGGGCCTTCTACGCATATCCCTCCGTCAAGGAGCTGATCGGCAAGGAGCTCCGTGGCAGGCGTCCCCAGTCGTCCGCAGAGCTGGCCGAGCTGATCCTGGAGGAGGCCGAGGTCGCCGTGGTGCCCGGCGAGGCGTTCGGGACGCCCGGCTACTTCCGGCTGTCGTACGCGCTGGGCGACGACGACCTCGTCGAGGGCGTCAGCCGCCTGGCCAAGCTCCTCTCAGAAGCCCACTGAGCCCAGCGGACCGCCGACGAGGTTGTCAGGGGGCCATGGTGACGCCGGCGGCGATCGGTCTGATCTCGGTGGCCAGGCCGGGGGTCGTGGCGATGTAGACGGCCGTTCCCGGGCGTTCCAGCCACATGAAGTTCCGCAGCCCGCCCCGGCTGTTCCACCGCAGCGCCGGCCGCCCCCGGTACACCGTCAGGGACGACCTGGAGACCAGGGTGGCGAACTGCTCGGCGGTGCGCACCCCGCACACCACCCCGACGCGCACCTCCTCGTCGCTCTCCCGCCAGGTCACCCCCCTGACCCTGAGCGGGCGGGAGAGGGACCGCAGACGCGTGAACGAGCCCTCCCTGGCCATTCCCTCGGGCATGGCGGGGAAGACCACCTTGGCGGCCCCGCAGGACAGCGAGGAGCCCTTGACCGGCGCCGGTCTGACCGGCGCGGGTGTGACGTGGGCCGCCTCCTGGGTCGGAGGTTCCGGCACCTCGTCCCCGCCCCCGCAGGCCGTAAGCGTGAGGAACATGAGGAGCACCGCTGTCAGCCGCCGCATCGACCCCCCATGACGTATGTGGTTTGTCCCGCGAAAAGGATCGGGAAAAGGCTCCCAGTCTCCTACAGAAGCTTGGCCGAGGCGGCAACGGCGACCAGTTCATTACTGAGCGAATCGCTGGCCCTGACCCATGCTCCCGTGCCCGCGCGTTCCAGCCAGACGATCATCCGGCCGCCCCCGGGATGCCGCCCCACCACGGCGGGCCTGCCGCGTACGACGGTGGCGCGGGTGTCCAGCAGGGCCACCCGATCGCGGTAACCCTTCCACGTGGTGGCCACGGCGCCGTGCTCGATCCGGGCTTCGACGTACCTGTCCGCCGTCCCGAACCTGGCCCAGCCGCCCTCGACGCCGCCTGCCGGGCCGCCGGCTCCCCCACTGCTCCGGCGCCCCGCCGTCCCCACACCGCCCTGACGCCCCGAGCCGTCCTCGCGGTCGACGACTCCCCCGCCGCTCCTTTTGAGCCCCGCGGGCAGGTACGTGAGCCAGAAATCCCCCGTGACCACGGCGAGAACACTGTCGTCGGCCACCCGGGCAGGGACGACACCCGGACGATCGACCGGTTCCGCGGGCAGGGGCCGGCCGAAGCCAGAGGCGAACAGCGCGTAGATGATCAATGTCGCCGCTCCGAGCGCCAGCGCCGCGAGCGCCGCACGCCGCCCCTGCCCGATCTCGCGCTCTTCAGGGATCACGCCTGGTTGATCCCCCGTTCAGCCCCGTCCGTATCACGGGTTCACTTGATCGCCTTGACGCCTTCCGCGATCTTCTTGAGTTCGGCCGGCGAGCCCCCGCGCGGCCAGGAACTCGTCGAACGCCGCTTCGTCATCGTCTGTCATCTGCGAGTGACCCCTTTCGCCCTCCCCGACGCGCGATCCCGGCCCAAGGTTGAGTGGCAAAATGTTCGGATGGCAAGACCGCTCACCGCGCTACCCAAGGCCCATCTCCACCTGCACTTCACCGGCTCGATGCGGCACTCCACG
Source organism: Nonomuraea purpurea (assembly GCF_042650645.1). Lineage (NCBI taxonomy): Bacteria > Bacillati > Actinomycetota > Actinomycetes > Streptosporangiales > Streptosporangiaceae > Nonomuraea > Nonomuraea purpurea. The sequence continues at coordinate 13,009 of NZ_JBHSBI010000027.1, forward strand.
CTGATCGAGCTGGCCAGGGATCAGGGGTTGCACCTGCCGGACGCGCTGGAGCAGGACTGGCCGCCCCGGCTGCGGGCCACCGACGAGCGTGGGTGGTTCAGGTTCCAGCGGCTGTACGACATCGCCAGGTCCGTCCTCGCCCGGCCCGAGCACGTCTACCGGCTGATGCGCGAGACGGCCGAGGACGAGGCGGCGGCCGGGTCGCGGTGGCTGGAGATCCAGGTCGACCCGTCGGGGTACGCGCAGCGGTTCGGCGGGCTAACGGCCACGCTGGAGCTGGTGCTGGACGCCGTGGCGAAAGCGGCCGAGCACGCGGGCATCGGGATGGCGGTGATCGTGGCCGCCAACAGGACCCGGCACCCCCTCGACGCGAACACCCTGGCCAGGCTCGCCTGCCAGTACGCCGGCGAGGGCGTGATCGGGTTCGGGCTCTCCAACGACGAGCGTCGGGGGCAGGCCCGCGACTTCGAACGGGCCTTCCGCATCGCCAAGCGCGGCGGCCTGCTGGCCGTCCCGCACGGGGGCGAGCTGATGGGGCCGCGCAGCGTGGCCCAGTGCGTGGACGATCTGGGCGCCGACCGGGTCGGCCACGGCGTGCGCGCGTCGGAGGACGAGTGGCTGATGAAACGGCTGGCCGACCGGCAGATCTGCTGCGAGGTGTGCCCCACCTCCAACGTGGGGCTGGGGGTGGTGGAACGAGCCGCGGACGTGCCGGTGCGGCGGCTGTTCGACGCGGGCGTGCCGATCGCTTTGGGGTCCGATGACCCATTGCTGTTTGGTACGCGGCTTCTGCGGCAGTACGAGCTGGCCCGCGAGGTCTACGACTTCAGTGACGCCGAGGTGGCCGAGCTGGCACGGCAGTCCGTACGGTCGTCGGCCGCCCCGGAGTCCGTACGCAAAGATCTGCTCAAGGGTGTGGACGACTGGCTGACGAGCTCAGCGGAGTGAGCCCGCGACCCGGATGGCCTCCTCCTTGCCCGCCATGCCCTCCAGGCGGTAGTTGAGCCCGCTCTGCTGCCAGATGAGGGTCGGGCCGGCCTGGCGCAGGGGCACCTGGGTGCCGTCCTGGCGACTGATGTAGCCGAGAGGGTGCGCGCCGGGCAGCCACCAGGCGCTGTACGGGCCGACCTTGGCGTAGTCGGGCATCGGCGGGCCCAGCTTCTTGAAGAACACCGGGTCGATGCCGCCGTCGAACTGGTCGAGCCTGATGCCGTCCGCCCAGAACATCGACACCACCCTGCCGCCGTCGGCCACCGTGACACGCTGCGCCGGGCCGAGCGCGGACGGGGTTCTGACCGGGAACCTGGCCTGCCCTGCCGCCTCTCCCGGGGGCACGGAGTGCTCGCCCGGCAGCGGGGCCGTGGTGATGACGGGCGCGGGCGGGGCGTCGCCCAGCTGGAGCTCGATCCCGGCGAAGCGGAGGATCCTCGCCACCGCGGCGCGGCCCTGGGGGGTGGCGGCCGTGATGGCGATGACGACCGCGAGCACGGCCGCCACGATCGTCCACCGCCTGCGCCGACGCGCGGAAGCCCCAGGGCTATGCGCCGGATCAGCCGGGGCGTCGGTGGAGAAGGGCAGGTCGGAGGCGAGGCGGGCGCGGACGGCGGCCGCCACGTCGGAAGGCGGCGGGGTGGGAACGTCGATGAGATCGCCGAGCGCCGTCAACTCGGCCTCCAATCCGTCGAAAGGCTCATCCGAGCTCATCGCCCACCTCCTCCCTCAACCGGGCCAATCCCCGATGGGTGCTGGACTTCACGGTGCCGACGGGCCAGTCGAGCACCTGGGCGGTCTCCGCTTCGCTCAGTTGTAAGAAGTACCGGCAGATGACGGCCTGGCGTTCCCGCTCGGGCAGCCGACGTACGGCGGCGAGCAGCCGGGACCGCCGGTCGCCGGCCAGCGCCGCCCCTTCGGGATCGTCGGGCGCTCTCCCGTCGGAGGCGGCGGAGCCGAGCCGGAGCACCAGCTCGGACCTGCGTCCCCGCGACCGCGTCAGGTTGTGGGTCTCGTTGGCCACGATCCGCAACAACCAGGGACGGAACGGCGCGTCCCTGCGGAAGCTCGCCAGGTGCCGGAACGCCTTGACGAACGCTTCCTGCGCCACGTCTTCCGCTTCGTCGCCCGCGCCGAGCATGGCGGCGGTACGGTGGGCGAGCGCGCTGTAGCGGGCGACCAGCACTTCGTAAGCGGCTAGGTCACCGCCGAGCGCGCGGGTGATCGCCTCGTCGTCGTCCATGGCGAGTCAGATTCCACCGCATCGGAGGGCTTACGGGGAAGTGTCTTTCTCCATCAGGTGCCCCTCGGCCCTGATCTGGGCATTAGACTCGGGCAATCCATGAGCCCTCTCGAAGGAGAGGGAGCCGAACGGGTGCCTGAAGCGTCCAAGGTGCGGCGAACTCGATCAGTTGGAGAGAACGGGACTATGTCTTCTGGGTACGACCGTGTAGTACAACCGGCCGCCGGTGACGAGGCCTTGGAGAACCACCTAGGTGGCGACGAGGCCAGGAACTATCGGCAGTACGAGTTCGACATGGTCGCCCCGCATGTCGGCCGTTCGATGCTGGAGATCGGCTCGGGGCTCGGCCACTTCGCCGAGCAGTTCATGCCGCGCCTCGACAGGCTGGTCGTGAGCGACTTCGACCCCTACTGCGTCGAGCAGCTCGAAAAGCGTTTCGCCGACCGCGACGACATCGACGTCCTGCAGTTCGGGCTCCCGACGGAGATCCCGCTGGAGAACAAGGTCGACACGGTCGTCATGATGAACGTCCTGGAGCACATCGAGGAGGACGCCGAGGCGCTGCGTTCGCTGGCCAGGGTCACGCAGCCCGGCGGGCGGATCATCATCTGGGTGCCGGGTTACCCCCAGCTCTACGGAGACTTCGACCGCAAGGTCGGCCACGTGCAGCGCTACACGCCCAAGACGCTGGGCGCGACGGTCGCCAAGGCCGGGCTGGACGCCGAGGTGCTCAAGCCGATCAACTTCCTGGGCGGCATCGCCTGGTGGGCGGCGGTGCGCCGGGGCGGCGTCGGCTACCCCGACCCGAGGCTGGTCAAGATCTACGACCGGACGGTGGTCCCGACGACCCGCTTCATCGAGCGGTTCATCAGGCCACCGTTCGGCCAGACGGTGTTCTGCGTGGCCAGGGTGCCCAAGCCGGCTACTTGATCGAGCCGGCGGTCAGCCCGCCCACCACCTTCCGTTCGATCAGCGCGAAGAGAATGATCACCGGGATGGTGGCGATCACGGACCCGGCGAACAGGTTCTGCCAGTCCACCTGGTACTGCCCGATGAAGGAGTTCAGCGCCACCGTCAGGGGCTGGTTCTCCGGCGTCGTGGTGAGGGTCAGGGCGACCACGAACTCGTTCCACGCGGCGATGAACGTGAAGATCAGCGCGGTGATGACGCCCGGCATGGCCAGCGGCAGCGTGATCCTGAACAGCGCGCCGAAGCGACCGTTCCCGTCGATGAAGGCCGCTTCCTCCAGTTCGCGTGGGATCGAGGCGAAGTAGGCGTTGAGGATCCACACCGCGAACGCCAGGTTGAACCCGCCGTTGACGAGGATCAGCGACCAGATCGAGTCGACCAGCCCGAACTGGTAGAACTCGCGGTAGATGCCGACGAGCATGGCCGTGGGCTGGAACATCTGGGTGATCAGCACGAGGATCAGGAACGCGGTGCGCCCCCTGAAGTTGTGCCTGGCGGAGTAGTAGGCCGCGGGCAGCGCCACCAGCAGCACGAGCACGGTGGAGCCCGCGGCGACCTTGAGCGTCACCCACAGGTTGCCCGCCAGGCCGCTGGTCCAGAAGTTGGCGAGGTTCGACCACACCCACTCCTGCGGCCAGAACGTCACGTCCCGCAGCGAGTCCTGGGAGCGCAGCGAGGTGAGCAGCATCACCAGGTACGGGAACAGGAAGACGAACGAGACGAGGTAGGCCGCGGCCGCGATGAGGACGGTCTTGAGCCTGGGCATCCGGCGCGGCGCGGCCCTTCGCCGGTTGACGGGGGGACGGGGCCTGGTCTTCCGCATCGTGTTGACGGCCATCACGCCACTTCCTTGTTCCAGCGGGAGACCTTGAGGAAGACCACGGTCAGCACGATCACCATGCCGAAGTTGACGACGGACATGGCCGCCGATTCGCCGATGTCGGAACCCTTGAGGATGAACATGAGGATCGTCGAGGTGGCCGTGGAGTAGCCGGGCTGGCCGTGGGTCATCGCCCAGATGATCGGGAAACTGTTGAAGACGTTCATGACGTTGATCAGGGCGGCCACGGTGAGCGCGGGACGCAGCAGCGGCAGCGTGATCGACCAGTACGTCCTGAGCCGTCCCGCGCCGTCCATCCTGGCTGCTTCGTAGACGTCGGCGGGGATCGTGGCCAGGCCGGCGAGCAGCGCGTACGTGGTGAACGGCACCGACACGAACACCGCGACGAACACCAGCCACGGCATGGCCGTCGCGGCGTCGCCGAGCTGGTCGGCGGCGGCGCCGCCCATCGCGTCGATCAGCCCCAGTTTCAGGCGGATCTGGTTGATCACGCCGACCTCGGGGTCAAGCATCCACTTGAAGATGATCGCCGTCATCAGCACGGACGCCGCCCACGGGGCGATCAGCGCCCAGCGGGCCAGCTTGCGCAGCGGGAAACGCTGGTTGAACAGTTGGGCGAGGGCCAGCGAGACCAGCACGGTGAGCACGACGACCGCGACCACCCAGATCACGCTGCGGACCATGATGTCGGCGAAGTCCTTCTCGGCGAACAGCTTGTCGTAGTTCGCCAGGCCGTTGCCCCCCTGGACCACGCCGAACCGGCTGATCTTGAGGAACGACGATCTGATCATCTCGACCACGGGCCAGAGCACGACCAGCGCGATCAGCACCACGGCGGGCCCGACCCAGGCGAGGGGTTCGAGGGCGCGCAACCTTCTCATGAGCAACCTTCCAAAGACGGTGCGGCCGACGACAGCGCCGGCCGCACGTGCCCTCGCCGGATCAGCCGGCCGCTTCCGCCGTCTTCTGCAGCTCACCGAGGACCTTGGCCGGGTCGTCCTTGACGGCCCCGCCGATGGTCTGCTTGATCGCCGGGTTCAGCGTGGCCCACTTCGGGTCCTGGAACGGGTAGAAGCTCGCGTTCGGCAGCGCGTCGAGGAACGGCTTGAGCTTCTCGTCGCCCGACAGCTTCTCGATGCCGCCGTTGGTGACGGGCAGCAGCTTGTAGGTGTCGGAGATCTTCTGGGCGGCGGAGCCGGTGTAGAAGAAGTCGAAGAACTTCTTGATCTCGGCGGCGTGGCCGTTCTTGTTGAAGGCCATGATCCAGTCCATGACGCCGAGCGTGGTGTCGAGCGGGCCGGCCTTGCCGGGAATGGGCACGACGCCGTAGTTCTTCAGCCCGGCCGCGTCGAAGATCGGGATGGACATGGGGCCGCCGTTGACCATGCCGACCTTGCCGGCGCCGAAGTCCTCCCAGACCGTCTTGCGGTCTTTGGTGCCGGGGTTGGGGCTGGTCAGGCCGGCGTCGACCAGGCCCTTGAGGTAGGTGAACGTCTCGACGTTCTGCGGCGAGTTGATCGTCCACTTGCCGGAGGCGTCCTTGTAGCCGCCGCCGTTGCCCATCATCCACAGGAACGACTCGGCCTGGGCCTCCTCCTGGCCGAGCGGCAGGCCGAACGGCTGCGTCACGCCGGCCGCCTTCAGCTTCTCGGCTGCGGCCTTGAGTTCGTCCCACGTCTTCGGCGGCTCGGCGACGCCGGCCTTGGTGAACAGGTCCTTGTTGTAGAACAGGGCGCGGGCGGAGGAGACGAACGGGATGCCGTACGCCGTGCCGTCCACCTTGCCGAAGTCGGCGAACTTCTGCAGCATGTCGCCGGAGACGTTCGGGGACAGGACCTCGTCCACCTTGTAGAGCAGCCCGTCCTTGACGAAGCCGGAGTAGTCGCCGGTCTGCAGGATGTCGGGCACCTGGCCGTTCTGGACCATGGTGGCGACCTGCTTGTCGATGTCGTTCCAGTTGATGACCCGGACGTCGACCTTGATGTTCGGGTTGGCCTTGGTGAACTCGTCGGTGACGCCCTTCCAGAACGTCTCGCCCGAGTTGGGCTTGCCGGGGCCGTCGCCGTAGTCGGCGGCGACCATCATCAGCGTGACCTGGCCGTCGCTCGACCTCTGGCTCTCTCCTCCTCCGCCGCCCGAGCCGCAACTGGACAGGACCAGCATCGTGGCGAGGCCGAGAGCGGCGCCGCCCGCAAGCTTGATGTTCACCGGTGATACCGCCTTCTCGTCGGGCGGGTGACGCTGGTCCGTACCAGCACGACGGACTCCGCCCAGGGGGATTGGGGCGCGCGAGCCAGAGCCCGACGCGTTTGCGTCAGCGTAAGCCTGGGTTCAGCGGCCGGTCTATACCGGACTGTATCGGTTTCACAACACCGCGCCCCTGTGGCTCGCACATCCGGTCTAGACCGGGTGTCAGGTGATCTTCCTCCGGACGCTCTCCCCGCCCTGCGGCGTGCCGATCCACGGGCCCTCGATGGACGGGTCGAGCACGCCCTCCTCGACGAAGCCGTAGCGGCCGTCGAGCACGTAACCGGCCAGCCGAACGTCCTGGTTGTCGCTGTTGTCCCACAGCCGCTCGAACAGCGCGTCCACGCGGTGCCGCGCCTGCCGGCAGAAGGTGTCGGCCAGCTCGTACGGCCGCCGCCCCAGGTCCTTGGCGTCCTCCTCGGCCTTGACGCAGACGGCCGTCATGGCGAACAGTTCGGCCCCGATGTCCACGATCCTGCCGAGGAAGCCCTGTTTGTGCTCCAGCCTGCCCTGCCAGCGGGACATGCCGTAGAAGGTGGACCTGGCGAGCTTCCTGCCGGTCCGCTCCACGAAGCGCAGGTGTGCGGCCAGCGGGCCGAACTCGGCGTAGGCGGTGGGCAGGTTGCCGGTGCCGGCCACCAGCGTGGGCAGCCACCTGGAGTAGAAGCGGCCGGCCCGGCGCAGGGCCCGGGTGCGTTCCTGGCGGGTGGCCTCCGGGTTGATGAGCTCCCCCGCGGCCGTGAGGTGCGCGTCCACCGCCTCGCGGGTGATCATCAGTCGCATGATCTCCGAGGAGCCCTCGAAGATGCGGTTGATGCGCGCGTCGCGCAGCATCTGCTCGGCGGGCACGCCGCGCTCGCCCCTGGCGGCCAGCGACTCGGCGGTCTCGTAGCCGCGCCCGCCCCTGATCTGGACCAGTTCGTCCAGCGCCTGGTACGACAGCTCCGAGGCGTAGAGCTTGGCCAGCGCCGCCTCGATCCTGATGTCGTTGCGCTGGTCGTCGGCCAGGCGGCTGGTCAGCTCCATGACGGCTTCGAGGGCGTACGCGGTGGCGGCGATGAAGGCGATCTTCGTGGCCACGGCCTCGTGCTTGCCGACCTCGCGGCCCCACTGCACGCGCTCGCTGCCCCACTCACGGGCGATCTTGACGGCCCACTTGGCGTTGCCCGCGCAGGTGGCGGGCAGCGACAGGCGGCCGGTGTTCAGCGTGGTCAGGGCGATCTTCAGGCCCTCGCCCTCGCGTCCGATCAGGTTCTTGGCCGGCACTCTGACCTGGGTGAACTCCGTCACGCCGTTCTCGATGCCGCGCAGGCCCATGAAGGCGTTGCGACGTTTGACGGTGATGCCGGGCGAGTCGGCCTCGACCACGAACGCGCTGATCTTCTTGCCCGTTCTGGCCATGACGACCAGGAGGTCGGCGACGACGCCGTTGGTGGTCCAGAGTTTGACGCCGTCGAGGACGTAGTCGTCGCCGTCGCGGACGGCGGTGGTGGACAGGCGGGCGGGGTCGGAGCCGACGTCAGGCTCAGTCAACAGAAACGCCGAAATTTCGCCCGCCGCGCACCTTGGTAGGAACTCTCGTTTCTGTTCCTCGGTGCCGAACAGCTTGAGCGGCTGCGGCACCCCGATCGACTGGTGCGCCGACAACAGTGTGGCCAGCGCCGGGCAGTAGGCGCCGACGAGCATGAGCGCGCGGCAGTAGTACAGGTAGGGCAGGCCGAGTCCGCCGTACTTCTCGCCGATCGTGATCCCGAACGCCCCGAGCGCCGCCAGCCCCTTGACCACCTCGTCGGGCACCTGCGCGGTCCGCTCGATGAGCGCGGGATCGACGTGCGTGTCCAGATAGCGCCGCACCGCCCGGACGAACTCCTCTCCCCGCTTGGTCGCCTCGTCGCTCAGCGTGGGCGCCGGATACACCAGATCCAGCCGGAAGTCTCCGAGGAAGAGTTGCTTGGCGAAGCTCGGCCGCGTCCATTCCTTCTCGCGGGCCTGCTCGCCGACCTCTCTGGACTCCGCGTACTTGGCGTGCTCGGTCATAGCACCTCCCCTTGTGCTAGGGGTACTGCCCGCCTGCGCCGCTTATAGCTTGATTTTGTATGAACGACGAGCATTGACCCTCAGCACCGTCACCGCCACGACGGCCAGCACGACGGGCACCACCAGGTAGAGCCCGCAGAACGCCAGCGCCACGACCGACAACCCGGCGCCCACCACGGCCGTCGTCCGGTGCCGTCCGGGGGGCAACATCCGCACCGCCGCCATCACGCCCGCCGCCGTGACGGCGGCCAGGCACGCCGACGTGGCCCGCATCAGCAGGTCCAGGTCCACCGCCCACACCAGCACCGGCACGCTCAGCACGGCCAGCAACCCCAGGCTCCGGTACGGCGTGCGCCCCGGCTCCCCTCCCGCGGCGAACCAGCCGGGCAGCGCGCCGTCCCTGGCCAGGGCCGCTCCCAGCCGGGAGGCTCCGGCGAGGTAGGTGTTGACGGCCCCGAAGGTCAGCAGCACCGCCGCGACCCCGGTGACGGGCCTGGCCGCCGCGCCCATGCCGGTTTCCAGCATGGCGGTCAGCGGCACACCGGGCATGCCGGGTCCGAGCACGCCGATGGAGGTCACGCAGACGCCCGCGTACAGGAGAGTGATCACGATCAGCGTGACCACGGTGGCCCTGAGCAGGCCGCGCCGGCGGTCGGCGAACTCGGCCGACAGGTGGCTGGCCGCCTCCCAGCCCACGAAGGCGAACATGAGCACGCCGGCCGCGCTGACCACGCCCGCCGCGCCGTTCGGGGCGAAGGGCACGAAGTTCGCCCGGTCGGCGTGCGGCGCCGCGGTGATCACGGCGGTCGCCAGCAACACGACGAGCAGGGCGACGAAGCCGATCTGCAGCCCTCCCGAGGTGCGCAGGCCCGCGGCGTTGGCCGCGAAGGCGGCCGCGAGGATCAGGCAGGCGGCCAGGGTGGCGTCCAGGCCCAGGCACGCTTCGACGTACTGGCCGCCGACCAGCGCGCCCGCGACGGTGCCGATGGGCACGGCGCCGTAGAACCACCATCCGGCCACGGCGGCGGCGTGCCGCCCGAAGGCCAGCCCGACGAAGCTCGCCACTCCTCCTCCGCCGGGATAGCGCGCGCCGAGCGCGGCGAACGTCAGGGCCACGGGGACGCTCAGCGCGAGCAGCCCCGCCCAGGCCAGCACGGAGGCGGGCCCCGCGGCGGCGGCCGCCAGGTGCGGCAGCACCAGCATGCCCGGCCCCAGCACCGCCCCCACGAGCAGCGCGGTGCCCTGGGCCGCGCCCATGTGTCCCTGCGTGCGTTCTGTCATAGCGCCAGAAACTAATGCAGTCATTCGGTGCCAACAGGGCTCGGCCGAACGTATAGCCGGAATCTCGGGTAAACCTACGTTCATGGACGAACTTGATTCGGCGATCGTACGGCTGCTCCAAACGGATGCGCGGCAGTCCAACAGGGAACTGGCCCGTCAGCTCGGCATCGCGCCCTCCACCTGCCTGGAACGGGTGCGGGCGCTGACCCGCCGCGGCGTCATCCGCGGCTACCACGCCGACATCGACCCCGCCGCGCTCAACCGCGCCGTCCAGGCCATGGTCTCGGTCCAGGTACGGCCGCTGAACAGGGCCGTCATCAACGCCTTCAAGTCCTCGGCCGCCGAGATGCCGGAGGTGATCAGCGTGTTCGTGCTGGCCGGCGGGGACGACTTCCTGCTGCACGTGGCCGTGCGGGACCTGGACCACCTGCACGCGTTCCTGCTGGACAAGCTGAGCAAGCGCAAGGAGATCGTGGGCTTCCGCACGTCGGTGATCTTCGAGCAGGTGCACGACACCGTCCCCGAGCGCCTCACCTGACTTTCGTCAGGGGTGGTACTGGACGGTCGGCGGATACGGAAAGGGGCCGCCGCTTTCTAGGGTGCTGCCGTTCCACACGAAACGGAGAAACCTGTGAAGACCATCCTGGTCAGCCTCGCGGCGGCGCTGACCCTCGGCCCCGCCCCGCAGTCCGGCGACATCGACGCATACCTGCGACAGGCCATGGAGTCCACCGGGCTGCCCGGCATGTCCGTGGTCGTCACACACGGCGGTCGGGTCGTGCACGCGGCCGGCTACGGTCACGACTCCGAGGGCCGCCCGATCACCGCGACCACGCCGATGCGCGTGGCCTCGGTCAGCAAGTCGTTCACCGCGATGGCCGTGATGACGCTGGTGGAACGCGGCGCGATCGAGCTGGACGCGCCGGTGGCCGCGCAGTTGCCGGGGTTCAGGATGGCGGACCCGCGCGCGGCGAAGATCACCGTACGGCAGCTGCTCAACCAGACCTCCGGCCTGTCGGACACCACGGTCGACATCGCCTCGGTGGCGGAGGCCACGTCGCCGGCCGACTACACCGCCCGTCTGGCGGACTCCCGGCTCGCCTCCGAGCCCGGCACCGACTGGGAGTACTGCAACGTCAACTACAACCTGGCCGCCAGACTGGTCGAGGTCGCGAGCGGGCGGCCGTTCGGCGACTTCATGCGCGAGCGGATCTTCGGCCCGCTCGGCATGAAGTCCAGCGCGGTCAGCGACCAGGTGGTCAGGCCGGCGAACGGCCACAACTCGATCTTCGGCGCCTGGCTGCCCCGGGCCGAACTGCCCGGCTTCCTCAACGACAGCGGCTCCGGCGGGATCATCACCACGGCTGCCGACATGGGCCGCTGGTTGATCACGCAGACCGGCGACGGCGGCCCGCTGGTGAAGCGGAGCAGCTTGGAGACCATGCACCGTCCCTCCGAGATCCGCGACTACGGCATGGGGTGGAGCGCCGAGGACGACGCCGGTCTGCTCACGCACTCGGGGAACCTGTTCACCTACAACGCCGTGGAGGCCATCTCCCCCAAGACCGGCTACGGCTTCGCCGTCATGACCAACAGCGCCGCACTGCAGGACGACACCTACACCATCATGCTCGGGCTGGCGGCGCTGACCGAGGGCAGGACCCCGGAGCCGCCGGGAGGCGACCGGCAGCTGTACGAGCTCGTGCTGGCCGCCGTCGCGGCCGCCGCGGCGGGGCTGGGCGTCATGGGCGTGCTGCGGGCCGGGCGCTGGGCCGCCAGGCGGGCGGGCCGGACAGGGTGGCGGACGGCGCTGCGGCTGGCGCCCGTGCTGACGCCGGTGGCGGTGCTGGCCGCCTACCCGGACCTGATCTCGTTCCTCATGAACGGCAGGGCGGTCACGTGGGCCCAGCTCACCTACTTCGCCGCGCCCCTGTCGATCGCCTTGGTGGTAGCGGCGCTGGCCGGGGGGGCGGTCGCGGGAGCCCGGCTGCGGGCGCTGCGCAGGCGTGCCCCGGCGCCGACGGCCGGGGCAGACGCCTGAAGCGAGTGCGGACACTCGCCAGGCTCGCAGTCAGATAGTCTCACCCAACTGCTCGGCCAGCTGCTCCAGGCCACCCTTGATGAGCTGCCCGTACTCGTCGTCGCCAAGCGCGCCGATCCCGGCTCGGGCCTGCTGGAGGTGCTCGCGGGCGCGATCGAGATCGCCCAGCTTGCGATAGCACTCGCTCAAGTTCAGGTGCAACGACGGATACAGGCCCGCCACCGGAAGCGCCACCCCAACCTGCGCCACCTGCTCATCGGTGACCCGATCAGCGGCGGCAAGCGCTCGCAGATCCCACATCAGCTCCTCGTGCACGTCGTCTTGCGTGTCGGCCATCGAGTGGGCAAGAACGCAAACATGCAGCGGCTCGCCTTGCTCGCCGCCGATGTCATCCCAGATCTGCGCGAACAGGTCGCGAGCGGCTTCCCGTCGGCCTTGGTGGTGATGCAACTCCACCCCCTGGCCGATCCGGGCCATCGTGGGGTCGGCGGTCATCAGCGGCTCCTTCACCGTCGAGGTCGGCCTCATTTGTGTACCCTGTAAGCTTACAGAGTACACAAATGAGGAGCACGCTCGTCGTTACGCTGACCGGGTGAACGAAGGCAGGAGACGCGCGGGACGGCCCGCGGTGCTCACCACCGAGCGCGTCGTGACCGCGGCCATCGAGGTCCTGGACGCCGAGGGCCTGGACGCGCTGACCATGCGCCGCCTCGGCGCCCGGCTCGGAGTGGCGGCCATGTCGCTCTATCGCCATGTGCCCAACCGGGAGGCGCTGCTCGCCGAGGTCGTCAACCGGCTGTTCACCGAGGCCATGACCGGCCACGCACCGGACGCGGCCTGGCAGCGGGCGCTGGCGGGGTTCGCGGTGGCCTACCGCCGGGTCCTGCTCGCCCACCCGCAGGCCGTGCCGCTGCTCGCCACCCATCCCGTGGATGTCGACCTGGGGATAGAGCTGCTCACCGAGCTGCTGACCCGTTTCGAGGCCGTCGGCATCGCGCGGTGCGAGGCGATCACAGCCGTGCAGTCGGTCACCGTGTACGTCCTCGGCCATGCCCTGGCCCAGGTCGGCACCCCGCCCGCACCAGGCGACGAGGCGGCCGCGGCCTTCTTCGACCAGTGGTTCGACACCGGCCTGAGCGCCATGGTGACCGGCTTCGAACACAAGCTCGCCGACTGACTCGCGCTGTTGCCCGGCGGCCGTATCAGACGCCGTCGCCTCAGCCACCTGTAGCTGATCACGAAGAATGTGCCCCCTCACGGGCGGGCTGGGGCCAGGTCACCGAGCGTTCCCCACCAGCCATTCACGCAGCTGATCGTCATCGCAAAGGCTGGTCATCTGCACCAGCCCCCAGTTGTCGCGGTGGTTCGGCGCATCGAGCAGGTGGTCCTGCCAGTCTTCGGCATACTCACGCAGAGCACCCACCATCTCCGTGACAGCCTCGTCGAAGGTCCGGCCGTCCGCGGCGAGCGGCAGCCCGGGGATGAAGATGGACCAGCCACCGCCCTCGGGAACCGCCTGCGCGCGAGCCTCGGTGTAGCTGTTGGTCATGGCAGCATGATGCCGCCTCCGCCCTCGTTCCGGTCGTGAATTAATTCGGTTGCGTGGGGTTTCGGGCGCCGCGTACCGTCATGGACATGCGCCTTTACCAGTAACGGCTGTCCCAGCCGACTCAGCGAAATCGTCCGACGGCGATCATTCACGCCGTCTCCGTCCGTCCCAGACGCGGCAGCTGAGCTTGCCGACCGGCCTCGCGGGCCGCGTCGTCGATCTGCGTAAAGGAGCCTCGCATGCGAGTTCGTGCCAGTAAAAAGAAGAAGAACGCCCCAGGGCATCCGGGTATGCCCGCGCCGCGACAGTTGCCCAAGATGCCGCAGCGCCCGATCGCGCCGCCCCGGCGCATCCCGCCCAAGGGCCGCTGAGACAACTACCAGGATGGGTAGTTAGAGCGAGCGCCGCCTCCCCCATACGCCTGGAGGCGGCGCTCGCGTTTCTTCACAGTCGCTCGATGATCGTGACGTTGGCCTGGCCGCCGCCCTCGCACATCGTCTGCAGCCCGTAGCGTCCGCCGGTGCGCTCCAGCTCGTGCAGCAGCTTGGTCATCAAGATCGCGCCCGTGCCGCCCAGCGGGTGGCCGAGCGCGATCGCGCCGCCGTTCGGGTTGACCCTGGCAGGGTCGGCGTCGAGCTCCTTCGTCCAGGCCAGCGGCACCGGCGCGAACGCCTCGTTGATCTCCACGACGTCGATGTCGCCGATCGTGATGCCGGCCTTCTTCAGCGCCTGCCGCGTGGCCGGGATCGGCGCCGTCAGCATGTAGACCGGGTCGTCGCCGAGCAGCGCGAGCTGGTGGATGCGGGCGCGCGGCGTCAGGCCGTGCTCCCTGACCGCCTGCTCGGAGGCGATCAGCACCGCGCCGGAGCCGTCGGAGATCTGCGAGGAGGTGGCCGCGGTGATCTGGCCGCCCTCTTTCAGGGTCTTCAGCGCGGCCATCTTCTCCAGCGTGGTGTCCGCGCGCGGCCCCTCGTCGTCCTCGACGCCGTTGATGGGCGCGATCTGGTCCTTGAAGTGGCCGTTGGCGATGGCCTTGGCGGCCCGCTGGTGGGACTCGAACGCGTACTGCTCCAGCACCTCGCGCGTGTAGCCCCACTTCTCGCACATCAACTCGGCGCCGCGGAACTGCGAGATCTCCTGCTTGCCGTACCGTTCGACCCACTTGTCGCCGAACGGGAACGGCATGCCCTTCTCCAGCGCGGTCGTGATCGACGACCCCATGGGCACGACACTCATCGACTCGACGCCGGCGGCCACCACCAGGTCCTGGGTGCCGGACATGACGCCCTGGGCGGCGAAGTGGATGGACTGCTGCGAGGAACCGCACTGCCGGTCGATCGTCACTCCGGCGGTGGTCTCGGGCAGGCCCGCCGACAACCACGCGTTGCGCGCGATGTCCATGCTCTGCGGGCCGAACTGCATGACGCACCCCATGATGACGTCCTCGACCGCCTCGGGGTCGACGCCGGTGCGGTCGATCAGCGCCTTCAACGTGTGCGCGGCCAGGTCAGTGGGGTGGACGGTGGAAAGGCCGCCCTTCTTCTTGCCGACCGGGGAGCGGACCGCCCCGACGATGTACGCCTCTGCCACAGTGCCTCCTGGAAACCGAGCATTATTCGGTTACTAGGTGCAGAGTACAACAGAACGACGTTCTACGACTCCTCGGCCGGAGGCGCCAGCTCCTCCGCCGCCTCGACCCGGAACCGCCACCGGTCCACCACCAGCCCGTTCAACGCCTCCGACAGCTCCAGGGCCAGCGCGCCCAGCTTGACCGGCTCCTCACCACGCAACTCGATCGCGGTCAGCTCCGTGGCGAACGGCAGCAGCTCCTGCGCGGCCGGAGGCTGCCCCTTCTGCGGCACCAACGCCGCCCTGATGTCACCGGCCGTGAACGTGAACTCGTCGTCCTCGTCCGGCTCCAGCAGCGGCGCCAGCTCCTCGGCCGTCGGGCGCACCGGCACGATGACGGCCGGGCCGACCCCTTCGGCGTCGGCGGGATCGCTCACCTCGCCCCGGCACACCGCGAGCCCCTTGAGCCGGAAGGCGAGGCCCTCGGCCAGGTAGCGGTCGAAGTAGTCGAGCGGCAGCGGCCCCTCGGCAGCCACCCTGACCGCCCAGACCTTCTCCAGCTCGCCACCCGCCAGGTCGGCGTCGGCCTCCACCGGCGCGTAGACCCGGACGTCGGACGCCACGATGTCGTCGCCTTCGGTCCTGGCGGTCGGATCGGCCAGCCGCACGATGCGCAGCAGCTCGGCCGCGTCGGGTTTGGCGGGCAACGCCGCCGTCGGGCCAGTACGCAGTCTCCGCTTCGCCATCCAGCCCATTGCCCGCCTCCGCGCTCAGCTTCGATAGGAGCTCGTCATCGTCGCGTAGACGATGACGTTGTCGGTGTAGTGCCCAGTGCGCCGATCGTAGGTCCCACCGCAGGTGATCAGGTGCAGTTGAGCGTTGTCCTGGGGACCGTAGACCCGCTCGGTCGGGAACGTCTTCTTGCTCGCCTGCTCGACGCCGCCCACGGTGAACACCGCGGTGGTCCCGTCCTGGCGCTTGACCTCGATGGTGTCGCCATTCCTGATCTCGGGCAGCCGGTTGAAGACGGCGGGTCTCGTCCTGGTGTCCTTGTGGCCGAGCAGCACCGCGGGGCCGGCCTGGCCGGGGGCGGACATGCTCCGGTACCAGCCGACCAGGTTCGGGTTCTCCGACGGGGGCACCTGGATCGTCCCGTCCCTGGCCAGCCCGACCTGGCTGATCGGCGCGTTGATGCCCAGCTTCTTGATCACGATGCGCTTCGGCGTGGACGGCAACATCGCCGGCGCCGCGGTGATCTCCGGCAGCGGCGGCGGCACGTCCGGGGCCGCCTGGAACATCGCCTGCTCGGGCTGGCCCGGCTTCTGCTGCGACGACAACTCCAGGGCGTCCCGCTTGTTTTCCAGCCCGTACTCGTCAGGAGACCTGAACACGATCAGCAGTCCGGCCACCACCGTGACGACACCGGCGACAGCGGCCAGGATCAGCGCGGCCCTGAGCGCCGTGCTCCCCTTGTCCTGCGGCGGCGGTACGTCGGCGGGACCGCCGCCGTACGGATAGTGCCCGGACACGCCCGTCAGCCCTTGGCCGCGTTACGCCGGCGCATCACGAGCCCGCCCACGGCCGCCGCCCCGATCAGGGCGGTGCCGGTCAGGATGAACATCCGCCCGTCGGGCCCCATCGTCCCACCGGCACCGGTGTCGGCCCCGGCCTTGGGAGTCTGGGACTTGCTCTCCTTGGGCGTGACGGTCTTGAAGACGGTACTGGTCTTCGTGGGCTTGGGCGTCGGGGTGGGGGTCGGGGTGGGGGTCGGGGTCGGCGTGGGAGTCGGCGTGGGGGTCGGAGTGCCCGACGTCGGCGTGCCCGTCGCGACGACCAGGTTGGCCGAGGGGCCGCCGGAGGGGCCCGGCGCACACTGGAACCAGGTCGCGCCATTGACCGCCAGGTTGAAGCTACCGCCCTCGAGCGCGACCGTGCCCGTCGCAGTCGGCCTGATCACCATGGTCATGGCCGGTACCGGCATGGTGGCGCCGGGTGTCACCGTCGACTGTTGCGTGACGGCACCGGCGGCAGGTATCGATGCCGCAGGCACCGGCGACCCACTCGGGCTAACGGCACCCGATGCCGTGATGTTGCTGCTCGGCGTGATCTGAGCAGTCGCGGTCAGCGCCGGAGTGTGCGAGGGAGTGCCCGTCGGCGGGCGGATGTCCCATGTGACCGTTACCGTGGCGTTGGGGGAGATAGCCGCGGCCGGGGTCCTCAGCTCCATGTTGAACCAGTAGGGAGACTGCGCCCCTGCCTGCGCTCCTGTCGGCCCGCAGTTGTAAAGCACATCAACCGGAGCCGCCATCGCGGCCACCACTGGCATCGCACCGAAGATCCCTGCGCCTACGACGGCCATGGCGGATGTCTTGAGGGCGAGGCGGCGCCGCGCCTTGGACGTCAGCACTTCCATCTCCATTTCAGCGCAGTATCAACAGTCGCACCAGAATCCCAGCCGTTGGTCACGGTTAGGTTGAGATCTTACGAACTGTCCCTGTCAACTTCCCGTAAACAGCCAAATCGGCCATAACTTCCTCATCACACTTTCTTCTTGGACAACGTTGCGTACACGATGATGTTGTCCTTGTAACTGTGCGCGTTCCTGTTGAAGACGCCGCCGCAGGTGATGAGCCTGAGCTGTGACCCGCTGGTGTTCCCGTAGACCCGCGCCGTCGGGAACGTCGACTTGCTGACCTGTTCGATCCCGCTCACCGTGTAGCGGGCGATCTTGCGGTCCCCCCGGTACACGTAGATCTGGTCGCCCTTGACCAGCTCCGACAGGCGGGCGAAGACCGCGGGGCCCTTGCGGGTGCTGACGTGGCCGTTGATGACGGTCGGCCCGTTCTCCCCGGGCAGCGGGGAGAAGCGGTACCAACCGGTCAGGTTCTGCTTGGCCAGGGAGGGCGCGCCCAGGTTGCCCTTGATGTCCACGGTCACCTGGCCCACAGGTGCGTTGACCTTGATCTTGGGGATCTTGATCCGCGTGGGCTTGCCCTTGGCCTTGGCGACCTTGGTCTTGGCCGCCGGGATCGGGGCCACGGCGGGCACCGCGGCCAGCGGCGGCGGCGCCTCCGGGCGGGCGGGGGTCAGACCGGCCGAGCCTCCGGGGCCGACGCTGGGCGGCAGCACGAACGCGCCCGCGTTCTCCATCTGGATCTTCGACGGCTCGTCCATGGACACCGGGTTCGGCCCCGAGCCGTCGTCCACCGGCGGCGGCGCCAGGGAGAGCAGGCCCGCCATGACGGCACCCACCCCGGCCAGCGAACCGGCGACCAGCAGGCCGGGCAGGGCCTTGTTCCGCGTCGGCTTCTGCTCGGTCATCGCTTGTCTCCTCCGGCATGCGCGGCGCGTCGGCGCCAGAGCAGCAGACCTCCGGTGGCGCTGCCCGCGATCATCACGGACCCGCTGAGGATCAGCCCCAACGCCCCGGCGTTCGATGGATCATCGGGCGCTTCACCCGTCTCCACCCCACCCTTGGGGATCTTGGCGACCTGCGCCCGTACGTACTTCGTCGCCGTCGGGGTCGCGGACCGCGTGGTGGTGGGCGTCGAACTGCCCCTGGGGACCACGCTCACGAGCCCGTCCGTCGGCCAGGTGGACTGGGGCCCGGGCGTCGGCGTCGTGCCCGTGGGGATCGCCGTCGGGCTCCCGGAGTTCGTGGGGGGCGGGGTCGTCGGGGGCGGGGTCGTCTGGTCGCCCGTCGGGCTGGGCGACAAGGAGCCATCCTTCACTGTGATCTCGACGATGTCCGTGTCGCTGGACGGCACGCAGGTGCTCGTGTGCAGGGTCGGCGCCTCGACCATCGCCTTCGTGTGCAGCTTGAACGCGTCGAGGTGGATGGGGGCGGCGTCAAGGCTCTCGATTGTGACCGTGTGTTCGCCGTAGGGCAGGTCCATCCGCTTCCAGAGGGAGATGTTCCCCTCAGTCGCGTTTGTCGGCTTGCCGTCCTTGAGCTTGGGATCGACCTCACCAGAGGCGTCTTCGTCCACGGTCACCCTGACCCGGCTCACATCCGGCATGCGCCGACCGATGTACTCGAACCCGGTGCCGGTGAAGGTGATGCCAGCCTTGGCGCCCTTCGTAGTGCTGGTGTGCACGTCACCCCCATGGTCGCCGTATTCGTCGCGAGTGTTGGGGTCGTGCATCCAACTGTCGTCGTATTTCACGCCGGCCGCGTCGTCATTGACGGTGATCTCGCTCTTCGGCGGGAGGAAGTCCATGGTCAGGTTCTGGGGGCGGAGCTTGATCACGCCCGCCTTGGTCAGATGCGCCGAATAGCTGAGCGCTTCCGGTATCTCAAGCGGGACGGTGGACGCCAGCCCCACCTGCTCCTTGGTACCCAGGGCTTCCAGCGAGCCGCTCCACGCGCCGGTGAGCTTAATGCTGCCGACCATGGAAGTGAGGGCTCCGGCCTCGAAGTAGCCCGGTGAGATGAACCTGCGAGTCCCCGTGTAGTCGAGTTTCCAGCCGAGGTTCAGGGAGCTGCCGACCTGCAGGACAGTGGGGACGTTCACCCGCGCCTGGAGCGTCACCGGCTGAGTTCCCGCGATCCCGCCCGTACAGCTGTAATTGACCACGAGGTTGAACGAATCGGCGTCCGCCGGCGTCATGATGAACGCCGCTGATGCCGCCATGCCCACCGATACGGCGATCAACGCCTTGCGTAACCGACTCACGGGAGACTCCGATCAGCCACAAATAGACCGAGCGTAGATCTTAGGGCTGAAAACTCCCCCGACACATGCGGATTCCGGCAACCTCCGGCACTTGTGATGAAGCCGTGTCCAGCGCTGCCCGCCGCACGGGGAAAGCGGGTATACCTCTGAGTAACAGAATTGTATTCTGGCACTGGGTGGAGGACCTATGCGGCGAGACCTCTTCGACGAGGAACACCTGCTCTTCAGGGAGACCGTGCGCGAGTTCATGGCACGAGAGGTCGTGCCGCACCACGAACAGTGGGAGAAGGACGGCATCGTCCCGCGCGAGGTCTGGAAGAAGGCCGGCGAAATGGGCATGTTCGGGTTCTCGGTGCCCGAAGAATACGGCGGCTCCGGGGTCACGGACTTCCGCTACAACACGGTCATCGTCGAGGAGATCATCCGGCATTCCGCCACGGGGCTCGGGTTCTCGCTGCACAACGACGTCATGGCGCCGTACGTCGTGGAGCTGACCGACGACGAGCAGAAGCGGCGGTGGCTGCCGGGGTTCGCCGCCGGCGAGCTGATCACCGCCATTGCGATGAGCGAGCCGGGGGCCGGCAGCGACCTGCAGGGGATCAGGACCACCGCCGTCCGCGACGGCGACCACTACGTGGTCAACGGGCAGAAGACGTTCATCACGAACGGGATCAACGCCGACCTCGTGGTCGTGGTCGCCAAGACCGACCCGGACGCCGGCGCCAAGGGCACCACACTGTTGGTGGTGGAGCGGGGCATGGAGGGCTTCGGCCGGGGACGCAACCTCGACAAGATCGGCATGAAGGCGCAGGACACGGCCGAGTTGTTCTTCGACAACGTCCGCGTGCCGGTCGCCAACCGGCTGGGGAGCAAGGACGGCGAGGGCTTCGTCCAGCTCATGAACAACCTGCCTCAGGAGCGCCTGTCGATCGCCGTGGGGGCGGTGGCCGCGGCCGAGGCCGTGCTGGAGCAGACCATCGAGTACTGCAAGGGCCGCCAGGCCTTCGGGCGCAGCATCGGCTCGTTCCAGAACACCCGTTTCGTCCTGGCGGAGCTGGCCACCGAGACCGAGATCGCCCGCCACTACGTCGACAAGTGCATCCTCGCCCTCAACGCGGGCGAGCTCAGCGCGGTGGACGCGGCCAAGGCCAAGTGGTGGACGACCGAACTGCAGACCAAGGTCATCGACCGCTGCCTGCAGCTCCACGGCGGCTACGGCTACATGATGGAGTACCCGGTCGCCAAGGCGTGGATCGACAGCCGCGTCCAGACGATCTACGGCGGCACCACCGAGATCATGAAGGAGATCATCGGGCGGTCGTTCGGGTTCTGACCGCGCGGGGATCGGGCTCGCACCGCATACTGGAGACCATGGACGGCGGCCTGATCCTCCTGGTTTTCCTCGCCTTGCTGTTCGCCTGGGGCCTCAACCGGGTGCGCCGGGCGCTACGCTTCGGACCCGTCGGCTACGCCGGCGTGATGATCGTGTTCATCATCGCCATGCTGCTCGTCTGGGGCCAGACCATGCGTTAGCCGCCCGGTGTCCTCGACGAAGCGGGTGAGCAGCCGGGCGAACTCGGCCCGTTCGCCCGCCGGCCATCCGGCCATCGCCCGGGCGAAGACCGCCTGCCTGGCGCGGTGCGCCTGCTCCAGCGCGGCCCGTCCGGCTTCGGTGAGCAGCAGCCGCGACCGCCGCCCGTCGGCCTGGTCGGCCTCGCGTCTGACCAGGCCCGCCGTCACGGCCGCCGTCACCAGCCTGCTCGCCCTCGGCTGATCGACGCTCAGCGCCCCCGCGACCGTGGACACCGTGACGGGCCCGCTCGCGCCCTCGATCACGTCGAGCACGTCGTGCTCGGGCCCGTACGCCTCCTGCTGCTTGGCCAGCACCCGCCTGCTCTGCCTGCGCCTGATCGTGACCATGGCCCGCTCGACCGCGGCAATATCGTTGTCTTTATACATATAGTTGCTATTGTACATGCATGGAAAAACCCATCGGTTATTGGCTGAAGCACCTCGACAACCTGCTGGAGAACTCGATGGACGAGGCGCTCCAGACCACCTCGCGCCGGGAGTGGCAGGTCCTCAACGCCGCAGCCCAGGGCAGCACGGACCCCATGCCGTTCGAGGGCGTGCGGGAGGCCGCCGAACGCCTCACCGCCAAGGGCTGGCTGGCGGACGGCCTGCTGACCGACACGGGCAGGGCCGCGCACGCGCGGATCGCCGAACAGGTCGGCCGCTTCAGGCGGCAGGCGATCGAGGGCGTGAGCCCGCAGGAGTATCAGGCGACCGTCGACGTGCTGCGCCGGATGGCCGCCAACCTCAGCCCGCTCCCAGGATGACCCGCGCCACGAGCTCGGGGTCGTCGCTCATCGGCAGGTGGCCGCAGCCTTTCAGCAGCTTGACCCGCTGCCCCGACCAGCGGGCCGCGCGCACCGCCTGGCGGCGCGGCAGGAGCCGGTCGCGCTCGCCCCAGGCGATCGTGATGGGCGACTTCGGCGGCACGGGCGGCATCAGCCCGGCGAACGACTCCAGCGTCTCCTCGAACCCGCTCGCCCGGCCCAGCGCCTGTATGGCGGCCAGCAGCGCGGTCGGCTCCAGCCTGGACGGGCGAGCGACCAGGAGCCCGGCCGACAGGGCGCGCAGGACCGGGTTCTCGACGGCCATGGCGGTCCGCTCGGGCGGCATGGCACGGGCCGAGCCCCGCAGGGCACGCAGCATCGACTGGCAGTAGAGCAACTCGGAGCGCGACCAGAAGGCGACGGGCGAGAGCGCGGCAGCCGTACGGACGACGCCGCGCGAGGCCAGCTCAAGGGCGATGTAGCCGCCGAGCGAGTTGCCCGCGACGTGTGGTTCGCGCACGCCGAGCAGCGCGCAGAACGACTCGACGGCGTCGGCCAGCGACTCGGCCGTGTAGGGCGTGCCGTCGGGCAGGTCCGGCGAATCGCCGAATCCGGGCAGGTCAATCGCGATCACCGTACGGGAGGCGGCCAGCCGGTCCATGACCGGCAGCCACCCCTGCCAGTGGTGGCCGATGCCGTGGATGAGGATCAGCGGCGCCCCGGCGCCCCGGCGTTCGAAGGCCAGCTCCATAGCGCCAGTGAATCATTCACCTGCCGCGGGTGGGAATCTCGAACCAGACGGCTTTGCCTTCCCTGGTAGGTCGCGATCCCCAGCGACTGGCGAGCTGGTCGACCAGGTAGAGGCCGCGCCCGCCCTCGTCGTTCTCCCCCGCGCTGCGAATGCGCGGCAGGCGCAGGTCCTGGTCGAACACCTCGACCCAGACCGACTCCTCGCCCCTGCGCAGCCGGAGCGTGAACTCCTTGTCGCCGACCACTTCGTCCTCGAAGCCGGGTGTGTCCCAGGACTCCTCGAACGGCAGCGGCGGCCCCTCCACGACCAGCTCCCTGCGCGGCACGGTGGCGGTGGCCGCGTGCAGCACGACGTTGGTGACGACCTCGGAGACGAGCAGGCAGGCCAGCTCGGCCCGCTCCTCGGGCACGTTCCAGCTCGAGAACGCCTGCGACGCCATGCGGCGCGCCTCGCCGACCATGATCGGCTTGGCGGGGAACGTGCGCTCCTCGACGTCGAGGTCGACGTCGCTGGAGCGGACGACCAAGATCGCCATGTCGTCGTCGATCTCGCCGGGCACCGCCACCGTGGCGGCGTCGGCGACGCGCTCGACCTCGGCTCCTGACACCTTGGCGAGCTTGTCGCAGAGCACGCCGAGCGTCTCCTGGTCGCTCGGCATCTCTCCGTCGCGCCCCGGACGGCGGTCGACCAGGCCGTCGGTGTAGAGGATCAGCGCCGCGCCCGGCGGGAGGGTGCGGGTCTCCTCCTTGTAGACCAGGTCGGCGTGCAGGCCCTTGGCGCGGACGCCGAGCGGCTGGCCGACCTCCTCGATGTCGAGCTCACAGCACTGGCCATCGACCAGGAGCAGCGGCGGCGCGTGGCCGGCGTTGGCGAAGGAGAGCTGGCGGGACCAGGCGTCGTAGACGAGGTACTGGCAGGTCACGATGGGCGGGATGCTGATCTCGGCGCCGTTGTCGTCGTACTCGGGGGTGGCGATGATGCGGGTCCACTCGTCGAGTCTGGCCAGGATGTCGGCGGGCGACTTGTCGTCCTGGGCGAAGGCCCGAAGCGCCGCCCGCAGCTGGCCCATGATGGCGGCGGCCTTGGCGCCCCTGCCCTCGACGTCGCCGATCACGATGCCGACGCGGCCCGCCGACAGCGGGATCACGTCGTACCAGTCGCCGCCGACCTGGGTCTGGATGCCCTGGCCGTGGGAGACCAGCGGGGCCGCGGGGTAGTAGCGCACCGCGATCTGCAGGCCGTCGAACTGCGGCAGCGCCCTCGGCAGCAGGTGTTTCTGGAACGACTCGGCCGTGTGGCGCTCTTCCTCGAACAGCAGCGCGTTGTCGATCGCCAGCGCGACCCTGGTGGCGATGGCGCCCACGAAGTCGCGGTCGAAGGCGTCGTAGTGGGGGCTGCGCCGGTCGGTGAGGTTGGACAGGCCGAGGTACATCAGCCCCAGCATCTCGCCGCGCACCAGCAGGGGGGCGACGATGGCCGAGGTCATGCCGATCTCGCCGCACAGCCGCGCGCTGTCCTCGTTGGGGCTGGGAAAGCTGTTGGTGGAGAAGTCTTCGACGAGGATGGTCTCCTGGCGTCGCAGGGCGGTGTCGGCGTAGTGGCCGGAGGGGTAGCGGATCTCCGCGCCCACCGGCTTCCACGTTCCCGCCGGCGGGCTCCACCCCTGGACGTGCTGCGAGACCCGGCGCACCAGCCGGTCGCCCTCCATCAGCTCGATGAAGCAGTGGTCGGCGAACTGCGGGACCAGCATCTCGGCGACGCGCTTGAGCGTCTCCTCGACGTAGAGCGAGCCGGCCAGCCGCTCGCCGATGCGCTCCAGCAGCCCGAAACGGTCTTTCTCCCGTTCGTTGCTGCGCAGCGCCTCGCGGGCCAGGACGACGATGCCCGTCACCGAGCCCGCCGAGTGGCGCAGCGGCACGGCCTGGGCGCGGACGTAGATGATGGTGCCGTCGGCCCGCCTGATGTCGAACGTGCCCTCCCACACGCCGCCCTTGAGCACGTGCTTGGCCAGCTCGATCGCCAGCGGATGATCCTTCTCCATGATCCCGAGGGACAGGACGGACGCGTCACGCGAGGGCGCCTTGCCCGGACGGCCGAAGAGCTTTTCGGCGAACGGGTTCCAATACAGGAGATTGCTAAACCGATCGGTGACGACCACCGCCATCTCGGCGTGGTCGAGCACGGACCCGGCAGCAAGATGATCAACCGTTTCTGGTGACAGTTCCCCCCAACGCTTCATCCGGAGACCACTCCTCGGGGTGGCGTGTATGCAAGATGGACCACGGGCGCTCCTGCAACAGTCTTGGCCAGGGGAGAGTGGAGGGCCTCCCAGGAGGGATTCAACCAAGCGGCCGCGCGCGCGTCAGCGCTTGGACACAAAAACGTGCGCGGCGACGTCCCGCGGTAGCTCCGCGGGAGTGTCGTTTGCGTCTCCGTCACCTGTCACCCGCACACCGTCGTCGCTCGCCGCGAGCGTCACCTCGCGTCCGGGTTGTATCCCAACTTGCTTGAGTTTAAGCATCACAACGGGATCGCTTTGCACTTGTTCGCTGATTCGGCGCACGACGACCGCGGTGTCTCCCGGCCCCGCGAGGTCGGACATCGAGGTCAGCACGTTGGCGCCGCCCTCGGCCGGCTCTTTGGCGCCCAGCTCGCCGAGCCCGGGGATGGGGTTGCCGTGCGGGCAGACGGTCGGGTTGTCGAGCAGCGTCACCAGGCGCGACTCGACGGACTCCGACATGACGTGCTCCCAGCGGCAGGCCTCGATGTGCACCTCTTCCCAGGGAAGGCCGATCACCTGGGTGAGCAGGCACTCGGCGAGCCGGTGCTTGCGCATGACGCGGGTGGCGAGCGTGCGGCCCAGGTCGGTCATCGACAGGTGGCGGTCTCCCTCGACGCGTACCAGCCCGTCACGCTCCATGCGGGCGACCGTCTGGCTCACCGTGGGGCCGCTCTGCTGCAGGCGCTCGGCGATGCGGGCGCGAAGGGGGACGATGCCCTCCTCCTCGAGCTCGTAAATCGTGCGGAGGTACATCTCCGTCGTGTCGATCAGGCCGTGTGCGGTCAAGGCAGTCCTCCTAACTGAATGTTACGCCGGTCGGGGCGCGGACCGGGCCCGTCCGCATCGGGCACAGGAATCAGGAGAACCCTATTGGGAGAACGACCGACGATGGTTAAGGACGGCAACAACGGGGCCGCCCGGTTGCTTCCCGACGCGGAGAAGAGCCCCGAGGCGACCGCCTTCACCTGCGGGAACGCCGCCGGGGACGGGCCTGCGCCGGCGCCCGTCCAGCCAGGAGCATTTTGGACAAAGGTCTGGAGAAGGCGAGATGACGTATATCCGAAGAAGGGTGCTGATCCATTCGCGTTCATCGACCGGAGAAACGCCGTTAACGCGCCCGATAGTTCCTGAAGCGCGACACCGACAGGCCGACGATCAACACCGTCACGGCGCACGCCAGCCCGCCGCCCACCCACGCCCCGGTCAGCCCGAACGCCGCGGTCGCCCCGGCCCGCAGCTCGCCCAGGCGCGGCCCGCCCGCCACGACCACCATGAACGCCCCCTGCAGCCGCCCCCGCATCTCGTCGGGGGCGTGCAACTGCAGGATCGACTGCCGCCACACCGAGGAGATGACGTCGGCGACGCCTCCGACGGCCATGAACGCCACGACCAGCCACAACTCGCCGGCGAGCCCGGCGGCGGCCACGGCCAGGCCCCAGACGGCGATGACGACGACCAGGGCCACGCCCTGGCGCGAGACCCGCCCGACCCAGCCGGAGAACAGCGCGCCGACCACCGAGCCGATCGCCATGGCGGAGTTCAGCCAGCCCAGCGCCACCGGATCGCCGCCGAATTTCTCGTTGGTCACCTCGGGGAAGAGCGCCCGCGGCATCGCGAACACCATCGCGATGAGGTCCACCACGAACGACATCAGCAGCACCGGGCTCCTCATGATGAAGCTGAGCCCTTCGATCACGGCCTTGGCACCCGGAGGCCGCACTTCGCCCAAAGGAGGCAGTGAGGGCAGTCTGAGGGCCGCGTAGAGGCTTCCTGTGAACAGCAGGGCGTCCACCGCGTAGGCCGCGGGGTACCCGCCGAAGACGAGCATGGCCGCGCCCACCATCGGCCCCGCCACCGCGCCGATGCTGAAGACGAGCGAGTTGAGCGCGTTGGCGGCCGGCACCAGCTCCGGCTCCACGATCCTGGGGATGATCGCGCCCCTGGTCGGCCCGGTGATGGCGAAGCCGGTGGCGTTCAGCGCGACCGCGGCGAGGATCAGGTAGACGTTGTTCAGGCCCAGGAGCGCCTGGAGCAGGATGAACAGCGTGGCCGCCCAGGCGATCACCGAGCCGGCGACGAGCAGTTTGCGCCGGTCGACGGCGTCGGCGACCGCCCCTCCCCACAGACCGAAGATCACCAGCGGGACGAAGTTCGCCATGCCGAGCAGCCCGACCCAGAACGAGGACTGTGTGAGCTCGAACACCTGCTGCATGACGGCGACCACGGTCGTGCCGACGCCGATGTGGGAGACCGCCTGACCGAACCACAGCCGCCGGTACGCGGGGACGCCCAGCGGCCGGGTGTCCAGCAAATGACGCTTGATCAGATCCCCGATTGCCACTTAGGGCACTTTAAGGGGCAAGTCTCTCCAAGGCCCAGCCGGGTCGCATCCGCCGGTAGCGGAGCCGGTCGTGCATGCGGTCGAGCTGCCCCTGCCAGAACTCGATCTCGACGGGGACCACCCGGTAACCGCCCCAGAAATCGGGCACGGGCGGATTTTCCGGCCAGCGGGCGGCCAGTTCCTCGTAACGGGCGTCCAGCTCCTCTCTGGAACGCACGACGGCCGACTGCCGCGAGGCCCAGGCCCCGATGCGCGAGCCGTACGGGCGGGAGTTGAAGTATTCGGCGGACTCCTCGTGGGAGATGCGGTAGACGGCGCCCTCGACGCGCACCTGGCGGCGGATCGGGTGCCAGGGGAACAGCAGGGACGCGCGGGCGTTCTCGGCCAGGTCGCGGCCCTTGCGCGACTCGTAGTTGGTGTAGAAGACGAATCCGCGTTCGTCGTAGCCCTTGAGCAGGACTGTCCTGGCGCTCGGCCGCCCCCCTGCGGAGGCGGTGGCCAGGACCATGGCGTTGGGTTCCGGCAAGCCGGCGTCGAGCGCCTCCTGGAACCAGACGGTGAACTGCGCGATGGGATCGGACGCGACGTCTGATTCGAGCAGCGGCTCGCCCTCGTACGTACGGCGTAGCCCCGCCAGCACGGGCGGGCGCGGGGTGGCATCCACGAGACGACATTCTTGCGTGCTTGCGTAGCTGATCTCATGCACCGCTCCCGACCAGCGGGTTTGGCCTAACGGCGGGTCCCGAGACCGACCATGAGCTGCGAGGGGGTTAAATTGACCCGCCGGTATCTCGACATCAAGGCATTGCCCAAACATGGCAAGAAGAAAGGGAGGCGGCCACGCATGTCCGACTTCAAACCCGGGCTCGAAGGCGTCGTGGCTTTCGAAACCGAGATCGCGGAACCGGACAAAGAAGGGGGCGCCCTTCGATACCGGGGCGTCGACATCGAAGAGTTGGTCGGCCGCGTCCCGTTCGGGGCCGTGTGGGGCCTGCTGGTCGACAACAAGTTCCAGCCGGGCCTCCCCCCGGCGGAGCCGTTCCCCATCCCTGTCCACTCCGGTGACATCCGCGTAGACGTGCAGAGCGCGCTGGCCATGCTGGCTCCGGCCTATGGCTTCAAGCCCCTGCACGACATCAGTGACGAGGAGGCCCGCGACCAGCTCGCGCGCGCCTCGGTGATGGCGCTGTCCTTCGTCGCGCAATCCGCGCGCGGGCTCGGCCTGCCGATGGTGCCCCAGAGCCGGGTCGACGAGGCCACGACCATCGTCGAACGTTTCATGATCCGCTGGCGCGGTGAGCCTGATCCCAAGCATGTCAAGGCCATCGACGCCTACTGGACCTCCGCGGCCGAGCACGGCATGAACGCCTCGACGTTCACCGCCCGCGTCATCGCCTCCACCGGCGCCGACGTGGCCGCCGCGCTCTCCGGCGCCGTCGGAGCCATGTCAGGCCCGCTGCACGGCGGCGCCCCCGCCCGTGTGCTGCACATGATCGAGGGCGTCGAGCAGCTCGGCGACGCCAAGAAGTACGTCCAGAGCGAGCTCGACAAGGGCAACCGCCTCATGGGCTTCGGCCACCGTGTCTATCGTGCCGAGGACCCGCGCGCCCGTGTGCTGCGCCGCACCGCCAAGCAGCTCGACGCCCCGCGTTACGAGGTGGCGGCGGCGCTGGAGCAGGCCGCGCTCGAGGAGTTGCACGCTCGCAAGCCCGACCGGGTTCTGGCCACCAACGTGGAGTACTGGGCGGCCGTCGTCCTCGACTTCGCCGAGGTTCCTCCCCACATGTTCACCTCGATGTTCACCTGCGCCCGCACGGCCGGTTGGGCCGCGCACATCCTGGAGCAGAAGCGCACGGGCCGGCTGGTCCGCCCGAGCGCCAACTACATCGGCCCGGCCTCTCGCCCACTCAGCGAGGTCCCCGGCGCCGACGAGGTCGTCGGCGAGTACTGAGCCCTCGATCTCGCACCCCACGGCTACCGCGCGGCCCCACATCCGCGCGGTAGCCGTTTTTACGTGCCGCTTCAGCGGGTCCCCGTTCGAGCATGCCCACGTCCCTCGGTAGGCTCCATTGCGTGGCTGACATCGTGATTCCCGCTGACATCAAGCCCGCCGACGGCCGATTCGGCTGCGGGCCCTCGAAGGTGCGCACCGAGCAACTGGCCGCGCTCGCCGCCTCCGGAGCGAGCCTCATGGGCACCTCCCATCGCCAGAAGCCGGTCAAGAACCTGGTCGGCCGCGTGCGCTCCGGGCTGGCCGACCTGTTCTCGCTGCCCGAGGGCTACCAGGTCGTGCTGGGCAACGGCGGCACCACCGCCTTCTGGGACATCGCGGCCTTCGGGCTGGTCCGCGACAGGTCGCAGCACCTGTCGTTCGGCGAGTTCTCCTCGAAGTTCGCCACGGTCACCAAGAAGGCGCCGTGGCTGGGCGAGCCGAGCGTCATCACCTCCGAGGTCGGCACCCACCCCACCGCGGTGGCCGAGGACGGCGTCGACGTCTACGCGCTCACCCACAACGAGACCTCGACCGGCGTCGCGATGCCCATCAGGCGCGTGGGCTCCGGCGACTCCCTGGTCCTGGTCGACGCCACCTCCGGCGCCGGCGGCCTGCCCGTCGACATCGCCGAGACCGACGTCTACTACTTCGCGCCGCAGAAGAGCTTCGCCTCCGACGGCGGCCTGTGGTTCGCGATCATGTCGCCGCGAGCCCTGGCCAGGGTCGAGGAGATCGCCGCGACCGGCCGCTACGTGCCCGAGTTCTTCAGCCTTCCCGTCGCGATCGACAACTCCGCCAAGGACCAGACCTACAACACCCCGGCCGTGGCCACGCTGTTCCTGCTGGCCGACCAGCTCGACTGGATGAACGGCAACGGCGGCCTGGCCTGGACCACCGCCCGCACGGCCGACTCCAGCCAGCGCCTGTACGGCTGGGCAGAGAAGTCGTCCTACGCCACGCCGTTCGCCGCGCCGGAGTTCCGCTCGCAGGTGGTCGGCACGATCGACTTCTCAGACGACGTCGACGCCGCGGCCGTGGCCAAGGTGCTGCGCGCCAACGGCATCGTCGACACCGAGCCCTACCGCAAGCTGGGCCGCAACCAGTTGCGCATCGCGATGTTCCCCGCCATCGACCCGGCCGACGTCGAGGCCCTGACGGTCTGCGTCGACCACGTGGTCGAGCGTCTCTGACCCGTCCCGCGCGATGCCTCGGCCGGCGCCGGCCCCGCAGCCGGCGCCGGCCGCGCACGCTCGCCCCACGAGCAGGCGCTTTCGCACCGGCGGCCCGACACTAGGAAAGATTGTTGTCCGAACAACCCCCATTCCCCCCGGCGACCGCCAGGCGGCCGAAGAGCCTCGGCTATGTGATGTTCGCCAGCCGCTGGCTGCAGGTCCCGCTCTACCTGGGCCTCATCGTGGCCCAGGCGGTCTACGTCTGGCAGTTCCTGCTGGAGCTGTGGCACCTGATCCAGACGGTGTTCCTGCACACCGAGCCGGCGGCGTCGGCTTCGAGCCCTTCGCCCGAGGTCGTGGTCATGCTCACGGTCCTGGCGCTCATCGACGTGGTGATGATCTCCAACCTGCTGATCATGGTGATCATCGGGGGTTACGAGACCTTCGTCTCCCGCATCAACCTCAACAACCACCCCGACGAGCCGGAGTGGCTCTCCCACGTCAACGCCAACGTGCTGAAGGTCAAGCTGGCCACGGCCATCATCGGCATCTCGTCGGTGCACCTGCTGCAGACGTTCATCCGCATTCAGGCGATCCCCAACGACAAGATCCTCTGGCAGACGGTCATCCACCTGGCCTTCGTGGCCTCGGCCGTGGGCCTGGCCCTCATCGACCGCCTGCTGTCGAACTCACCGGCCGAGCACACCCGCTCCCACCTCTAGAACGCTCTAGAACGCCAGCTCGGCCCGCTTCCTGCGCCGCAGCACCCAGGCGGCCACCACGCCGCCGACGAGGCCGAACAGGTGCCCCTGCCAGGAGATGCCCTCCTGGTTGGGCAGCAGGCCCGCCAGGATCCCGTAGTAGGCGACGCCCACGCCGATGCCGATGGCGATGTCGAGCAGGCGGCGGTCGAACACGCCCCTGGCCAGGATGTAGCCGAAGTAGCCGAAGACCAGGCCGCTGGCCCCGACCGTGTAGACGCCGGGGCTGGTCGCCCACGTGCCCAGGCCGCCGATCAGGATGATCAGCACGCTCGCCCACAGGAACTTGCGCACGTCGCGCAGCCCGGCCAGGAACCCGAGGATCAGCAGAGGCAGTGAGTTGGCCATGAGGTGGCCGAAACCGCCGTGCAGGAACGGCGCGAAAATGATGCCGACCAGCCCGTCCGGCTCCCAGCCGTAGATGCCGAACTGCCGGTCGAGCGCGCCGTCCAGGAAGAAGTCGACGCCCTCCACGGCCCACATCACGGCCAGCATGGCAACCACAATGATCAACGCGCTCAGCGCACCGGAAAGCAGGGCCCCGGCGCCGCGCCTGGCCGAATCGAACCTGGAACCCGAATAGTCGCTCATGCGCTCTCCCGGTAGGTGTCTTCCTCTTCTTTACCGTACGCAGGAAGAGCTATGCGTGCGCTAAAGGAAGCCCCTCCCGTTCCGTGGGAATCGGGAGGGGAAACGGGCTATTCGCCCTTCCACTGCGGCCGGCGCTTCTCGGCGAAGGCGGCTGCTCCCTCCATGGCGTCCTTCGAGCCGAACACCGGGCCGACGATCGCGCTCTGCTTGGCGAACATCTCCTCCAGCGACCAGTCCTGCGACTCGATGACCACCCGCTTGGTCGCGGCGAGCGCCAGCGGGGCGTTGCCGGCGATCTTTCCGGCCAGCTCAAGGGCGCACTCCAGGGCCGCGCCCGGCTCGGTGACCCGGTTGACCAGGCCGAGCTCGTACAGCCTGGAGGCCGGGTAGTGGTCGCCGGTCAGGGCGATCTCCATGGCCACGTGGTACGGGATTCTGCGCGGCAGCCGCATGATGCCGCCCGCGCCCGCCACGAGCCCCCGCTTGGGCTCAGGAAGGCCGAAGGCGGCCTCTGACGAGGCCACGACGAGGTCGCACGCCAGGGCCAGCTCGAAGCCGCCCGCGAGCGCGTACCCCTCCACGGCCGCGATGAGCGGCTTCTTCGGCGGCGCCTCGGTCACGCCGCCGAAGCCGCGCCCCTCCACGACCGGGAAGTCCCCGGCCAGGAAGCCTTTCAGGTCCATCCCCGCGCTGAAGGACCCACCGGCGCCGGTCAGAACGTAAGCGGAAATATCAGGACGGGCATCGAGCGTGTCCAGCGCCTCCGCGATCCCGCGGGCCACCGCGCCGTTGACGGCGTTGCGCGCCTTCGGCCGGTTGATGGTGATGACGGCGACGTTGCCGGACTCCTCGACGAGCACTTCGTCGGACACGGGAACCCTCCAGGGCGGACGTTACTTGGGCTGGAAGCGGATGCCGCCGTCGAAGCGGACGACCTCGGCGTTCATGTAGTCGTTCTCGATCAGCGACCGGACCAGATGGGCGAACTCGTCGGCCCGGCCCATGCGCTTGGGGAACACCACCGGCGCCACCAGCTTGGCCTTGAACGCCTCGGCGTCGCCCGAGAAGCCGTAGATGGGCGTGTCGATGATGCCGGGGCAGATCGTGTTCACGCGGACGCCGATCGCGGCCAGGTCGCGCGCCGCGGGCACCGTCATGCCCACGATGCCCCCCTTGGAGGCGGAGTACGCGAGCTGCCCGGTCTGCCCCTCCAGCGCCGCCACGGACGCCGTGTTGATGACCACGCCGCGCTGCCCGTCGGCGTCGGCCGGCTCGGTCTTGGAGATCGCGGCGGCCGCGATGCGCATGAGGTTGAACGTGCCGATCAGGTTGACCTCGATGACCTTGCGGTAGGAGGCCGGGCTGTGCGGGTTGCCCTCGCGGTTGACCGTGCGCTCGGCCCAGCCGATGCCGGCGCTGTTGACGACCACGCGCAGCGGCTTGCCGGTGGCCACGGCGGCGTCCACGGCCGCCTGCACCTGGTCGTCGTCCGCCACGTCGGTCCTGGCGAAGACGCCGCCGATCTCGTCGGCGACGGCCTTGCCGCGCTCCTCGTTGAGGTCGGCGACGACCACGGTGGCGCCCGCCCTGGCCAGCTCTCGGGCGGTGGCCTCGCCGAGCCCGCTGGCACCGCCGGAGATGATTGCTGCAGATCCGTTCACGTCCATATCCCGGACCCTAACCCGGCAACCGAATGAAGTTCTACTCGGGGTGGTTAAATCTCGCCCACAGCCGTGTCGACGTCGGAGTAGACCTTGATTCTCCGGTCGAGGCCCGTCGTGCGCAGGATGCGCGCGACCGGGGCCTGTGGCGCCGCCAGGGACACGCCGCCGCCCTCGCCCGTCGCCAGCCGCCAGGCCTCGATCAGCACCGACAGGCCGCTGGAGTCCATGAACGACAACTGCTGCAGGTCGAGCACGAGCCTGGCGCCGTCCTGCTTGATGGCATCACGCACCTCATCGCGCAGGAACGGTGCGGTGAACAGGTCAAGCTCTCCCTCGACGGCCACCACCACGGCGTCACCGAGGGCGTGTCGCGCAAGCCGCAGCTTCATTTGGCCCCTCCTCGATGAGCCACTGTACTTCGACATCCCCGGGTACCGAGCATCCACAAACCGGGAAAAGTCTGACGTAGGGGGACAAGTCTGGCCTAAATACGTATGAAACACCCGCTGAAAGCCATGCTTTGATTTTCTACCCACACCAGAGCACGCTCCGCAGCCTGGGAGGCCAGGTTGGTCTCACACGATTCACGGGGGTTCAGGTGGCGGGGATCGCGAAGCCGAACGGGAGCTCCAGGCGGTGGCTGCTCAGCAGGTCGGCGTCGGCCAGCAACTCGCGCGTGGGCGCGTCGGCCGCGATCACGCCGCCGGACAGAATGAGCGAGCGTTCGCACAATTCCAGCGCGTACGGCAGATCGTGCGTGACCATCAGCACCGTCACCTCCAGCGAGCGCAGGATCTCGGCCAGCTCCCTGCGCGCGGCCGGGTCCAGGTTGGACGAGGGCTCGTCGAGCACCAGGATCTCCGGCGACATCGCCAGCACGGTCGCCACCGCCACCCTGCGCCGCTGCCCGAACGACAGGTGGTGCGGCGGCCGGTCGATGGCCTCCAGCATGCCGACGCGCTCAAGGGCGTGCTTGACCACGCGGTCGAGCTCCTCGCCGCCGACGCCGGCGTTGGCCGGGCCGAAGGCCACGTCGTCCCGGACGGTGGGCATGAAGAGCTGGTCGTCGGGGTCCTGGAAGACCAGGCCGACGCGCTGCCTGACCTCCTTGAGCGTGTCCTTGCGCACCGGCGTGCCGGCCACGGTGACACTTCCGTGCCCGGCGGTGAGAATGCCGTTGAGGTGCATGACCAGGGTGGTCTTGCCGGCGCCGTTGGGGCCGAGCAGGGCCACGCGCTCGCCGCGGGCGATCGACAGGTCGACGCCGAACAGCGCCTGGGTGCCGTCGGGATAGGCGTAGGCGAGCTGTCTGACGTCGAGGGAGTTCACGCTTGCGTTCACCAGGACAGTCCCAACACTGCGAGGGCCACGGCGGGGAGGGCGAGAGCGATCCCCCATTGGCGGGCGGATGCCGAAAAATCTTGAATTATCGGCATTTGGCCAGAGTAGCCCCGGCTCAACATCGCCAGATGCACCCGCTCACCCCGCTCGTAGGACCGGATGAACAGCGCCCCCGCCGACCGGGCGATCACCGGGACCTGCCGGAGGTTTCGCGCCTCGAACCCACGCGACTCCCTGGCCACCCGCATCCTGCGCATCTCCTCCACGATCACGTCCATGTACCGCAGCATGAACATGGCGATCTGCACCAGCAGGCTCGGCAGCCTGAGCCGCTGGGCGCCGATCAGGATGACCCTCGGCTCCGTGGTGGCCGCGAGCAGGATCGAGGCGACCACCCCGAGCGTGGCCTTGGCCAGGATGTTCCAGGCCGCCCAGAGCCCCGGCACGCTCAGCGACACCCCCAGCACCGTGATCCGCTCCCCCATCCCGACGACCGGGATGAGGAAGGCGAACAGCACGAAAGGCGTCTCGATCACCATCCGCCGCAGGACGTACGCCGGCGGCACCCTGGCGACCGCCGCCACGAGCCCGAGCAGGACCGCGTAGAGCGCGAACGCCCAGAACCGCTCGCGGGGCGTGGCCACCACCACGATGGCGAAGGCGAAGACGGCCAGCAGCTTGCACTGCGGCGGCAGCCGGTGCACGGGCGAGTCGCCCGGCAGGTAGAGCTGGTGATGATGGCCTGCGCCCACGGGTCACACCCTTGTCTTGCCGCGGCTCCGGGCGGCGTAGGCCACCGCGCCGGTGATCAGCAGCACGATCCCGACGCCGACGATCCCGGCGACCCCGACGGGGATGCCGCCCACCTCGCCGTAGTCGGCCAGCGCCCAGCCGACGAACATGTGGTCCGCCTGCTGGTCGAGGAAGCCCTTGCTCTCGGCGACGGACTCGAGCCCGTCGGGTGAGGAAGAGGCGAAGAAGGACACGACCCCGGCCAGCACCAGCGTCAGTCCGACGCCGCCGAGCAGGAACGGCCTGAGCGCCCCCCGGGCGGCGACGGGCTCGGGCTCGCCCACGGTCGTGGTCGCGCCGTCCGCGCCGCGCAGGACCAGCGGCCTGGCCAGGCCGCGGGCCCCGTAGACGAGGTCGGGACGCACGGCCAGCACCGCGCCGACGGTCATTGCCGTGATCAGGCCCTCGCCGATGCCGATCAGCACGTGCACGCCGCCCATGGCCGCCGCCACCGCGCCCACCTGGATCGGCGCGGTACCGCCGATCCAGAACAGCAGCGTGAACACCAGCGCGGACACGGGCACGGAGATCAGCGCGGCCAGGAACGCCGCCGCCACGACCCGCCCCCTGGTCGCCCCCGCGACGAACCGGAAGACCGCCCAGCCGACGATCACCGTGACGATGCCCATGATGGTGATGTTGACGCCGAGCGCCGTCAGCCCTCCGTCGGCGAAGAACACGCCCTGCACCAGCAGCACCACGGCCATGCAGAGCACGCCTGTGTAGGGCCCGACGAGTATCGCGGCCAGCGCCCCACCCAGCAGGTGCCCGCTGGTGCCGGCCGCGACGGGGAAGTTGAGCATCTGGACGGCGAAGATGAAGGCGGCCACGAGGCCGGCCATGGGAGCGGTGCGGTCGTCGAGTTCGCGTCGTGCGCCGCGCAGGCAGACCGCGACCCCCGCGGCCGCCACGGCCCCGGCGGAGATGGACGTCACGGCATTGAAGAATCCGTCAGGTACGTGCACGGCACTACCTCCCAAAGGAAACAAACGTTCCTACTTTAGGACATCGCCTTGCACCTGCAAATAGATGGCAATTACCGCAAGATCCTTCTCAACACCGTCCTCGCCGTCAGCCGCCGCACCACGGCGCTCAGCCGCCCCTTCCCCGACGTCGCGTACGGCCGCACGCTCCTGAGCAGGGCCGCAGCCTGCCATCGACGCGGCGCGGCGACCGTCGCGGCGTCGGTCTCGATCCTGAACCGCGCGGGCGGCCCACCCAGATCGAGCTCCAGATAGGCGTCCCAGGTGCCGGGCGAGAGCCTGCCCACCGCGGGCCTGGCCGTGAAGCCGCCCGAGGGCAGCGCCGTCACCCGGTCGGCGCGCTCGCAGCCGCTGCGCCGCTCGCGCCAGACGATGCGTTTGACCGCCGTGGCCGCCGGCGCGACGCCCGCCACGGCGATCTCGCCGTCGACGAGCAGCCGGTGACCCAGCGCCCACCGCGTCCTGATCAGCCGGACCGAGCCGGGCACCGCGACCACGTGCCCGCCGACGTCGATGCTGAGGTTGCCGTTGTCCCTGGTGAAGTAGGGCAGCACCACCGCGCCGCCGATCAGCCGGGGCGCCGGCCTGGTGACGCCGCTGTCGCGCTGGGCGCCCAGCCTGCCCATGCGGATCACGCCCTCGATCTCGACCGCCACCCGCAGGTCCCAGATGCCAGAGCGGAGCGCGCCCGCGTCCACGCGGACGGTGAACTCGCCGCCCGTGCGTTCTGCGGGGATGACGATCTCGCCGGCCGGGTCGAGCCGCGAACGCAGCACCACGGCCATGCCGTCGTCCCTGGTGATGCCGTCCAGCCCGGCCGCACCCGTGACCACCAGGACGTCGCCGTCCCAGCGCAGGCCGGTCAGCCTGCGCCGGACGGTGGCGTTCTCGATGCGGGCCAGGCGTACCAGGCGCTCGATGTCGTCGAGGGCGGTGGCCCGCTGCCTGTCGATGGCGTTGAGCTGATCGTGCACGCCGGGGGTGTACCACTCGTCGCAGAGCGCGGCCACCTCGCGCGCGATGTCCTTGCGCCGTACGTCGTCGCTCTCCAGGAACACCGCCCCGAGTTGCGCGAAGACGTCCAGCCTGAAATGCCTGCGCAGCAGGTGGTCGCGGAGCGGCCCCGGTTCGACGTGCTCGGCCATGAGCCTGATCGGCCCGCGGATCATGGCCAGCCAGGCCAGCGGGTCCCTGCTGGCGGCCTGCTGCATGATGCTGGTGCCGTCGGGCCTGGAGACGAGGTTGTAGCACTCGTAGTCGGCCACCACGGAGATCACCTCGGCGTGGCAGTAGGCGTGCACGCTGAACAGGATGTCCTCGCCGACCATCATGTTCTCGCCGAACCTGATGCGGTGGCGTTCGAGCAGTTCCCGTCTGTACAGCTTGAAGCAGCTCAGGCTGTTGTAGACGGCGCTGCCGCCGAGCTCCACCCGGTCGGCGCTCTGCTGGAACATCGACGCCGGCGCCCGCCTGCCGTGCCCCACGACCTTGCCGAGCACGATGTCGGAGGCGTTCCTGTCGGCCATGGCGACCATGCGTTCCAGCGCCTCGGGGCCGAGGTAGTCGTCGGCGTCGCAGAAGAACACGTAGCGGCCGGTGGCGTGCTCGATGCCGACGTTGCGCGGCCGGCCGGCGCCGCGCCCGCCCTCGATGTGGATCACCTTCACGCTGGCCCTGTGGTAGGCGGCGTAGAGGTCGAGGAGCTCGGAGCCGCCGTCCGTCGAGCCGTCGTCGACGACCACGATCTGTTTCTTCACCCGCTGGACGAGCGCGGCGGTCAGGCATCGATCGAGATAGGCCCGGCAGTTGTGCGCGGGGATGACGACGCTGACGTCGACCGCGTCGTCATCGTTCCCCGGGTCCGACATCGCCACCACCCATCGTCACGGTGTGCTCTCGCTCGATCCCAGTATGTGACGAGCCGGCGTCTCTATGGGGGCCGATCGGGCGTCTTCGCCCTCCTGTTTTTGCGGGGAACGGAGATTTGCGGCATTCCCCCAATAAGCAACGACCTAGCCCCTAGCACCATTTACAACCCGCACCGAATGGGTTTCAGGAATGCAGTTTTCTCCCGGGGATAGAGAAACCTCTCCGCCGGGAGCATTGGCACACCCCCCACCGGCGCGGGCTACCCTCCGTCAGGGACCGCGCGTCTACAGTTAGGCGACCTTGACCGGGAGGTGGCGCGAAATGGGATCGGATCTCCGCGGACTGGCCGCCGGCGAAAACGCCGTGCACTCCGCAGAGTTCATCGTCTCCTCGGCACGACTGGGAGAGCTGCGCGAGTGCTCGGCCCTGCTGCGCCGCACGAGGATGCGCTCAGAAGAGATCGTGGACGAGGCCCGCGCGCTGCTGGCCGAGGCGGAGCGGAGCGGCGACGACGACCGCGTCCATGAGCTGCGCGAGCAGTACGAGAAGGCCCGCAGCCTGTACGGCCAGGTGCTGACCGCTTACGTGACCCTCAACGACAAGATCGCCGGGGAGCGCCAGGAGATCTTCCGGACACAACTCCGGCGGGAGCGACCGCCAGGGTTGTCAGGAGTAGCCTGACGAGCTAGTGTCAGGCCATGCCTGACTGGAAAGAGAAGCTCAGTTGCTCCTTCTGCCACAAGAAGGGCACGGAGGTGAGCAAGCTCATTGCCGGCCCCGGCGTGCACATTTGCGACCAGTGCGTCGGACTCTGCAATGAAATCCTCGAAGGAGAGCGGCTCGCCTCCTCGACCGAGCCCCGGCTTCCCATGTGGGAAACCATGACCGAAGAGCAAATCCTCGACCACCTCCCCAAAATCGCGGCCGTGCAGTCACAGGTCGACGACAACCTGCGTGACTGGGTGGCACACCTGCGCGGCAGAGACGTGAGCTGGGAACGCGTCGGCGCCGCACTCGGCATGACGCGGCAGTCCGCGTGGGAACGTTTCAGGAGTGAGACCTGACATGCGGTGAACCTTTGTGACACGTGGGGCGTCCAACCATCAAGGAGGCCCGCATGCGCGTCCTACCCGGCTTCGCGATGTCTGATCTCGACGAGCTCCATCTGGAACTCGTCCTCATCCTGGCGCTGCACGAGGAGGCGGAACGCCTGGCCGCCGAATGAACGGGCTCCAGCTCCCTGGCCGGCCGCGCCGGGGAGCTGGAGCAGGGGGCTCACTCGGATCTGCTCCTGGCGCGGAACGCGGCCGTCTTGACCCGGCCCTGGCAGGCGGTCGAGCAGAACCTCCTGGTGCCGTTGCGTGAGACGTCCACGTAGACACGGTCGCAGTGGGGAGCCGTGCACACGCCGAGACGGTCGTTGAACTCACTGCCCAGCACGATGGCGAGCCCGGTGGCGCAGGAGGCCGCCCACTGGCCGGCCGCGGTACCGCCGCGGCCGTGGAAGTGCAGGTGCCACGGCTCGCCGTCGTGCCTTTCGAGCGTGGGCCTGGCGTCGGTCTCCTCCAGCAGCGCGTTCACCCGTGTAGCCGCGCCGTCGATGTCGCCGGAGGCGACGTCGGAGAAGACCGCGCGCAGGCGCCCGGCGACCCCGGCCAGGTCGGCGCCCTCCGGCGCCGAGAGGTCGCGGTAGGCGGGATAGACGGTGCGCAGGCCCTCGGTGGCGGCAGCCCCGAGGTCGGTGGGCGCGAGGAAGGCGCGCCCGCGCCGCTCACCCGGGGTCAGGGCGTTGACGATGGCGACCGCGACCCGGACCACCGCATCCGTGTGACTGTTGTAATCCAATTGACCGGTTACACCTTCATGTTCTACGTTGTAACTGCCCAAATTCTAAAAGACGGTTACATGGAGGTCGTTCGTGCTCACTCACGATGCCGCACTGGACTGGATCGCGCGCTGGGATCGCCAGCAGGAGGGCTACCTGCCCGACCGCGAAGAGCGGTTCACCGCGTTGATCGACGCCGTCGAGGCACTGGGACGCCCCGACCCGGTGGTGATCGACCTGGGCTGCGGGCCGGGCTCGCTCTCCGCCCGGCTGCTCGAACGGCTGCCCGAGGCCACCGTGGTCTCGGTCGACGCCGACCCGTTGCTGCTCGGGCTCGGACGGGCGGCCTATCCTCGGCTCACGTTCGTCGCGGCCGACCTGCGTACGAGTGGCTGGACGGGCCTGCTCGGCCTGGACGGGCCCGCCGACGTCGCGGTCAGCACCACGGCGCTGCACTGGATCTCGGGCACCGAACTGAAGGGCGTCTACGCGGAACTGGCGACCGTGCTGCGGCCGGGAGGGCTGCTGCTCAACGGCGACCACCTGGACACCGAGGACACCACCCCCACGCTGTCACGGCTGGAGCACACCGTGCACGAGCGGGAGACCGCGCGGACGTTCGGCACGAACCGGCCGGAGGACTGGCGGACCTGGTGGGAGGCGATCACGGCCGACCCGGCCTTCGCCGCCCTCAACCAGGAGCGGACCACGGCGGGCGCCGACCACCACGGCTCCGAGTCGCACCTGCTGTCGCACCACGTGGAGGCGCTGAAGGAAGCGGGGTTCTCCGAGATCGGGACGCTCTGGCAGCGCGGGAACAACCGGCTGCTGTGCGCCGTACGCGCCCTCGAACCAGCCGAAAGCACCGCCTGAGGCGTACCCGATGACCTGGCCGGATTCCCTCACGCCCGATCCCGCCCGCCTGTAGAGTTCCTGCGGGTCACCGCGCAGATCGTCCCCCCATCACGGCACTCTGCGGGAGATCTACCTCCGCCGCCGATCCCCACCACACCGGGGCGGAAAAAACCACACCCGGCCGCGGCCTCCCGGCGAGATCGATCGGGGCGGCTTGCGACCATGTGCATGTACTCACAGCAAGCGGGAGTCGGCGGACAGTGACGCCGGATCCCTTCCGTCGATCGGGAAGGTAGGGGTACGTGGACGTTGAAGCGGAAATTCGCGCGATGAGGTTCCGCGTGGCAGCCATCGAAACCACCCTGAGGTCGGGCTGCCTGGGGCTGCCAAGCGGGGACGAGAACGTCCCCGGGCAGATCACCGTGCACATGGACGACCCGGAAGGCGAGTACACCTCACCGGTCCAGGCGCTCGCCGAAATACGCGCCGACCTCGTCGACCTCCAGATAACGGTCTCCCGGAGCTGCAACCTGGTCCGCGAGCAACTCGTCACCCTCCAGAAGGCGAGCGACGAGCAGGAGGCCATCACACGCGCCAAGTTCCAGCAGATGTACGACGCGCTGCAGTGCGAAGTGATGTACCTGGGCATGCGGCTCGACCAGTTGCAGAACCGCAACAACTGACCCCTCGGGAGCCCCGGGCCCGCGCCACGGGGCCCCCGCAAGGTCTCGTTTCAGGCGCGGACGCCCGCCTTCCTCCACACCTTGAGCAGCCGCCGGGCCGAGCCGCCGATCGGCCCGACGGCCTCATGCAGCACCTTCCGTGACACGGGCTTGGCCTCGGTCACGGCGCTCACCGCGTCGTCCGCCGTGGTGATCGTGTGCGAGCAGACGCTGAGCAGGTAGTCGGGGATCTGCAGGCGCGGATCCGTACAACCGACCAACGGCACGCCCACCGAGGCGACGACCGGGAAGACCGTTCCCGGGATGCCGATGGCCGCCTCGGCCCGCGCCGACGCCTGGACCGACGGGACGGTGCTGATCTCGTACCGCTCCCACAGGGATCGGTCCTCGCGCGGATGCAGTCCGACCAGAATGTGCTTGCCCGCCGCCGCGAGCCGCTCGGCGGCGGCCAGGAGCAGCTCGGTCCCCGGGGCGGAGCCGCCGGTCTCGCCGGACTTGGTCACGCTCGTGAGCACCAGGACCGTTCCCCGCTCGGGCGCGTGCCTGGGCAGGTCGTCGGTCTGTGGCGTGCCCACGACCGTGATGGGCCGCCGCGTGCCGAGGTAGTCGTCGAACACCTTCGCCTCCGCGGGCGACGACGCGGTGATCGCCCTGAGCCGCGAGCGGAACTCCGCCGCCCTGGCCGCCTCGACGGGCAACTGGTAGGCCAGTGAACTGGCGATCAACGGCAGCCGGTGGAACCGGGCTGCGCAGTCCGCGGGCCAGTCCCCCGCGCCCGTCACCACGAGCAGGTCGGCCTGCGTGACCTCGTCGGGCGTGGCGACCTGGACCGGGTCGCCCGGCTTGATGCCGGACCGGTCGGGAACCAACTGCGTCAGCTCCCACCCGAGCCGGCGGACCTCGGGAAGGAGCGGGGCCGCGTGGTAGGTGCCCCACGGCTCGTTCGTGGCGATCAGGACGCGCGGCCCTCTGGGCGGGGCCGCCGCGTGGGCCGCGGTGCCGCCCAGGGCGGCGAGGCCGACGCCGGAGAGCGCGCCGGTGAGCAGGGAACGCCGGGAGAGGGTGCTTCTGTCATCAATTTTCACGAAATCGGAACCTATGGCCTGGTTGCTACCTGTTTGTGAACAGCGGTGGTCGCCCAAGCAAAGTGGCGGCGCTTGCCTAGAGCGCCCGGCAGTAGGCGCTTCTTCAGCGCTTGGTCGTGGATTGGCTGCCCCAGACTTCGGCGCTGGGCTGGGGGCTGTCATCGGAGGGTTTCCAGGAGGGCCTCGCAGAGCTGGGCGTCGCGCACATCGGCGGGGATGAGCTGGTCCGCCTCGGTCAGCAGCGTGATGGCGTCGCGGGTGACGTCGACGTGGGCGATGCTCTCTTTGAGCCCCACGCCCTCCCCGATGAGTTGAAGGCCCAGGCCGGTGGACCTGCAGGTGGACGTGTCGAAGTCGCGGGCTGTGAACCACAGTGCGTCCAGGCTGTACAGCGCGTCGATGGCGTCGCACGCTCCGAGACGCCAGGAACGGGCAACAAGCCCACAGACGGTGTCCCAGAAGGGCAGCGCGGCCACTTCCCCCATCTCTTCGCGTGCCTGGACGGCGATACGGGCGACCACGTCGCCCTCGGTCTGCGGTGGCGCCGCCGCGGCGAGCTCCTCGAGAGCGGGCCAATCGCAGCCCAGGCGCAGCAAGGACAGCGCGACGGCACGCCAGCCGTCACCGGCGACCAGCCAGCCGACCGGGCAGGAGGCCACGGAATGGGTCACTTGGGCGAGGCTGCGCCGGGGCATAGACCTGAGTCTAAGAATGCCCGACAGCAGGCGTTACTTCAGGCGCTTGGTCGTGGGTCGGCTGCCCCAGCGATAGCGCGGGGTCGCGCGGCGGATGAGCATACGCAGTGTGACGATCGCCTCGGTGGCGACCGAGCGCTTCAGGCCATGTTTGCCCCGGTCCACCGGAGAGCGCCCGGCGGCCTCGCCGCCACACGGGGCCTTGGTGAGGCAGCCGTCCACGGACAGTTCGTCGAGCTGAAGGCCGATCATGCGGTCGTACGCTTGGAGGGCCAGCGCGTGGATCTGCTCGGCTATCCCCAGCTGGGCCCAGTACTTGACGCGGCGTCTGATCGTGCGGTCCGAGCAGTCAGCGCTCGCGATGCGCTCGTAGCCGGAGCCGTGTACCAGGGCGGCGATGACGTGATCGAAGACCACCCGGTCGGGAATGCGCGGGTTGTGGCAGCCGAGCGGGTGGGTGTCGACGTGTTCGGGCAGCAGCGCCGCGAACCCACAGTGGTTCGAGCAGGCATGATGGCAGGACAGGCACGAGCCCTACCGCCGGGCGCTCCTAACCGCGCGGCGCCGGCAGGACGGGCCTGGCTCCTTCGGCCAGCAGCCGCCCACGCTCCGCGACCGCCAGGTCCCAGCCGTCCGGCACGACGGCGAACGTCCCCTCGCGCACGGCCGCGAGCGCGGCCTCCGCGACGACCGCGGGGTCCTCCCCTTCTGCGGACATCCCCGTACGAACCAGGGCCGGGCACAGCAGCGTCACCCCGACAGGCGTGCCGGCC
Organism: Nonomuraea purpurea; assembly: GCF_042650645.1. Taxonomy (NCBI): domain Bacteria; kingdom Bacillati; phylum Actinomycetota; class Actinomycetes; order Streptosporangiales; family Streptosporangiaceae; genus Nonomuraea; species Nonomuraea purpurea. Next base: position 57,246 of record NZ_JBHSBI010000027.1, read on the forward strand.
AGCGCCAGCGCGGCCTGCTCCGCCACCGCGACGACGGCGTGCTTGGAGGCCGCGTACGCGCCCCCGGCGGGGAACGTCACCAGCCCCGCCAGCGAGGCCGTGATCAGGATGTGCGCGGGCCGCCCCCGTTCGAGCAGCCTCGGGACGAACGCCCGCAGCCCGTTGACCACGCCGCCGACGTTCACCGCGAACACCCGCTCCCAGTCCTCGGGGCTGACCTCCCATGGCGACCCCAGGTCCCGGCCGACGATGCCCGCGTTCAGGCACACCAGATCGGCGTCCGGCGCGGCGGCAGCCAGCGCGTCCATCGCCTTCTGGTCCGACACGTCTGTCCCGACGGCCTCGGCCGCCAGCTCCGCGGCGACGCCGGCCAGCGCCGTCACGTCGACGTCGGCGAGCACCAGTCGCGCGCCCGCCGACCGCAGACGCGTGGCCAGAGCCCTCCCGATCCCGCCCGCGGCACCGGTGACGACAGCGTTCGTGATCTCCATGACCTGCTTCCTCTGATCGGCGAACGTCTCCCATGATCTGACAGCCCGCCCGTCCTCGTGTGCTCCGGGTGCCTCTGGGATGATTTCGCGCGTTGCGGAAAACGCGAAAAGAACGGAGATGCCGCCGTGCCACAGTGGCTTGAGGCGGGGTTATGGGGCTCCCTCGCGGGAGGCGCCCTGGTGCTCGGAGCGGGGATCGCCTGGCTGGTACGGGTTCCCGCGCAGATCATCGCCGGGATCATGGCGTTCGGGGCCGGGGTGCTGATCGAGGCGCTGGCCTTCGAGCTGATCGACGAGGCCGAGCGGTCCGGCGGGCTCGGGCCGACCGCGATCGGCTTCGTGGCCGGGGCCAGCGCATACGTCGGGGCCAACGTCCTGCTGGCCAGATACGGGGCGCGGCACCGCAAACGCTCCGGCGACCAGCAGGCCGGCGAGCAGGGCAGCGGGCTGGCCATCGCCGTCGGGGCGCTGCTCGACGGCATCCCCGAGTCGATCGTGCTCGGCCTGTCCCTGCTGAACGGCGGCGGCGTCGCGGTGCTGGCCGCCGTGTTCGTCTCCAACGTGCCGGAGGGGTTGTCGAGCGCGGCCGGGATGAAACGGGCGGGACGCGGCCCCGGCTACGTCTTCGGCGTCTGGGGCGGCATCGCCGCGGCCAGCGGACTGGCCGCGGTGCTCGGCAACCTCGTGCTGAGTGACGCCTCGCCGGCCGCGGTCGCGACGATCACGGCCGTCGCCGCAGGGGCGATCCTGGCGACGGTGGCCGACACGATGATCCCTGAGGCGTTCGAGCGGAATCACGCGCTCACGGGGCTCATCACCACGCTGGGATTCCTGTCGGCTTTCACCATCGAACGCCTCAACGGCTGACGGCCGGTCGCCTTACGGCCGCTTGCCCAGCTCGTTCACCCAGCCGGTCTCCTCCAGCGCGACCCGCAGCAGCGGAGCCGAAGCACCCTCCTCCGCCACCTCGTACTGCAGCAACTCGCCCGACTCCGGATCTACGATGATCCGGTACTCGACGGCCTTGCCCCGGTCGCCGGAACCGGTCGTGATCAGAGCCGCCCCCGTGCGTCCCAACTCGTCCTTGACCTGGCCCCTCGCGGTCATCCCCTTCTCCTCGGCCATGACGCGGAACAGCGCGGAACGCGTCCCCGGCGTGATCGGCGCGCCGAGCAGGTCCACACCCGTCTGCCACAGGTACACCGAGAACCCGCTCGCCGCACGGTCGCCGTACAGCTCGCGCAGCCGTCGCTTGAGGCCCGCCTCGTCGGTGGGGAGTTCGTCCACGTTGCGCATGGTGAGCGAGGGGTTGTCAATCGACAGAACGCGCTCGGTCCTGTCGTCGCGGGTGCTCTCGCCACCCCGGACGAGGCGGGGCGAGCCGGCCTGACGCCACTTCTGCTCGTCCTGCGCCGAACCGAACGTGAGCGCCGCATCCGGCTTCCTGACGTTGCGGCCGGCTTCCCCCCGCTCACGTGCCCGCCAACTCTCGTCCGTGCTGCCGGAGAAAGCCGCGTACGGGAGCGGGGACGGCTTCAGCTTGCCCACCGCCTCCTCCTGCTTCTTCGAGTCGGCGCCCAGGGCCTTCAGCCTGGCCGCGTACTCGTCCAGATCCACCTGGATGAGGCTGGCGACCCGCTCGCGGGTGTACCAGTAGCGGCCGGTGCCCGCCTCGGTCCTGCCCGCGCTCTCGGCCGCCGCCAGCAGCACGGCCTGGGCGTCGAGCATCGTGACAGCGGGTCGGGCGGCGGAGGGCGGGGCGCCCGTGCCGGGCCGCGCCGGCCCGCCGGGGTCGGCGCCGGGCAGGATGACCACGGCCGCCGCGGCCAGGCCGGCCGCGACGACGCCACCGGTGATGAAGAGCGGGAGACGCGCTTTGGGGGACCTACGCGGGGTCTGGAATGCCAGGGCGAGGTCGGCGGCGCGGCGGCGCCGGTGAGCCTCTTCGGTGAGTTCGTCCAGTCCCTCCGGCTTGAGCTGGGCGAACGTACGGTCGGTCATGCGTTCCTCCTCGGAGATCCTGCGAAAGCGCTCGGAAGCCATCACGCCTCCTCCGCGAACCGCTGCCGGGCGGCGCCCGCCCGCGCGCGCCGCCCGGCGCTCTTCGACGCCTCGGCGCGCAACGCCTGGCCCAGCCGCTTGCGGGCACGGTGCAGCCGCACGTTGTAGGTGCGGGTCGAGCACCCCATCACGGCGGCCGCCTGCTCGGGCGGCAGGCCGTGCCAGGTGGCCAGCGCCATCGCCTCCACGTCCTGCTCGGGCAGGGTCGCCAGTGCGGCCAGCGCGGTGTCCCTGTCGACGACGTGCTCGGCGACGTCCCAGGCCACGTGGTCGCGTTCGGTGCTGAGCGCGGTGATCCGGTCGACCAGCGCCTGCCTCCTGACCCGCGAGTCCCGCTGTTTGGCCAGCAGGTTGCGGGCCACGCCGAGCAGCCACGGCAGCTCGGGCTCCGGCAGGTCGGCCAGCCGTCGCCAGGCGACCAGGAACGTCTCGCTGCACACGTCCTCGGCGAGGCCGTGGTCGGCCCGCAGCAGCGCGAACCTCAGCACCGCCCGGTAGTGGCGGTCGTAGAGGTCGGTGAATCGTTCTTCGGGATCGTTCACATGGAGAAGTCCTCCCAGGAGCCCCAGGATTACGTCGGCTCCTGGAATTTCAGGAGTGCTTCGCGCTGCGCCGGGCTCAGGCGGTCCTGCCGCGTCGTGATGGTGTACGCGCCGGTTTCGCCGCGCCGCAGCGCGAGCGGGTCGGCGATGTCCGGACGGCGTTCGACCGCGTCCAAGGCGTCGGCGGCGCGCCCGCGCGGCCAGTCCAGAGCCTTGGCGAGTGCGTCCACGGTGAGCGGCCGGCCGGCGTACACCAGCGCGGCGAGCACCGTGTGCACATCGCGGGCCAGGGCCTCGGCGAGGCCGCCGCCGTTCATCTGCTCGCTGAGCTGGGAGAAGAACCCGCCCATCCGGCTCAGGCGGGCGCCCGCGAGCGTGTCGGCGCCGAAGATCTCGATTCCCTGCCGTGTGGCATCGGCGACCTCGGCGTGCGCTCCTGTGTCGGTCCGCCACGCCCGGAGCCAGACGTCGTCGTCGATGATGTAGCGCTCGCGGCGTCCGCGGGGATCCTGTTCGCGCCGCACGAGGTCCATCGCTTCGAGGTAGGCGATGGCCTTGGACACCGACGCCGGGCTGACCTGCAGGCGGCGTACCAGGTCGGCCGAGGTCAGGCTCTCGGAGTCGGCGGTGATCAGGCAGGCGAACACCCGGGCGGGCATCCGGGGCAGGCCGGTGCCGGCCAGCAGGGTCGCGAACCGCTCGACGAAGCCGTCGTCGGACGGCTGCTCCACGGCCTGGATCGGCCTGCGCCTGCGGGCCCGCCGCCCGGCGGCCCGCTGCGCCCCGTCGGCCGCGTAGCCGCCGGCCCCGGCGTTGCGCGCCACCTCGCGGCTGATCGTGGACGTCGGCCTGCCCAGCCGTCTGGCGATCTCGGCATACCCCAGCCCCTCGGCCAGCCAGATCGCGATCTGCCCGCGGTCTTCGTGGGTCAGCCTGCCTCCGGGCATCTGCTCGGCCTCTCTGTCGTCCTGGGTGCGTTCACCAACAATACAGTGCAACGGCCTATTGCATTTACCGACAATTCTGTTGCAACGATTGCCGTCTACCTGCGACGAACTCGTTGACACTTTTTGAAATGCAACGTAGCTTTTTCCCGTTCGGAAAGACTTTGCGAAGGAGCACGACAATGCACGTGATGGCGATTTCCGCGATCTCCGACGACGGGTTCTGGGGCTCGCTGAAGAAGGCCCACGGACGGCTGCCCAAGGGGGCGAGGTGGACCCTGGCGGTGGCGACCGCCGACGGGTCCAAGGCCGTGAACGTCATCGTTCACGACTCGGTCGACGCGGTACGCGACTTCTTGGAGGAATACGCCGGGCAGTTCGCCGCGACGGAGTACTTCGAGGCCGACGCCGCCAACGCGGTCGGCCTGCCGAAGTGAGCGGCCCCATGGACGTCCCCCGGATCAAGGCCCGGGTCTCCGAACTTCTCGCCGAGTACCGGATCCCGAGCGCGGCGATCGGCGTTCTCCACGACGGCCGGATCACCGACTTCGCCGTGGGCGTCAAAGAACTTTCGACCCGGGCCCCCGCGACCACCGACACCATTTACCAGTGCGGGTCCCTCACCAAAACCTGGACCGCCCTCGCCTTCATGCAACTCGTCGACGAGGGAAAAGCCGCTCTGGACGAACCGGTACGGACCTACCTCCCGAAATTCCGGGTCGCCGACCCCGAGGTCAGCGCCCACGTCACGCCCCGCCATCTCCTGAACCACACCAACGGCATCGAGGAGGATTTCGGCGCCCCCCGCGAGGACGACGACATATACGAGCGCATGGTCGCGAACCTCGCCCACGCACCCCAGGTTCACCCCCTTGGCCGCACCCACGGCTACAGCGCCGCCCTGGGATATGCGATTCTCGCGCGCATCATGGAGGTGATCGACGGCAAAGGGTGGGACGACATCATGAAGGATCGTCTCTTCGACCCGCTGGGATTGACCGCCACGAGCAGCCGGCCAGAAGACGTGGACCAGGATCGCGCGGCGACGGGACACCTGGTCCTGTCACTCGACGAAGACCCCGTCGTCTCCCCGGTGAGCCACCTGCCGCGCACCTTCGGCCCGAGCGGCCTCATCAACTCGACGGCCAGGGAAGTGCTCGCGCTGGCGCACGTCTTCCTGAACGAGGGAAAGGCGCGTAACGGCACCAGAATCGTCTCCGCCGACGCCGTTCGCGAAATGATGGAATCCCGGGTTCCCATTCCGGACCCTTACACGTTCGGCCCGCAATGGGCCCTCGGCCTCATCGTGTGCGACTGGCACGGCGAAACCGTCTACGCCCACGACGGCAGCACCATCGGCCAGAACGCCCGCCTCCGGATCCTGCCCGACTCCGGCATCGCCGTCGCCATGCTGACGAACGCCGGCCCCCGTGACACCTTCTACCGCAGGGTGTTCAACGACATCCTGGCCGAACTCGGCGCATCCACCATCCCCGACCTGCCGAAACCCGACCCCACCCGGAACCTCGACCTGTCGAGGTACACGGGCGTCTACGAACGTCCCGGCGCCCGTTACGAGGTGACGGCGGAAGGCGGCGAACTCTCCCTGACATTCGTCATGAACTCGATGGAGGCGCAATTCCTCGGTAAACCGGAGCGCATCACCTACGAACTGCTCCCGATCAGCGAGACGCATTTCCTGATGCCGCCGAGCGATCCGCTCGAAGATCCTCAGACGATCGCGATCTACGACTTCCAGGACGGGGTCGCGCAATTCCTGCACACCAACTGCCGGGTGAATCCGAGAACCGGGTAGCCGCCATGCCCACTTTTTAGTGGGTACTTGCCGGCCGGGCGACGACGGCCCGAAGCTTGGTCGTGGGTGGCGCGGGGAGGTGTCAGGAGGCCGCCAGTTTCTCCAAACGGCGGTGCCCCCAGTCCGAAAGAGGCGCCAACGCGTCGGAGAGTTCGCGGCCGAACGCGGTCAACGAGTACACCGTCTTCAGCGGTCGTCCATCGTGCACCTCTCGATGGACCAGCCCATCGGCCTCCATCTCCCGAAGTGTCTGCGTCAGCACCTTCTCGGTGAGCCCCGGCAGCCGCCGGCGCAGCTCGCCGGGACGGTGCGGACGCGTTTCCAGGAGCCAGAGCAGGATCGTCTTCCACTTGCCGTCGATCACGGCGATCGCGGCGGTGACCCCGCAGACGTTCGGATCCTGGGCACGGCTGCGCGTCATCTGCACCCCATTCACTAACGCTCGTCGATGATTCAGGAGTTGAACCATGAACCAGTCTGCCGTCACCGTACTCGGCCTGGGCCCAATGGGACGGGCCCTGGCCGGCGCCTTCCTGGACGCCGGACTGCGTACCACGGTCTGGAACCGCACCCCGGGCAAGGACGGTGAGCTGCTGCGGCGCGGCGCGATCGCCGCGGAATCTCCTGAAGCGGCGGTCGCCGCCAGCAGCTTGACCGTGGTGTGCGTGGTGAACTACGAGGCGGTGGACGCCGTCGTGCGCCCCGGCGCGGTCGCCGACGCGCTCAAGGGACGCACCCTCGTGAACCTCACCGCCGACACCCCCGGCCGAGCCCGCGACACCGCGGCCTGGGCGGCCGAACACGGCATCGGCTACCTGGACGGCGCCATCATGACGCCGACCACCACCATCGGAACCCCCGCCGCGGTCTTCCTCCACAGCGGCCCCGAGGACCTCTACCAGGAGCACCGGCCGGCGCTGGACACCCTGGGCGGCACCCACACCCACCTCGGCACGGACGTCGGCAGGGCGGCCGCGTACGACATCGCCCTGCTCGACATCTTCTGGACCGCCATGGCGGGCTACGCGCACGCGCTGGCGGTGGCGCGGGCCGAGGGAATCACCGCGCGGGAACTGGCGCCGTTCGCCAAGGGAATCGGCGCGATCCTCCCGCCGATGTTCGAACAGGGTGCGGAGGACGTGGACGACGGCACGTACTCAGGCGAGGGCAACCCCATCACCTCCTCCGTGTCCTCCATGGCCCACATCGTGGAGACCTCCGAAGGCCACGGCATCGACGCGAGCGTGATGCGCGCCGCGGAGGGCCTGGCCCGCCGCACCATCGGCCGAGGTCACGGCACGAGCAGCTTCCTGCGCATCACCGAAACCCTGGCCCTGGGAACGGCCTGACACCGTCCCTCGGCGATCCGTGGGGAGTGTCTATGAGCTGCGCGGAGAGCTTGCCTCCGCGTCCTGCGGCTGCTCGACCTGGTCGAGGGTGGTGGCGGCCCAGCTGGCCAGCAGCCGCAGGGCATCGCACGAGGGAGTGCCGGGGGCGGCCGTGTAGACGGTCAGGTTCAGGCCGGGGTCGGCGTGCAGGTCCATGGACTCGTAGTCCAGGGTGAGGTCGCCGATCGCGGGGTGGTGGAAAGTCTTGGTGCCGGTGTGGTGCAGGCGGACGTTGTGCTGGGCCCAGCGGCCGCGGAAGTCGTCGCTGCGGGTGGACAGTTCGCCGATCAGCTGGGTGAGCTCCTTGTTGTAGGGGTCGCGGCCGGCTTCGGTGCGCAGCAGGGCGACGGTGACGTCGGCGGCGCTGTCCCAGTCGGGGAAGAAGCCGGGCCCGGCCGGGTCGAGGAACTGGAAGCGCGCGATGTTGGCCGGCCGGCTCCGGGCCTGACCTTGATCGGCGCTCGACAGCGAGGCGTGGAAGACCGGCCAGTACATGGCGCGGCCGAGGCGATTGGCGGCCACGATGTCCATGCGGCCGTTACGGATGATCGCGGGCGCGTCGGTCATCGCGTCCAGCATGCGCTGCAGCCCTGGACGAACCTTGCGGACGGGGCGGCGGGGGCGGGCGTCGGCGGCGCGGGCCAGGTCGAACAGGTGGGCGCGTTCTGCGTCGTCGAGCTGCAGGGCGCGCGCGACGGCGTTCAGGACGTCAGTGGAGACGCCGCTGATGTGGCCCTTTTCGAGACGGGTGTACCAGTCGGTGCTCACGCCCGCCAGCACCGCGACCTCCTCGCGGCGCAGGCCCGGCACCCGGCGCCGCACGCCGGGGGCCAGCCCGACCTGCTGCGGGGTGATGCGGGCGCGCCGGCTGGCGAGGAAGTCGCGGATCTCGTCTCGGTTGTCCACCTTCCCCACTGTAGGCAGCGGCCGGGGGCGGAAGGGGGTTGAGGTTGTCCCCCCGATAAACGCGACCTCCCGCGCATGCGATGGAGCCGGTTTGCTGGAGATGGTCACGCGCGGTGACGCCCGGAGCCGCGCGCTCCCGCACCCGCCGCTGAACACCCATGTCCGAAGGAGATCCACCATGCGTGGAGCAGTTCTTTACGCCCCGGGCGACGTCCGCGTTGAGGACCGTCCGGACCCCGCGATCGTCGAGCCGACGGATGCGATCATCCGCCTGACCGCCACCTGCGTCTGCGGCTCCGACCTGTGGCCCTACCGCGGGGTGGACAAGCCGGATGGGCCCATGCCGATGGGGCACGAGTACGTCGGCGTCGTGGAGGAGGTCGGCAGCCAGGTCCGCACGATCAGGCCAGGCCAGTTCGTGGTCGGCTCGTTCTGGGCCTGCGACAACACCTGCGAGATCTGCCGGGCCGGCTACCAGTGCGCGTGCGTGCAACGGGTGCTGATGGGCACGATCGGCACCCAGTCCCAGCTGGCGAGGGTGCCGCTGGCCGACGGCACCCTGGTGGCGACCCCGGGCCTGCCGGACGCGGACCTGGTGCCGAGCCTGCTGGCCGCCTCCGACGTGCTGGGTACCGGCTGGTTCGCGGCCGTCGCCGCCGCGGCCGGGCCGGGCAAGACCGTCGCGGTCGTCGGTGACGGCGCGGTCGGGCTGTGCGGGGTGCTGGCCGCCAGGCAACTCGGCGCCGAGCGCATCATCGCGATGAGCCGCCACGCCCCCCGGCAGGAGCTCGCCCGCCGGTTCGGCGCCACCGACATCGTCGCCGAGCGCGGCGACGACGGCGTAGCGGTGATCAAGGAGCTGACGAACGGGCTCGGCGCGCACAGCGTCCTGGAGGCGGTCGGCACTCAGGAGTCGATGACGCAGGCGATCCGCTCCACCCGCCCCGGCGGGCATGTCGGTTTCGTCGGCGTCACGCACGACGTCGCGCTGCCGGGCGAGGAGCTGTTCGACTCCCTGGTTCACCTGCACGGCGGGCCCGCCCCGGTACGCCGGTACCTGCCCGATCTCATCGACCTGATCTACCGGCGTGCCATCGACCCCGGCAAGGTCTTCGACCTGACCCTGCCGCTGGAGCAGGCCGCCGAAGGGTATGCGGCGATGGATGAACGCCGCGCGATCAAGGTCCTCCTCCAGCCCTGATCCACCCCGCTGACCGGCCGGTTCGAGCCCGCGCCGCCACGCGCGGCCGCAGGCGAGCAGGCCGCGTCCGCGACCTGCCCATCACCATCGAAGCCCTTCTGTGACGCCGACCGGCCTACCTCACGCTCAGCAGCCGAACGAAACGACAGGACACGACATGAACCCTGCCTACGACTTCACCGACCAGGTCGCCTTCGTCACCGGTGCCGGTTCCGGAATGGGGCTGGCCACCGCCCGCGCCTTCGCCGAGTCCGGGGCCGCCGTCGCCCTGACCGACGTCAACGCGGAGGCCCTGGACGCCGCGGCGAAGGATCTCACCGACGCCGGCTACCAGGTCCTGACCCTCACGTGCGATGTCAGCGACGAGGACCAGGTCGCCGCCGCCGTCGACCGCACCGTCGCCACCTTCGGCCGTCTCGACATGGCCTTCAACAACGCCGGCATCCAGATCCCGCCCTGTGACGCCGCCGATGAGTCCATCGAGGCCTTCGACCGCGTCAATGCCGTCAACCTGCGCGGCGTGTGGGCGTGCATGAAGCACCAGCTGCGGCACATGCGCGCCCAGGGCAGCGGAGCCATCGTCAACTGCTCCTCGCTGGGCGGCCTCGTCGGCATCCCCGGCCGCGCCTCCTACCACGCCACCAAGCACGGCGTCATCGGCCTCACCAAGAGCGCCGCGCTCGAATACGCGCCGCGCAACATCCGCATCAACGCCGTCTGCCCCGGCACCATCGACACCCCCATGGTCAGCGACATGATCGCCAAGGGTGAGCTCGACCGCGAGCGGGCCATAGCCGACCTGCCCATCAACCGGCTCGGGACTGCCGACGAGATCGCTGCGGCGGTCCTGTGGCTGTGCAGCCCGGGAGCGAGCTTCGTCGTCGGCGTCGCCCTGCCCGTCGACGGCGGCTACGTCGCTCGCTGACACCGGATCCCGCCGATGCTCCAGTACGGCGGGCAGACCTCTTGACCGGCCACCACGATGAGGGCCACCCACCTGAAGACCATCGTCGAGGAGGCAGGGCCTACTGCTTGACGTTGGTGGACCGCCCGGGACCGGCTGACGCCAGTCGCTGATCTTTACACCTCTTTTCGCGCCGCTGTGATGAATTGATGTCCGTGTGGCACGATCCGCGACTGATCGGAAGATGGAGACGAATGCGCACGACGCTGTGGGCCGGCTCGGTAGTGGCGGTCATGCTGGGCACAGGTGTCGCCGCGTGCGGCAACGGCGGTGATGCCACCCCCGCCGACGCGGCACCCACCGCCGTCGTGACCAGCACGGCGGCCAGTTCCCCTTCCGCCACCCCCGATCTGGACGCCGCGGAGGAACTGGCACGCGGCATCGACGTGCCGTGGGGGCTGACGTTCCTGCCCGGCGGTGACGCGTTGATCGCCGAACGCGACACCGGCCGGATTCTGCGCCTGACGCCGGGCAGCCAACCCCGCCAGGTCGCCGACGTCCCCGGCGTCGCCGAGGGCGGCGAAGGCGGGCTGCTCGGCCTCGCCGCCTCTCCCGACTTCGCCACCGACAATCTCATCTACGCCTACCTCACCGCCCCCGACGACAACCGCATCATCCGGTTCCGGCTCGACGGCGGCGACCCGGAGGTGATCTTCGACGGCATCGCCAAGGCCGGCTATCACAACGGCGGCCGCATCGCCTTCGGCCCGGATGGCATGCTCTACGCCGGCACGGGCGACGCCGGCGACACCGCACTCTCGCAGGACCCGGACAGCCCCAACGGCAAGATCCTGCGGCTGACCCCCGATGGCGAGCCGGCACCCGGCAACCCCACGCCGGACTCTGCGGTCTACAGCCTCGGCCACCGCAACGTCCAAGGCCTGGCCTGGGACACCGAGGAACGCCTGTTCGCCACCGAGTTCGGCCAGAACGACCTCGACGAGGTCAACCTCATCCAGCCCGGACGCAACTACGGCTGGCCCAACGTCGAAGGCGAAGGTGACACCGCCGGCGGCCGCTACACCAACCCTCTCATCACCTGGCCCGTCCGTGAGGCGTCCCCGTCCGGAATCGCGATCGCGGGCACCACCGCCTACGTCGCGGCACTGCGCGGCGAACGACTCTGGAGCCTGCCCCTCAACGGTGACACGGTGGGAGAACCGGTCGCACAACTCGCCGGGCGATACGGCCGGCTGCGCACTGTGCAGGTCGCACCGGACGGCGCCCTGTGGGTCACCACGTCCAACACCGACGGCCGCGGCGACCTCCGCGACGGCGACGACCGGATCCTGCGCTTCCCAGCCCGGTAATCCCATCCGCACGGCCGATCGTCCCCTCGATCGGTTCGGGGTGCCGTCCGGGCATGCAACGTGACCACGTCCGCCATCCGCTCGATCATGTCCACGACAACCCAGAGTCGCCGCTGTCCGGTCCCACGCCGATCATCGGCGTGGGACGGCGGACCCGGGCCGAATATCGTTCAGCCACGCTGTCGCCGGGAGACCCGCCGGCTCAGCGTCCAGGGCCCGAAGATGCCTCAGGCGCCGTTCACTTCACGGCCAGATTGAAGTACCCGCCTGCGGAAATGGCCTTGACTCCGGACTTCGCCACGGTCGGCACCGTGCTCTCCCCCAGCGTGTTGTGCCACCAGGCGACGACCTCCCCGGTGTCCTTCAGGGCCAGGCTGTGCTGGGAGCCGGCGCTGATCGCCACGACACCGTCATCAACCTCGATGGGCATGTCGAGCTGGTGATAGTTGTTGGTGCCCCAGCCGATGACCGTGTTGTTCTTGAGGGCGAGGACGAAGTGGGAGCCGGCGGCGATCGCCGTCACGCCTGACTGCGCCTCTTCCGGGATGGCGCATTCCCCGTGTTCGCTGTGTCCCCAGCACAGGACTTTGCCGTCCTTCAGCGCCACGCTGTAGTACACGCCCGCGCCGATGGCATCGACGCCTGACTGCGCCTCCTCCGGGACCTTCGTCTCTCCGCGGTCGCCGAAGCCCCATGCGACGACCTTGCCGTCCTCTTTGAGGGCGAGGCTGTGCAGATATCCGGCCGCCACGTTGGTGACGCCGGATTCCGTCTCGGGAGGCGGCGCCAGGCGGCCGCCCGGCTGGGTGTAGCCGCCCCAGGACCAGACCTTGCCGTTCTTGACCGCCAGGCTGTGGTCGTTGTTGGCGGCGATCGCCGTCACGCCTCCCCGGCGCAGATCGATCGGCACGAAAGTTTTGTCCATATCGCGGTCGCCCCAGGCGATCGGCACGCCGTCTTTGAGCGCGAGCGCGTGGTTGAGCCCGGCGGCGACCGCGGTCACACCTGACTGGAGGGAGTCGGGAGGTGTGGACTGGCCGTAGTAGTCGCTTCCCCAGGCGATGACCTGCCCGGCGGGTTCCGCTTCTGCGGACGCGGTGCCGGTCATGCTCACGGTGATGCACAGGGCAGCGCCTACGGTGAGTAACCGTCTGGCCTGTTGACCCAGGATCGTTTTGATCATGACAGGGAAGCATGACGACATTCCATAGCCTTGTCAAAAAGTACTAATTGTCCAATATGCCGCACATCATGACGGTGGGCGAAAGTTTTCATATCGCATGCCATGTATGTTGATAACCGTCATCAGGGCGGATAGTTCCTGGTCATCGCCCCCCAGAACGCCATCAACCGGTGGATGTCAGGCCCGGACGCCCTCCGCCACCCGCACGGCACCGCCTGACGGTTGCGACCTCGCCGGATCCACGGGAGGACGTCCCGTGTCCGTCACGCACAGAGAGGGGCCAAAGATTCGTTTTGGCTGCGGTCACCGTTCGCAACGAGGAGCTTGCCTCGTGTGCTCCTACGGTCAGCGTGGCGACGGCAGGACGGACAATTCGCAGGGGTAGGCGTCGGCGGGCGCGCTCAGCACCCAGACGATCATGGCAGCGAGCGAACGCGGCTGGATGCACAGCGCGGGATCGTGCGGGCGGCCGAAGTCGCTCCTGACCTCGCCCAGCAGATCGGTCGCCGTCGCGCCGGGATAAACCGTGGTAACGCGGACTCCGGAGGCCGCCTCTTCCTCACGCAGCGACTCGGCCAGCTCGCGCAACGCCGCCTTACTGGCGACGAAGGCCGACCAGCGAGCGACCCCGGTCGTTCCGGGCGCGGCATTGACGAAGATCACATGACCGCGGCTGCGCCGTAACGCGGGCAGCGTCAGCCGTACCAGCTCGGCGGCGGAGGCCACGTTCACCGCCAGCGTCCGCCGCCACGTCTCGGGACCGGCGTCGGCGACGGCCGCGACGGGGGAGATCCCAGCACGATGCACCAGCGCCTGCACTTCCCCCAGCGTTCCCACTGCGGCGGCCGCCGTCTCAGGCTCGGAGAGATCAACCTCGATCCCCGGCACGTTCAGCCGTCCGACGCCGCGCCCCACGGCCGTCACCCGATGCCCGGCCTCCACCAGCGCGTCGACCAGCGCCACCCCGATTCCCCCGGTGGCCCCGGTCACCAGCACATGCCCCATGAGTGATCATCGTATGCTCACAAGATGGACCGAACCCACAAACGTGCCTCCATGGTCATCCGGAAAGGGCGACAGCGGAGGCACGGATGCGGGCGGCCCGTCTGGCCAGACTGATCGCTACTGGGAACCCCAGTTTGCGTTACAGGTGCTCAAGCAGCGTCAAGATCCCTGCGGTTATCGCGGACCTCACCAACGTGCCGCAGACCTGAGTGGCCACGGCGACCACGAAACGAGCCGACGGCCGATCGACGCCCGAGCGGCAGGCCGGAATCGGCCTCCCCCGCATTCGGTACGGACGCCGGCCGACGCGCAGCTTCGCCTCCGGCCCGTGACGTCGTTTACGGGGAACGCCTTTCATGAATACCCCCTCTTGTCGGATCAGCGTTTGTCGCTGGTTCCCAGTAATCAGTCACGTCGCGGGCCCGCCAAGGAGTTTCGGATGGGTTCGGAGGGCCGGGGCGTTTTACGCCAGGTCAGCCGGGTTCTCCGAACAGGTCCGATTCGGAGAGTCCGCCCCCCGGACGAACGTGAACCGCGCCGGAAATGGCCGAGGATGCCGAAAGAGGGGTACGGCGCGTGATCCTTCAAGCGGGGTAAAATACCACCTGGCAAATCTGACAGCGTCCAGTGGCGCCTTGAAACAGGAAATGAAACACCTGGGGCGCGTGAAAGAGCTGAGGCTATCCGCGTACAGCTCCGGACCGAAGTCGGGAGTGCAGCCGACACACCGGCCGGTAGCGGCGGGAGGAAGCTGAAATGGAGCCACGTCAAGAACGCGACAGATCCAGCGCGATGGTCCATGCGCTCACGACCCTGGAACGAAAGGCCAAGGAGGTCAGGACTCGAACGGGACAACGCTCGACGAGATCCCTGCTCGCGAAGGAATCCGGAGTGTCCGAACAGACGCTCAGCGACTGGTTCAACGGCCGGCATCACCCACGCGACCTCGACCAGTTGATGAAGGTCGTCCGGGTGCTGACCAGGTGGGCCGACCGGCCGCCGGCCCAGTACGAACCCTGGAGCCGCCTGCTGGACCCGCATCATGAGGGCCCCGGCAACGGCATGACGAAACCCGTCGCCAACGGCCCCCTCGGTCGCGATACGAGCCACGAAGAATCGACGACGGCGCAGGACGTACTCCACAAGAAGCTGCCTGCGCGACTGTCACGGCGCAACCTCCTGGTCGGCGCCGCGGGAGTCGTTGCCGTCGCGGGGCTCGGTCTCGCCGGCCAGAAGATGTTCGGCACCCATTCGGGCGGGCTGCGGTGGAAGTTCCCCACCGAGGCTCCGGTGAATTCCCAACCGGTGGTGGCGGACGGTGTGGTGTACGTGGCGAGCGACGATCGGCATCTCTACGCCATCGATGCGGCCAGCGGAAAACAACGGCGGCGCTTCCCCACCGCCGACCGCGCGCGGTCGGGCCCCGTGGTGGCGAATGGCGTGGTGTACGTGGGAAGCAATGATCACTACCTCTACGCCGTGCAGGCGGCCAGTGGAAAACAGCAGTGGCAGTACGAGACCGGGGGACCGCTGGGATGGTCGTCGCCGGTGCTGGATGGCGGGGCCGTATTCGTCGGCAGTGAGGACCAACAGCTCTATTCGATCAATGTCACGAGCGGCCGACGCCAGTGGCAGATTGACACCAAGGGCACCGCGTGGGGGCCCGCTGTGGCGAACGGGGTGGTGTACTTCGGGTGCGACGACGGACTGCACGCCGTCGTAACAACCGATGGAACACACTTATGGACGCGTGCCACCCTCGCAACCGCCCGCCGGCCAACGGTGTCCAACGGCGTCGTGTACGTCGGTGACGGCGGCGGAAACGTGTACGCGTTCGACGCGATCAACGGCGAGCAATACTGGATCGCCAACGTCAAGGGCGAACTGTGGACGGCTCCCGCCGTAAAGGACGGGGTAGCCTATGTCGGCAGCGACGACAACTGCCTGTACGCCATGAACACAACCGACGGACGCCAACTATGGAGATTTCCCACCGGTTACCAACTGCGTTCCGCACCGGTCGTGGCCAATGGAGTGGTGTACGTCGGCAGCGGTGACGAACATCTCTACGCGGTGGACGACAAGGGCACAGAACAATGGCGGCTGAACGTCGGGGGTTACATCTGGTCGTCGCCGACCATCGCCGACGGGGTCGTATACGTAGGCAGCCCCGACAAGAACGTGTACGCCGTATTCACCTGAACACGACGCCCCTCGATGCCTTTGCACGTGGTGCCGACCGCTCTGAGTGGCCGGTTGGGCTGAGCTCAGTGATCAGTGCCTCCTCTCGTGCTTTGATACTCCCCGTGCAGGGATCTACGGGTCACGCGGCCGAGCAAGTGGCGCGAGGTGTAGTTATGGCCTTCGCCGGTTGCGGCACGATGGACTTCGCCTACGGCCAAGGATCCGTGTTCACCGGATTCACCACTCGCTCGGACCTCGACATCGTCGATCATCTGGGGTGAGGACGAACCGCCGCCTCCAGAACGACGGCCGGTTGAGCAGCTCAGCGACGCCGGCAGCACGCCCACCCAGTTCCATGACCTCACCTTCGGGCTCGACAAGATGCGCGCCTCCAGATGGGAGGTCGATGTCGCTCACTACCCGCGGACACGATTCGACTCCTGGTGCGCGCTGGTCAAGGCCGGTGACGGCTGGCAGGAGGAGGAGTGGCCCCAACCCCTTCACACGGTGGCCGGCTTCGTTCACGGAACCCTGCTGGCGGACGACGAACACGTCGGCCACGCCATCAGGCAGTCGAGCCGTACCCCACCTCCCCAGCTGATCGCCAAGTCGACGGCCGCATTGGAACAACAACTACCTGGTTATCGGGATGCCCTGCTCGACTGCGCCGACCGGGGAGACGAGTGGCTCTTTCATCAGCTTGCCGCACGACTGGTCAAGCAGATCTACATCGCCTGGTTCGCGCTGGAAGGGCACTACCTTCCCTTCCCCAAACGTCTACGCCAATGGATCCGGCACCTCGGCCTGAACGAGCAGGGCGTTCGGCTCGAACAGCGGATCTGGGAGACCGTCGCCCTCCATGAACGACGACTCGCCATCGCGCGCTTCGCCGACCATGTGCTCGCCAGTAGTTTGAGGGCACGAGCAGCCCGCTCATGACAGCCTGGAGAGCAATGTGACCGGATCTCCCGGCTCGTCCAAGGCCGGCTGGCTGCCCGCGTCCAAGCGGTGGATCAGACCGGCTCGACAGGTCGACCGGCACTCCCGCTCCGCCACAATGCCATCTCCAGAGCGTCCAGCACAAGCGCACCTCCAGACTCGACTAGGACATAAGCTAGACGTTATACTGCCCGTATGGCATGGGAGATCGTGCTACTTGAGCCGGTCGAATCATGGTTCCTCAAACTCTGCGAGAGCGATCCAGATTCCGCCACTCTGATCGAGAGGACCATTGACCGGCTTGCAGAAGTCGGCCCCGCTCTCGGACGTCCGTTGGTGGACACCCTCATAGACGGCGACATGAGCAACCTCAAGGAGCTACGCCCGGGCTCGCGCAAGCGAACCGAGATTAGAATCGTGTTCGTCTTTGACCCGGACCGGGAAGCGATCTTCCTCGTAGCCGGCGACAAGGCCGGTAGATGGTCGCGCTGGTACGAGGAGGCCATTCCGTTGGCCAAAGCACGCTATGCCGAGTACCGCGCCGCGAAGTCGGCCGAGACGAAGAGGGAGGACAAGCGATGAGCCCAGGACGCAATTGGCGTGAGATCAAAGCGGAAGCGCACCGGTTGCACCCCGAACTGGCTGACCCACAGCGTCAGGCTGCCGCCGATGCGCAACTGGATGCCTACGTCGCCGGCCACCATCTGAAAGAACTGCGCAAGTCTGTCGGCAAGACACAATCCGAGGTAGCGACTGCTCTCGGGATCTCTCAAGCACGCGTCTCCCAGATCGAGAACGGTGATCTGGATTCGATGGAACTCGAGACCATCCGCGCCTACGCAGCCGCGCTCGGTGGCCACGTCGATGTAACGATCAACGTTGGACCTCTCTCGGTACGGGTCGCTTGACCAAGAGCCTGCCTCCTGGTTGATGGATCGACATGCTCCGCCGAAGTGCTCGCCTGCCCCGGTACTCACGGGCCTGCAACCGTACATCGAAAGAGACGATTCCAGGGCCCCTGCAGTAGCGCTGTACCGGCAACGGGAGGTTGGCAAGATCGCGGCATTGTCCACAACCAGAAGCCTCTGACGGCCTATCGCCTGTTCAGGGCTTCCCGTTTGAAGTCCGGAGCTCCCGAAGCTGACGCGCGTCTTGGGCTGCTCCGCCGCCCTAAACTCAAACCTGTACGCTGCCGACAACGTAAGGATGCCCAAGGCCGGACCCGAATTGTCGCTTCCCCCGACGATCAGGCCCGCAGCACCGTGCTCTTCAACTCGCCGCCGAAATCCCCGACGCGGTCCTCACCCGAACCCTGGGCATCCACATCGCCGTAGCTGGCAACGCCTCTTCGCTGGTGACTGGGCCAACTACGCCGCGGAAGGAGACCACATGACCAGCAATAACACCCCTGCCAACGGTGAAGTCTGGGACCCTTTCGGCACGTTGCATCGCACGTTGTGGGTCGGAGGCGGCCAATGGGCCGGCAAGTCGACCGTCGCCCGACTCCTGGCCGTCCAGTACGGCGTCACCGTCTACCACTACGACTACCAGGACGCCCGCGGTCACAACGATCGCCGGATCGCCCGTCGCGTCGCCCTCGGCGAGCCCACCACCGAGCCCGACCCGGACAAGGGATGGGTCCACACCGCCCCGGAAGAAATGGCCACTGAGACCCTGTCCGGCTTCCCTGTCCGGTTCGAATGGGCTCTGGACGACCTGCGCGCGCTCGTCTCCGGCCACCCGATCATCGCCGAAGGCTGGGGACTCCGCCCCGAACTCGTCGCCCCCATCATCGACTCACCACGCCGGATGGTCGTCATGGTGCCCACTCCCAAGTTCCGCGAACACCAACACCACGAACTCCCCCGAGCCGCCTCACTCGGGCATCGCGTCAGCGACCCGGCCCGAGCACAGGCCAACCGCCTCACCCGGGACCGCCTCGTCGCCGAGGACGCCGTCCGCACCGCCCACCAACTCGGCATCCGCGTGATCGAAGTCGACGGTTCCCGCGACGCCGCTGCAATCGCGGAGATCGTCGCCGACCATTTCAGCCCCTACCTCCCAGAGCAAGACCTTAAGGCTTGATCACCAGAGGCATTCAGAGGGTTCCAAGGACCGACGTCACCATTACCCTCGCTGGGGGACAATCCCTCTCACGGGGAAACTCGTTTACATACTGGCGACCAAGTGCCTGGTGGTTAAGAACCCGGACATCGTCGTGCTCCTCTGGCCGGAGGGCACCGAGCCGCTCCTGGAGAACGGAAAGCGAGGCGCACGCCTGCCAGGCAACGGACCCGTGCTCCTGGAAGGCGCCGACGTGCAGATCGGCGGAGGATACATCGACCGGAAGCCCGGCCTGAAACTCCCGATGGATTGTGCCGCCGAAGCGCTCACGCACATGGCCTGAATCCCATCAAGGGAGTACTCCACACGCTGAGGGCCCCCTTGCATCTACGACTGAGTTCCGGGCCAGAGTCGAGGTTCGATCCCATCCGCGGAACCTGACCAGAGTTCCTGCAATCTCTTCGCCCCCGAACGCACAGTTGTCCAGTCAGTTGCAGGTACTCGACTCATCGCCATTTGAGGGAAGGTCGCGCGACGCACATGTTCGGTGCGCAGCTGTCCCAAGTCCAGCTCGACGCCATCTGGCGCCCCTCTTCGCTCAAGCTCAGCGACCCGCTCCTCCATAGCTGTTATCACCCGCCGCCCGAAATCCTCGATCGCCGCGACGAACTCTGACGTAGGCAGGGCGACCCGACCGCTGCAAGGACTTACGAAGGCCACCTCGTCGTCCTCAGGATTGCGCCACGTCACGATAACCTCATCGCGGTCACCTGCCCGACGCCACATACGGATGAGTGGCGCCACACGCAACGGCCCGGTGTAAAGAGTGTGACCCGCATGCCAACTCAGAGCGGTCCAGCAGGGTTCGGGAAGGTCATCAAGATCTTCAGAGCCGGCCTCAACGCTGATGTCCTCCCTCTCGATGAACCAGGCCAGATCATCGGGCACCGGCTCCAGCACGTCTGCGGCCATTCCCAGAATGTCCTCCCACAGCCGCGCCACGTAGTAGTCCGCATAGGGCAGGTCGTCGTCTCCGCTGCGCCTGAACAGCTCATGGCTGCCGATCTCGATCCAGTACCAGCCGTCGGTCAGCGCAAACCAATGCAGGACGGGTGCTTCACCGCCCCACGGCGCGACCTCAGAGAGCGGACGCATCCGGAAGCGAAAAGTGATCGCCTATTCATCCTTCCCGTGTGAGACGACAGGCGGGAAGTCCTGCTCCCCCGGTGGAAGGGAGAGCTGAACCCTTTTGCTCGGAGGCATCAAAGCAAGATCGCTTTATAGGGTGCACTTCGAGGAGTGGATCGCGGCCGATGTCAGGTCTCTGCCTCGGGTCGAGTACGCGCGTCATCCAGATCGAGTTGCCGCGTTCGGCGTCCTCAGTGACGCGCTCGCTTCGGTGGAAATCGAGCTTCTCGAGGACGCGGAACGAGGGTGCGTTCCACTCCCGCACAGTCGCCCAGAGTCGCCTACGTCCTGTCCGAGTCGCGGCTTCGACGACCGCACGGGCGGCTTCCGTCGCGTAACCATGACCGTGAGCACGTTGTGCCAGCTCGTATGCGAGCTCAGGTTCGTCGAGAGATGCCTGACCGACAATCAATCCGCAGTACCCGATGAACTCGCCGGTATCTCGCAGCTCGATCGGCAGCAACCCGAGCCCCGGATCCGCCGCCAGCGGATTGTCGAGGAGCCAGCCACGGATGTCCTCGGCTGTCGGGCGTCCCTCGGCGTCAATCCGCCGAAGTGATCGTGGATCCCGCTCAAGCCACAACCCGCGGTACTCCTCAGCATCCGCCGGCACCCACCGCCGCAACCGCAGCCGCTCGGTCACCAGCTCCGCCAGCAGATCCTCATAGGTCCTCACCCGACCAACCTGGGACGACCTGGACGCCACCGTGATCTCCGCGTTCCAAAACCACCTCGAAGCCGAGCGGAACAACAGCATCCGGACCCGGAACGTCCAGCTGACCGCGATCCGCTCGCTGATCTCCTTCGCGGCCCTGCACCACCCCGAGCATGCCCTGCTCATCCAGCGCGTCCTGGCCATCCCGCCCAAACGATTCGACAAGCGGCTGGTGACGTTCCTGACCGCATCGGAGGTGGACGCGCTGCTGGCGGCGCCGGACTCGTCTCGCTGGGAAGGCCGACGTGACCGCGTCCTGATGCTCCTGGCCATCCAAACCGGCCTGCGCGTTTCCGAGCTCACCGGCCTCAACTGCGGCGACGTCACCCTGGGCGTCGGCGCGAACGTCCGCTGCGAAGGCAAGGGCCGCAAACACCGCGCCGTCCCGCTCACCGGGCCCGTCCGTGACCTGCTCCGCGTCTGGCTCACCGAACGAAACGGACGCCCCGATGACTCTCCCCGCCCGCGGAGCCGCCCTCCGCCAGCACATCCAAGACAGCCCCTCCCCGATCATCGCCGACGCCCTCGGCTTCCACCCCGTCACCACGGCCAAGCTCGCCGCCGAGACCGGAACCACCTACAACCGCTACACCCCAGGCGACCACACACAGCCACTACTGCCCAGGCCACCTCGCCGAACTAACGACAATTGAATAAGCGAGCCCACCAGTCCGGAACCCCCGAAGGCAGAAGCGGCATACCAAGGGAGTTGAATAACCACACTAAGTTTTCGGGTGCGTCGACAGGGGGCTGAGATGAACCGGGATGAGATATGGCCGGCGATCGACCACGAGCGGTCCACTCTCGCGGACCTTCTTGACGACCTCTCCGACCAGGAATGGGAGGTCACATCCCTGTGCTCGGGCTGGCGGGTGCGCGACGTTGCCGCCCACCTGACCCTTGCCCATATGGGTGTCGCGCAGGCGGCGCGTGAGCTGCTGAAGGTCCACGGAGATATCAACTGCATGCTTCACGACACCGCCGTACGGCAAGCCGAGTTGCCCGTGCACCAGATCAGCGCCCTGTTGCGGGGCATGGTGGGCTCCCGCAGGAAGGCGCCCGGCGGGCAGCCGCTCTTGGACATCCTCGTCCACGGGCAGGACATTGCCATCCCCCTCGGACGAGACCGCCCAATGCCAGTGCGGGCCGCGGCCTTCTCCGCAACCCGGATCTGGACCATGAAATGGCCCTTCACCATGGGATGGTCCTTTCATGCCCGTCAAGAGTTGAACGAACTCGAGTTCGCGGCCACCGACTACGCCTGGTCCGTGGGACAAGGACAGAGAGTTGAAGGTTCCATCGCGGCGATCCTCCTGCTGCTGAATGGACGAAGTGCCGCCCTGACACGCCTATCGGGCCCCGGCATGACCGAACTGCGTGCTCGCCTGCCAGTGGCCACCCAGCCCTAGCCCGGTGCTGTCCAAGCAGCGGAGAAGGTCTAGGCACCAGCACACATCTTCTGCGTCCGCTTGCAGAGACGTACCGATCACGCCCGATTCCGGGACGGGACCGTCATGACAGAGTGAGCAATGTGGATAGACCAACGGACGATCAAGACATAGTTGAGATCTTGAGGGCGGTCCGGGTCGGCGACATCGTGTCGGGGACGATCACACATGTGGGACGTCCTCACGGGGCTGCAGTGAGGCTCGACGGGCGCCTGGGTCTGGCATCGGCGGACATCGGGCCTTTGGACGTCTCCTGGTGCCGCCGGTCGGATGGGGTCATACAGGTCGGCCGGCACGTCACCGCCGAAGTGATCGATGTCGATGAGAAACGGAAAAGAATTGGCCTGTCCCTGGCCGCGACCGAGAATCCCGAACTCTGGGCATTTCTGAAAGGACTCCGCCCTGGCGAGGTACTCAGCGGCGAAGTGGCAGACGTGCAGCGGTTCGGTGTGTTCGTGGCTCTGGATGATGGGCCGCCGCATCCCATCTATCCAGGAGTAGGTTTCATCACGATCCCCGAGCTGTCCCGGCGACATTTCAATGAGGTTTCTGAGGTCGTCGCGGTAGGGCAGCGGGTCACCTGTTCCGTTCTCTGCTTCGATACCTACCATGGCGAAGCCAGGCTCTCCCTTCGCGCACTTCAGCCTGATCCCTTCCAGGAGTTCGCCGACGCGGCTCGCGAGGGACAAGAGTTCTGCGGAACCGTGACCAAGCTCGTCCCGTTCGGAGTCTTCGTCAGGATCGTAGAAGGCATCGAGGGCCTGGTGCCCTTGGACGAAATCGCCTCTATACCTGTCGCGACTCCCGAACAGGTCGTTCAGGTCGGCGACCGCGTCAAGGTGACCATCATCAGCCTGGACCGCGATGCCCGCCGATTGCTCCTCTCCCGAAAGAAGGCTGACTCTGATCCTCTGTCGCCTTGACGGCACCTGGACGGAGGCAGCACGCTCCGGGACCGATGCGAGCGCGCCAGCCCCGTCGCCGACCCCTGCTCCACCGCCCTGTTCCAACTCACCACCGAACTGCACGCCCGCATGCTCGGCATCCAGGTCGACGCCGCCGTGGCCTGGCAACGAGCCTCCTCCGGGGACTGGATGACCTACGCCGCCGAAGGAAGGACTCATGAAAATATCGATAGCGGTCGCGCAGATCCCCATCACCTGGGACATCGCACAGGATCTGCCGACCATCGCGGCGGTTCTGGCCGACGCTCAACCGGACGAGATCGTTGTGCTCCCCGAGGGCGCCCTGTCGGGTTACGGCTCTGACCTGTCGGTGCTCAGCCGCCTTGACCCAACGACGCTCGCACACGCCATCGACGATCTCACCACGTTGGTGCGCGAGAAAGCCGTGCACCTGGCTGATGGCCCCCTCACCGTCGGCGTCCAAATCTGCCGCGAGATCCGCTTCCCCGAACAATGGCAATACCTAGCCAACGCAGGGGCACAAGCCTTCATCTACCTCACCCACGCCGCCAACCTCACAGAACCCGCCGGAGTCTGGCGAAGCCACCTGATCAGCCGGGCAGCAGAGAACCAGCGGTTCGTCCTCGCCGCCAACGTCGCCGACCCTCACCAGCACTGCCCCAGCATGATCATCTCGCCACGCGGAGAGAGTCTCGCCGAGCTACCCGCCAACAGCACCGACAGGCTTCGGGCAACCATCGACACGGATGAGGCCTCCGACTGGTATCTCGATCAGCGGAGGCGCGACATCGTCCACCTTCGCTACCAGAACAGGCCAGCAGAGTAGCCATTCGGACAGGTCTAATATCCGACGGTGCCGTTACACCTGCTGGAGGAGACCGGCGCGCGGCAACTGAAGCCATCTCCGGCTCTCCTCGGGAAACAGAATCAGGTGGCTCCCGAAGGCGCCGAGACACCAATTGAAGATCAGAAAACGAAAGGCCCCTGACGGCGTGGGTGATGCCTGTTCAGGGGCCTTTCGACTGCAGAGCCAACGAGGGGAATCGAACCCCTGACCTTCTGTTTACAAGAGACTTCGAGGTCGTCCACAGCTGTCCATGACTCTCGCGGTTCCCAGGTCGCGCCCCGCATCGGAGGATCGGCGGTCCACAGCCATCCATGATCGTCCAGAACAGCTGTTAGCACCAGTGTTAGCAAGATCGTGCCGCGAGGTCGTCAGCCTTTACCCTGGGCGAGTGCCTTTCAGAGAACTCCCGAGCCCTGACTTACCCGAGCTGTCAGCACTGTGGCGGTCGCACTGGCCGGATAGTCCCCAATCGCTTATCAGCTCCACTGCGATCGGGACCGCTAGGTGCGCTTTCACAGCCTGCCGGAATCCAAGCGGTACGCCGACACCGCCACCGAATACCAGATCCTGCTCGACCGCTACAACACCGTGCTCACCGAACTGTTCGCCGGCCACCCCGTCTACATCGTGACCATGAGCTTCGTTCCCGACGAAGGCATCGAGGTGTGGTCCCCCACCGATCCGCACGCCCTCAATCCCGGCTCACGCCCATGGACGAGGCTCCGCGAGGACGACGACGACGATCCCGGCGGAACCATGCACCTACACGTCAGCGAGCAGCGCTGGAAGCCACGAATCCTGGACCCCCTGCTGCGGGCGGTCGCCGATGACGAGTGCCCCGGCGTCATCATCATGGACACCGACCTGCGACGCCTCTACCTCCCCTACGACGGCGGCGCCGACGTCATCCTGACCAACCCGCAAGAACGAGACGCCCTGAAGAACTCTCACGCCGACTGGCTCTCTACACACCCGCTCGGACTCTGATCCCACCCGTTACCCGACGTCCTACTTGCAAAGCAAATCGAACTCCAGTTCCCGGCGGTCACGCATGGCCTGTGACCTGCGCTGACAGTGTGAGAACGTCCGCTGATGTTTGTGATCGTCTCTACCGGTTGTCACGCAGAGTCCGGATGTGAGCTTCTGGTTGGCTTGTCGGGGCCGTCCAAACGGGTGCATCGATCTGAAGGGGCCAATTTCTCTGCCAGTAACCACAACGAGTTGTGGTTACTGGATGAACAGGACGCTGGGCCCGTCAGCGGGCTCGTGGATCTCGCCGAGCGTGCGCAGGAAACGGCGGCTGTGCTGATACAGGTATTCCTCAGGGAGCCAGCCGGTGGCGCGGGTAATGCCGGCGTCTTGCAGGTCGTGGCGAATACGGCGGGCGAGCATCGCGGCGACGGCCTGTCCGTGACGGGTGCGGGTGATCCGGAAGTCGGTGAACTTGCACAAATCAAGTGACGGCTGCTGGAACTGAATCTCCACGGTGCCGAGGACTTCTCCGGCGGTCACGCCGCCCGATGGTCGCTTCTCATAGGACCATCGGCGAAGATCCCACACCCGCGGCTCGTCCTGAAACTCAGCCTCTCGTACCTGCACCTGGCCATCTTCGCCGACCACGGCGACATACCGGATCCGGTTGTCGGAGCATGGGGTGAGGTACATGTGGCGGCGTGAGCAGAGCGGATCCCAGTGGTAGGCGAACCAGATCAGTGACGCGGCCAGATCAGGATGGGTGCCGGTCCATCGATCGTCGAAAAGGAACCACTGCTCGAAGTCGTCATAACCGTCGTGGATGAACATCTGGGCCACATGCTCGCCCACCTGGATGACGGTGCGTTCGCGATGACGCTCTCGTTCGGGTGGGATGGTGTCCAGTAGACGCAGCGCTTCTATATGGGAGCGAGGCGGGTGAGGCTGCTCCCCTGAAAGCCACCTGTACTCGGGCCAGCGGTTGCAGCGCTCCAGCGCAGCGGCGATGCCATCCTCGTCGGGTGCGACCAGTGCGCGCAGCACCTCCAGTTCCAGGGGCCATTCGTCGGTGGAGGTGTCGAGGTCGCGTAGCGCGACGCCGAACTGTGGGAGTCGTACGCCGGGTAACGCATGAGTGGGATTCCAGCCGATGCTGTCATGCTTCGCCTTGCAGGTGAGCAGGACGGCGTACACGGTCCCTTCCCCCGAAGGCGGGTGGTCGGTCAAATCGGTGACCTGTAGCGGCGCCGTGAACGCCGTGGTGCTCAAAGGAGGGCTGGCGGCCTCGGGTAGCGGCCCGTCGTGTACGGCGAAAGACCACCGCTCGGGATTGGCAGCGACGGCGGCATCGTCCACGAGATAGTAGGCCACATCGTAGTCCAGTCCGTTGGCGAGAACGCGCACGCTGTGCTCGTCGACGTTGCACTGGTAGGACTCCGGGAGCCGCGTTCTGGCCAGAGTTCGCAGTTCCTGCATGGTTTGCGGAGCTGGGCCCCCCTCCGAGAAAAGCCGGTCCAGCCCATAGGCGGTCGTGCCCAGCTCGCGTGTGAGCCAGTCATAGGGGTCTTGGGCGCCAGCATCACTCCAAACATTGCGGACCCAGTCCAGCACCGTTGGCTCGGCCACATGCCGTACCGACTTGCCCAATATCCCTTGATTCCACGATCGATAGATCACATACATAGTGGCCCGCCTGAAGATCGCCGAGTAGGGGCATCCTAGCGACGCCCGATCTAGCGAATCGCCGACGCCCTCAGCGCTCGCGTGCAGGCCGAACAACAGCAGATCGCCAAGGGCTAATGGCACGTTAATGGCACGAACGCCCCGCCACGTGATCAGCGGCGGGGCGTTTTCCCTGGTGGAGCCCAGGAGATCCGAACTCCTGACTTCCTGCTTGCAAACGGGAGCCAGTCACTACGTTGAGTGGTCTTCCTCCTGGTCAAGCTGCAGACCCTGCCTGCCCGTGGGAGCTGGTGTGCGTCGACGTTGCTGTACTTCTCTGCTGTACAGCAACTGGTGGCGCGACGGATGCCGGCATCTGATCCGTAGAAGGATCATGGACGTCCACGACGTCCACAGTGGACAGAACAGCCTGCTCAGATGGCCTCTCGCCCACCTCCGTCCACGTTCGTCCAAGGCCGTTGTTAGCAACTGCATTAGCAAGACCAGTTCCGCTGCATACCATGCTCCAAGCAGACGTTGACTGCTCAAAACGTGCTCCCGCTAGGCTGCGATCGTGATAGGCCGAGAGGGGGAACTCCTAGCTTGAG
The DNA here is from genome assembly GCF_042650645.1 of Nonomuraea purpurea. NCBI lineage: Bacteria > Bacillati > Actinomycetota > Actinomycetes > Streptosporangiales > Streptosporangiaceae > Nonomuraea > Nonomuraea purpurea. The sequence goes on from NZ_JBHSBI010000027.1 coordinate 84,610, forward strand.
CAGGGACGCTACCCAGTCGGGAATGGGACGATTTCGCAATACTTCAGCGGCCAGGCGCTGGACGCTTGGGGCCACGCACGCCCACTGTAAGGACTGGCCGCATATCGCAGAGGAGCCCCCTCCGTGGACTACATCACCCCCGTCCTTGCCGCCGTCATCGCCGTAGTGGGAACGTTGAGCGCGTCGATCTACACTCAGCGATCCGCACTTCGAGGGAAACGGATGGACTTCGACCAAGCCCAGGCCCAGCGGAAAGAGGATCGGGAAATCATTGAGCGGAAGGCATGGCTGGAACAGCGACGCGCATGCTACGTGGCGTTGAACATTGCTATTAGGCAATATCACGCAGCTATCGCCGATCTTCTACATGGTATACGCGATGACAAGATAGGTGAAGAGGTGAGAGCTGACCTCGCACAGGCACGCCGCTCATTTATCGAGCGGCACGCTGAAGCACAGATGACTGCTCCGAGGGAAGTGCTGGTGGCCGCCGGCGCAGTAAGAGGCCATCTTAGTAGCTGGTATGGGCTGGTCAGGAGATTGGACCAAGGGATTGCCCACGAGGGAGAGACTCTCGACACGGCCTTCGCCAACAGCGAGCGGTTCTGGGAACGAATTGAGTGCATGCGTACGGCTATGCGAAGTGACCTTGGAATCGTAGATGCCTCCGATGAGCCATCCGAGCTTAAGCGGAACACGGGAAGCGAGTGACAACACAGCGCCGAAGTCGCCGCCTATTAGCGCCTGGTGCGGATGCGCGTCGAGAAGTCTCTATGCGTCGTGTTGCTCTCAGCCCTCGCTTGGGTCACTTGGTCTTTCCTGCCGCAGGACAAGCGCGAGACGGTGCTCTCATTCGTCGAGCAGTTCGCTCAGTGGACTAAGGCGATCGGTAAGGGGAGATGGCTGAGACACAAAGAAGGCCCGCAGGGCTCTACCTTGCGGGCCTTCTTGTCCCCGATGCCGTGATGAGTGAGATCCCTCCCGCATATCGCGGTCGCGAACTGCGGGCGGCTGTCCTCGTCGGCGGCTGTCTTCTCAGTGGGGTTCCGTCCCATTCTCGTCCACCGGATACTGCGGTCTCCAACGAAGCGGCCCTCCGAGCTCGATCACTTCCTGCTCGAAGCGCACTCTCCCGATCTGTGTACGCAGGCATCCCACTTTGAAGTGAGTGTTCCGCTCCGGCCAGCATGGCCGCGCCACTGCGTCTATCAGCTGCTTAAGAGTATCCGCTCTCGGCAACTGTTTGAGGTAACGGAGAGACGTCATATGCAAGTCCAGCACAGGCAGCTTCCCTGCATAAAGCTGCTGGGGTGTACCTACCGCCCAAAACCAGGTGATCTCTTTGAAGCTAGGCCATTTTGGAGGGAAAACCGGGGCCGCATTTGAAGTCAGAATTACCGCTCGGAGACCGCCAAGCTGGCGGGCAGCACTTAGGATCAGCTCGGAAGTCTTTATGGACTCCTTTAGAGTATGTGCGTCGATGGGCCACTTGACCTCCACACACAGACCTATGCCCGCGGAGGGATCGATCGCTACCACGTCCAGATCTCCAGCGATACTGCCGTCTGGCCTTTTGACCTTGACTCCCTCTGCCACCAATACGTTGGGAATCTCACGGAATAGTGCCGCCCACTCACTAGCCCGCTTGCCAAGCTGATTACTTACCTTGCCGAAACGGGACGGATTGGCAGCGACGGTCCGCAGCAGCAGTCGCTCGATTCCGATCGCGTTGATGAGAGCCGGACTGACGATAAGCCTGTCTCCACAGGGGATCAACGGAGCCGCCAACGGGCTAACGCCCGGACGGAATGTGAGGAGATCGATCATCTCCTGAGCAACGCTCAGATCTCCCCCATCCTCAACGCTCTCCACCAGCCTGGCAGCCATCTCCTCTCTAGAAAGCCATGCCAAGGTGGAACCGGGATGGCCGGTGAGAGCAGCACAGGTGTCCAGCACATGGCACATGCCAACCAAGCTCGCCCAGTGTTGAACAACCACACCCAAACTGAGCCGACCCCCTAGAGAGAACTCAGAGGACAGATTCCCCTCCGGCAAGGCCTTCCGGTAGGCCTCGACCTCTGCTCTAGCCCATCGCGTCGCGGCTCTTCTAACCAGTAGAGGAATCCCTCTCACGGGCTTCGCAGGAGTAAGACTCATGACCCAGCGGTCGATCTCCGGAACACGGTGGTTCGAACTTCTCCGCGGGCTTGTCAACAACTCCAGATAGACGTCAGCCGCTTCGATGGACGGATCCTGTGTGATGGCCAAACTGAATCCGCCTGACGACTTGGTGACTGAGAAACCGCCGACTCCAAGAGCTGTTTGAAGTCGTTCGACCACGTCAAACTCTTCAGCCATGGCCAGGACCTGGGCAGCGTCTTTGACTGAACAGGATCCCTCGCCATAAGGAAATTCGGCGTTCCAGCGCACCAACCTCTCAAAAATCCTCGTCCACAGCGCCGAATCCGCCGTGACGTGCGGATCTCCGAGGCGGAGAGCTTCCTTGTGCCGCTTACGCGCCGCCTCCTGGAGGATAGTGAGGATCCTATCCGCTCCACCGTTCCATGTCGCCAATCTTGATACGACGCGCCAGCGCCCTCTCAGATATTCCCTAACTTCTTCCTCAGCACTTTGCACATGTCCTATTTCGACACACTGGAAGATCGCAGGCAAGGGGATTCCTTCGCTTGGGCCACCCTCAGGTCTGGAAGCCCGCAGGTTCGCCCTTCACTCCGTTACACATCGCACCGTGCCTGGCCGATCGGCCGCGCCCTACTGACCCAACCAAACCCTCGCTGGGCGCTCGCACTGTTGGGCTTCTGCATCGGGTAGTACATCATGCGCTGCGGCCAGGCCGGAGACTCCGCAGGTGAGGGATACGCCTGACTCCGGCCAGTTCGGCCATTGTGCCATCAGGATTTGTCGGGCCGAGGTTGTAGCGTTCTCTCACCGGCTGGTGGCTCTGGGGAGGCGACTCCGCCGGGTTAGAGGTCAAGCGTATTCGATCAATGAGGGGGGCGTATGGCGACGCTGCCTACGTGCTTTCGGGACGCTCTGTCCAACATCCAGCCGACGGAGGACGAGAAGCACGCGGCCGAGGCGCATGCCGAGGTCAGCAAGGTGCTCACTAGCTACGACAAACTGAAACGGCTCGGCATCAAGCCGATACTCATCGGCTCATACGCACGTGAAGCTTCGATCCGGCGGGTCAAGGACGTCGATGTGTTCGGACGGCTCACCGAGGCCGATGACACGCTTGCGCCCGGCAAGGCCATGGACATGTTCGGGGAGGCGCTCGACGAGGAGTACGACGACCGCGTGGAACGGCAATACAGGTCCTTCAAGATCGACTTTCCCGAATTTGACCTGAGCGTCGACGCCGTGCCCGCGCGACCCTGCGGCGACCACTGGGAGATTCCGAACCGACCCAACGAGCGAGCGCGCTGGGTCGAGACCAACCCCACCAAGCTCAACGAACTGACCACGGCCGCTAACAAGGTGTTTACGCTCAACGGCTCCGGCATCTACGTGCCGATGGTCAAGCTCGTGCGCCAGGTACGCCGCACCTGGGTGGCCGACCAGCCCGGCGGGTTCTTCTTCGAGATCATGACCTACTGGGCGTTCCAGAACACGAAGCCTAGCCAGAGCAGCCATGCGGCTTACCTGACGGTGATCTTGGAGGTCATCGCCGAGACGCTGCCCGATGTCGCTGACGACGGGCTGGATGACCCGACCCTGCCGGGGAAGACGATCAGCACGAAGGCAACCAACGCCGACTTCGATGCCGCCATCAAGAAGATCGCTGAGGCGGCTACGCTTGCCCGCGCGGCGCTCAATGAGGAGGACTCGTGCCGCGCGGCAGCGCAGTGGCGGAAGCTGCTGGGTAAGACCAGCGAGGGAGAGTATGTGTTCCCGCTGCCGACGTACTGCAACGCCGACGGCACCAGTCGCGCGTCAGTCACCACCCGGGTTGTCGGGGCCGGTACAGTCGCCGGGGCTGCCACGGTGCCGGCTGGCAGCGACCGATTCGCGTGACGCGAGCGTGGGAGGCCGACATTGCCGCCGAGTGCGACGCCTGGCGCGCCGCACTCGGCACGGCTGGTTTCTCCGACGACGGCCACACTCTGCGTGGGCCGGTGCGTTGGCAACATCCGGACGGTCGGACAGTCATCGCGACGATCGAGGTGACCATCACCGAGTCATTCCCATTCAGCCCGCCCAAGGTCCGGATCCTAGATCCTGGCCTTGCCATTGAGCTGACCTTTCACCGCGAACGTGACGGTTCCCTATGCCTGTGGCGTTCCGACGTCGACGTTTCTGATGCGCCATGGCAGGCCCCGGAGCGGCTGTTGGACCGCGTGGCGGTGTGGCTCACCAACTCCGCTGCCGGCTGGCCCAGCGACGACGACTGCGATCTCGAACGCTATCTGCTCCCTGATTCCCAGCTGGTGCTCTACAACCGCGACGTGCTTACCGCCATATCGGGCTGTGTCCGCACGTTCACCGATCCCGCCACCGGACGGGTGACTATCAGCGGTGAATCGCAGCGTCCGCCCAGCCGATGGAGAACAAGTAAGCGCCAAGACGGGCGACGTGGCCGGCGGCGCCAACCGAAAATCGGCCGCAAGCAGCGCCGTCTGGCGTGGGTGACCGACATCGGCCAGGTTGACAAGCCGATCTACGACTGGGATTCACTTTGCACGACGCTAGGCCCCGATGCAGGCGAGGTCAGGCGGCTGGTCTCGATCGGTGTGATCGACTTTGTGCTGCTTCGATACCGCCGGTCTTCGGCTACCGGCGTGCTGGCCATGGCGGTTCGTACAACCTCCGGCAAAGCCCGGTTCGATGTGCGGGCATGTGAAAGCGCCGATACGAGCGTCACGACCCGGATACTGCGTGCCGGCGCTTCAGCAGCGAAGCTCTCCGACCGGCGCGTCGCGGTGGTCGGCACCGGCGCGATCGGGTCGTTCGTCGTCGACCTGCTGTTCCGGCACGGGGTGCGTCAGTTCACCCTGATCGACCCGCAACTCCTCCGTCCTGGCAACTTGGTGCGCCATCTCGCCGGTGAGGCCCTGGTTGGCTACTCCAAGGTTTCCGCAGTGAAGGCGAGATTGGCAGGGCTTGGATTCGACGTCTCTGGGGTCAACACGCGGCGCGACGAAATCGTTACCCCGGACCAGTCGATGGCGCTGCTTCGCGACCACGATCTGATCATCGACGCTACCGCCAGCCCGCGCACCACGGCCCTGCTAGCCTGGGCCGCCCGTCACGTAGATCGACCCGTCATAACGGTGTGCGCGCAGCGACAGGGCACGGTCGTACGGGTTGACCGCTTCCCCCTGCGTGGTGGGGAGCAGCACCTGAGCGCGTTGCCGCCGCTCCCTGGTCCTGATCTTGGCCGCGAACATGGCTGCGACAACCCGGTATCGCCGACCCCTCCGGCAGCGGTAGTGGCCGCCGCACAGCTGGCGTGTCGCGCAGCCGTTGATGAGCTGATCCTTGACTGTGCGTTACCCGCTACGCTGCTCGACGTCCTCGCCCCGCAGGAGCCGCCATTCGACGTGATTGGCATGCGCATGGGCAGCGCGCGGTGACCAGCGGCCGCCTCGTGCGGGTCCGGCTTGCCGCCCAGGCGACCGACAAGCTGCGCCGACACGCGCGGCCAACGACCAACCGGGAACGCGGCGGACTACTGCTGGGGTGGTGGGATCACGGTGACATCATCATCCAGCTCGCAGTTGAAGTAGGGGACCCCGGCGCCACCTTCACGACGTGGACCCGACACGAAACCGCAGCGCAGCGGGCACTCGACAACGCCCGCGCGACCCTCTCCGACCCCTTAATCGGTTACGTAGGAGACTGGCACACCCACCCCGCCCCCATCGGCGCCAGCCCCACCGACGAAGCGGCCTTACGCCGAGCCTCCCGCCAGTACGACCAGCCGATCGCACTTATCGTCACCCTGCCTGACGGTAGCCTCGACGTCCACACCGCCCGAGCGGGCTGGTGCCGTCCTGCCCACGTCGTGATCGAGCACACCGAGACCTAGCCGATGGCCCTACCTGCCCGCGCCGCGGCGCTTCGAGGTGACGACTACCAGCACATGATCGGCTGGTACTGGGCGTGCCAAGCCCTTGTCGACCCCGATATCGTCTCGGTCAGCGTCGAAGACACCAGCGGAGGAGCCTTCGACGACGTCGTCGTCCTTCGACGTGCCGGCCGCAGCACCTATGAGCAGATAAAGAGCTCGAACACCGACGAAATAGTGATCGACGCTGTCTGGCTCACTACCCCGGCGACCGCCAGCGGAAAAAGCCCGCTACAGCACTTCCACACAACCTGGGCCGCCCACCGTCACGAGTCGCCCCAGCCGATATTCCGCCTCGTCACCAATCGAGCCTTCGACCCCAACGATCCGATCCTGCAGCTACGCGACAAACTGACCAACACCGTCGCCCGGCTCCTCACGCCGAAAAGCACCCGCACCAAGGCTGGAAAACAGCGCCGCCTCTGGGCAGCCCACCTCGGCGTCGACGAGACGACGCTGATGGCCTTCCTCGACGACTTCGAGCTACACCACGAAGGTGGCGAGACATCCTGGATGCGACAAGCCCGAGACGCCATGCGCGGCGCCGGGCTACGCACCGACGAGGAGGCCATCATCCTCGGTCGAGACCTTGTTCGCGACTGGGTGAAGACGGGCGCTGGACCTCAGACCCGTGATGCCATCCGCCGCCAGGCCACCGAGGCGAACCTGCTCGCCCGTCACGGCACCCTCGTCTTCGCTGTACACGCCATCGACCGCCCCGCCCACAACCTACAACCCGTGCTCACGGTCGACTTTGTCGACCTCTACGACGGCTCCACCGATCGCGAACGCCGTCAGCTGCGGCGCTCCGACGACTGGCAGAACATCGTTGCACCCGCTCTTGGAGAGGCCGTGCGCAACTTAGAGGCCTTCAGCGTCCGCCGGGTGCACATCATCGGCGCAATGCGGCTCCCCCTCTGGTTCGCCGTCGGCGTACGCCTGCCGGACATCCGAGGGTGGGTCGTGTCCCTCGACCAACGCAACGTCGAGTGGCGCAGCGACACGCCACCAACCAATGTCGACGCGAGGGTGCTCAGTCGCGTCAGCATCAACCAAGGTCTCGATCTTGCGGTTGCCGTCGCGCTAACCCATGACGCCACTGATGACGTCGCCGCTTACCTTCGCCACGTTGGCGCACCGATCCGCGAGCTGGTTGTGCTCGGACCTCCCAATGGTCCCGGGCAAACCTCTATACCCGACGCTGCGTTCGCCGTCGGTTGGGCACACGCCGCCCGCAAACGAGTTCGGACCGCGGTTAGCCAAACTCAGGCACCGAGGGTCCACCTGTTCCTTGCCGCGCCAGCAGGCGCCGCCCTGATGCTCGGTCACCACTGGAACCTAATCCCACCAACTACCGTGTACGAACACCTCGGCACCAGCTACGCCCGGACGATCATGGTCGACTGAAATCGGGATTATCGGCAGGAACCGCGTACGACCAGCTCGCTTTTCCCACCCCTCTCATGCCATGGATCACCTGGCTGATGGCTACCTGAGTGGAGGTTGCGTTAAGCGCCCGAGCCATCGTGTCAAGGGGACTGTCTCGTCCAACGAACACTGCCGAGGGGGCTTGCAGCAGGTTTGTCAGTCTGCCGCGTAGTTCCACCTCTACGAGGGCCTTGAGCGTGCCCTGCTACAGCTTGATGATCGGCGAATAGTCCCCCGTACTGGCCTCCCCGATGATCTGGCAGCGACCGAGCGCGCGCTCCTGAGCACCGAACAGCAGGGTTGCAACCGACCTTCCGCTTTCAGGCGGAGCAATAGCCCTGCCCGGCTGATCGAAACTGTGGTCAGGCGCGTGTGGACGGTGGCGCGGATGCGTCGGTGTATGGACGCTGCTCTCACCTAAGCCATGGGCATCCGGTGGCAAGGCCCGACGGAGGAGGGCCGCGGCAGCCGATGGCCCAGACCGCTTCTGGCGAGATCCAAAGTCAGCGATCGTCACGGCCTCAACCAATCACTTCATTACGAGTGAAGCGGAGGACCGTGGTCGAGAGCCGGCGCTGCTGCTCAACCGTGTGACGCCGTACGAGACGATCAGGCTGCGTGAGGCGGCGTTGCTGTACTTCTCTGCTGTACCGCAGACCACAGCAACCCGCGTAATCCCGTGGCAAGCCGACCCGGAGCGCAGGGCCGCCAGGCCCGAGCACCGGAAGCGGCGCGGCAGCCCGACCTCCGACCACGCGCCGTGGCCTGGGGGTAGACGGCGATGTCTTCACTCAAGGTTCGTCAGTGAGCCGCGTGGCCACCCAGCCGAGGCCCACACCAACCGGTCCACCCATGAGGCGTCAACGGCTCGTTGACATCAGGCGCGACTCCGAAGTGCTATCAATGCAGGTCAGCGCGTCGAGGTCGCTACGGTAAGTAATTCTGACTCCTGATAACCATCTGAGTCTCAGCAACTCCACTCTCGGAGGCATCAATAATTTAAAAAAGACCCGCGCAACAGAGGGAGCAAAAAATGCACAATGGCCGTAAGCTCTGCAAGAAAAAGAGAGGATGTCGAAAGATCGTCATCCTCTCGCCATGGGGAACGCTGATGGTCGTTCTGGTCATCATCCTCGTCTTCTACGCGCCGGCCGCGAGCGAGCGGATCACGGCCATCGCCACGCTCATTGCCGCAATTACTGCGGCCCAGTTCTACCTGCCTAGGCAGGCCACATAGGGATTTGAGGAGGTGGAGCGGCAACGGCGCGGCGTTCGTTCAGAGAAGCCCGCCCAACGCCCACCACTTACGGTCCTCTGCGGGGCGAGATGCGCTGTTAAGGCGCTCTCGCCTACGGAGATCCAGATAGGCGTCTTCGGCGCTTGAATCTCCGACTTGGAGTTTCAGAAACCTCTGCTCGGCAGCCTGACGGCTTTTGAGTCCCAGAGCAGAGGAGATTCGCGAATATGAAATTCCTCGCCCTCGCGCCTTTTTTAGCAGATCGCCCTCCGCCATGTCGAGCAGCTTCCTGCTTCCTTCGATAAGAGTTAATGCATTGAGGATATCCTGATCACTAGCTCTGAACCCTGGGCAGAAATGAGCGATGTAGTCGATTACGATAGCCGCCCTAGCGATCGGCCCTCGATGCTCTTGTCTGATTTTCTCTAGATGGCGCTCTAGTGTCTCGTTGAGAGCTTTGTAGAAGCGGGTAGTCAGGGGAAGCTCGTCATCATTCATTGACTCTCCATTCGGACTCGCCAGGAGGCTCACCCTTCGGTACTACGAATTCTTGGTACTACGAACTTTGCCTGAGCGTATTGATCACCTCGGGACCGGAGACTCTCGCCGGAGACAATGCCCTGATCGTCATCCGCTCACGCCAGCGGCATCCAACGCCCGGCCGTACTAAGCACCGGATTGCCGTCTTCCTGCTGCTCGTCCTGGCGGTCATTGGCGCGTGGGCGCTGCTGGCCGCGACCGGCCGGAGAGCCGCAGCGCGGCCAGCAGAGCGCCCACGCGCCGCGGGCCGCCGCAGGCGGGCCGCCTTGAAATCGTAGAGAAAGTTCTCATCCGCGGAACGCGCAACCCAAAATGATCTTGATGTGTCCAGGCAAAAGCCTCCGCGGTAGATGTCCGTTTGCATCACCGGCTGCAGATATGACGGTGGCATGATCGCAAGCGAACTATCTGCCCGGTGATGCCCTGATCAGAGTTGGCGGGATGATGGGATACCCAATGCTCGGCGTGTTGTTGGCGCGGTTGTCCGATTATCGAGGGCTGAGCCCTGATGACCTGTCCCGTCTGGCCGAGGTCTCTGAGGCCGAGGTGCAGGAGGTGCGTGACGGCGCGGAGCCTAGTTCCTCGCTGCTCCTGCGGCTTGCTCCGGCGCTTGGCTGGCACGATGTGGACCTTTTCGCGTTTGCCGGGATGCCTGTGCCTGACGAACTCACTCCCTTGGACGCCCGTGCCGGGAGTTGGGTTGCGTCTCTGATCAACCAGGCCAGGTGCCTGCCATCGGAACACGTTGACGAGTTACGGCAACGCGCCCGGTCACTTCCGCAGCGTCCCCGCACGCGCCCGTTTCCGCCGCCGCATCCGTGGGAGCAGAACGAGCCGAGCTTCGGTGCGGCGCTCGTCCGGATGCTCGCGTATCGGAACCTTGGCTGGACGAGTGCGGCCAAGTGCCTGCTGTGCCTCACCGGTCTGGGATTGGCCGGCGCCACAATCGGCGGTATCGGCCGCGGCGTCAAGGAACTGAGCCCTGACCTGCTTGCCAGATTCGCAACCGTGTTGGGCATTCCGGTCGGCGACCTGGCCGCCGTGACCGGCATCGCTCCTCCCGAGAGCCCCCCACCGGCATACCCAGCGGCGGCCGATCTGGCGGGGTTGATTTGGGACGTCCGACGGCTGACCTATGAACAGGTGCGGCATCTCCACGACGAGGCCGAAACTCTTCAGAGCGACTAACTGGATCTGCCAACCCACCACGACCGGTGACGGTGTTGGGGCCCGGATCCTCATCACATTCCATGAGGATGAGTCGCTCGCACACGTGGCTACCATACGCACCCTTCGAGTAGGGCCTGCCACGTGGCATGCCCCTCTCGCGTGCTCATGCGGTGGGTCTCGAAGGCCTTTCCGGAGTCTGGGTCGGTACGCCTAAGGAACGCTTGGCCACCGGTGGCGCACAGTTCGTAAATGTCGCCATCGCAGTGGCAGGTCCAGAGGAGTGTCCTGCGTCGTGGCTCCTTGCGGGCGGTGAGCCATACGAGCCGTGTGCAGTTCGGTTGCGGCTCGGGCAGGTGGGGAGACAGGCAGTCGTTCATGCGGCTTGGCCGGCGGGGGCGAGCGGGATGAGGGCCCAGACTGTGCGGCCGACTTCGTCTCCATGGACGCCCCAACGCGTGGTCAGGGTCTCCACCAGGTGGAGGCCGCGTCCGCTCTGGTCGTCGTTTTCGGCTTGGCGTAGATGTGGGGCGGTGGGGCCGCCTTCGTCGAGGACGGCGAGGATCAGCAGAGTGCTGCCCGCGTGGAGGGTGACGCCGAATCGGCCACCGAGAAGTCCACTTCGGGTGTGGCGGATGGCGTTGGTGGCCAGCTCGGACACGACCAGTTGGGCGGTGTCGGTCTCGGGGCGGTCGCCCAGGTAGCTCATGACGAACTGGCGTGCCTCGCGGACCTGGGGTCTGGTGCCGGGGAAGTTGCGACACCACCGGTGGATCTCTTTGGGGCTGTTCAGCGTTGGGGACATCGCCGTTTCCTCGCGTTCGTGCAGGTCAAAGCACTGCCAACCGCTATCAGTACTTAAAGTACTAGTGCTATACTTCAAGTACAAGCGACTTGATGTACTTGCGCCGCACAATAAGTACTGATCGAGTGAAGACAGCGAGATCCCAGACCGTGACGGCGAGCCAGGAGGGCGTACATGTTCGGACTAATGGTTCGATTCACCTGCAAGGACGAGGCGAGTACTACGGCGTTCGACGCGCTCGTCGGTGAGACAATCGAGGCGATCCGCCAGCACGAGCCGGGAACGATCGTGTACGCCTCGCACCAGGTGGACGGCCAGCCGCTCCAGCGGATCTTCTACGAGCTGTACCGAGACCGGGACGCCTTCGACGCCCACGAGCAGACCGAGCACACCAGGCGCTTCCTCGCGGCTCGCGAAGACCTGTTGGCCTCGGTTGAGGTCGACTGGCTGAGACTGCAGAGTGGGAAGGGCACGACGTCGTGAGCATGGAGTATCAGCGGGCGCTCGGACGGCGTATCGCCCAGGAGCGCAAGCGGCGTGGCCTGTCGCAGGCCGAGCTGGCCCGGCTGGTGGATCGGTCGGTCGCGTGGATCTCGCAGGTGGAGCGGGGCGTGCGCAAGGTCGATCGCATGTCCGTGCTGGAGAAGGTCGCCGAGACGCTGGATGTGCCACTCTCGGAGCTGGCCGCCGAAGCGCCCGTGGTCGCCGCCACCAACGAGGAGATGCCGGGGACAGCCGGGTTGCGGCTGGTGCTGTCCGGCGCCCATTCGCTACAGGCCATGTTGCACACCACGCCAGTACCGGCCACCGACCAGCTCAAACCGCGGGTGGACCACGCGTGGGAGCTGGCGCACGAGAGCCGCTACGTCGAGCTGACGGAACTGTTGCGCGGGCTCGTACCGACCCTGGAGAGCGCGGTACGGTCCGCCCCCGCAGAGCGGCAGGCCGAGTTGTTCGAGCTGCTGGCGGTGACCTATCAGGCGTGTTCGGCGTCGCTCGCCAAGCTGGGCGAGCCGGAGGCGGCGTGGATCGCGGCTGATCGGGCTATCGGCGCGGCCGAGCGGGCGGGCAATCCGTTGATGATGGCGGCCGGGGCGTTCCGGCTGGGATTCGTCTTCCTGGGAGCGCGTCACTTCGATCAATTGGAGGAGACGGCGCGCACCGCCGCTGAAGCGCTGTGGTTCCTGACCGATCAGGGCAACGTGGAGGCGATGTCGCTGTGGGGTGGGCTCACCTTGCAGCGGGCAGTGACCGCCTCGCAGCTAAATCAGGCCGACGTGGCGTACGAGCACCTGTCGCGTGCCCGTGAGATGGCGGCGCGGGTCGGCGAGGGGCGCAACGACTACAACACCGAGTTCGGGCCGGCGAACGTGGCGCTGCATGAGGTGGCCGTAGCGGTGGAGGTCGGCGACGCCGGACATGCGCTGCGCGTCGGGGCCGCGATGGACACCTCCACGCTGTCGGCGGAACGGCGGGCGCGGCTGGCTATGGAACTCGCGCGGGCGCATGCGCAGCGTCGTCAGGTGGATGAGGCGATGGCTCAGTTGCTGGAGGCCGAGAGCATCACGCCTGAGCAGGTCCGTAACCATCGGGTCGTGCGGCAGCTCGTGTCCGACCTGCTGTCGATGCAGGATCCAACGTCGTCTGAACTGCGGGAACTGGCCGATCGAGTGGGGGCGTAGAAGAGTACGTCCCCTTTAAGTACTAGCGATTACTCTCCGCCACATCCACGCCACGACCCTGCTACTGGCCAGCGTCCCCGTGCAGGTCGTCGCGGCCCGCCTCGGCCACGCCGACCCGGCGATCAGCCTGCGCGGCTATGCCCACGCCGTCCACGAACAGGCAGCGACGGCGGCGGACGCCTTCGCCAGAGCCGTCAACGCTGACGGAGGCGCCCACCGTGTTAGCAAGATCGCGACATTGTCATGACAAACATGAAGCCCCTGAACCGGAAACACCAGTTCAGGGGCTTCTTGTTGCAGAGCCGACGAGGGGAATCGAACCCCTGACCTTCTGTTTACAAGACAGATGCTCTGCCGATTGAGCTACGTCGGCACGGCCTATCAGTGTAGACGCTAGAGGCGTCTGTGACGAGCGACCTCGTACAATGCCACCCCGGCCGCCACTCCCGCGTTGAGTGACTCGGCCGCCGCACGCATCGGGATGCGGGTGACGACGTCGCAGTGCTCGCGGACCAGGCGGGACAGGCCCTTGCCTTCGGAGCCTATGACGACCACCAGGGGTTCGGTCAGGAGTTCGACGTCGCTGAGGTCGGTTTCGCCGGCGCCGTCGAGGCCGATGACGAACAGGCCCGCGTCGCGGTATTCGCGGAGTGCGGCCGTCAGGTTGGAGGCGCGGGCGACGCGCAGGTTCGCGAGGGTGCCCGCGGAGGTTTTCCAGGCTCCGCCGGTGACTCCGGCCGAGCGGCGGGAGGGGATGAGCAGGCCGTGGGCGCCGAAGGCGGTGGCGGAGCGGGCGATGGCGCCGAGGTTGCGGGGGTCGGTGACCGAGTCGAGGGCCACGATCAGGGGGGTCTCGGCGGCGTCCTGGGCGAGCTCCACCAGTTCCGATGGGTGGGCGTAGTCGTAGGCGGGGATCTGGAGCGCGATGCCCTGGTGGACGGCGCCTTCCGTCAGGCGGTCGAGCTTGTCGCGGGAGGCCTCCAGCAGGGCGATGCCGCGCTCTGTGGCGATCTTGATGGAGTCGCGTACGCGGTCGTCGTTGTCGATGCGCTGGGCGACGTACAGGGCGCTGGAGGGCACCCCCGCCTGGAGGGCTTCGAGCACCGGGTTGCGGCCGCCGATGTATTCGGGGGCGTCTTCTGAGCGCCTCTGCCTGGGCGAGGCCGTGGGACGTCTGCCGCCCCCCTGCTCCTCCTTGGCGATGCGCTGCGCCCGCGCCTTGTCCTTGAACCAGTGGCGCATTTCGGCAGGCGGGGTCGCACCCTTGCCTTCGAGAGAGCGGCGCTTCTGCCCGCCGGTGCCCTTGGCCGGGCCCTTCTTCTTCGCGGGCCTGCCTGATGCCCTACCGCCTGCTGCCATGGCATCAAGGGTACTCGGGCGCGCGCACCGCCAGGAACCTAGCGGCTCAGCTCCCAGCGGGCTCCGTGCGAGGTGTCCTCGACGACGATGCCCGCCTCGGTGAGCTGGTTCCTGATCGCGTCGGCGGCCGCGTAGTCTTTGCGCTCGCGCGCCGCCTTGCGCTGCTCCAGCGCCACCGCCACCAGCGCGTCGACCACCGGCGTCAGGTCGGAGCCGGTGCCGCGCCACTGCGGCGAGCGCGGGTCGAGGCCCAGGACGTCGAGCATGTTCTGCGTCTCGGCGAGCAGCCGCGCCACCGCTTCCTTGTCGCCCCGCGACAGCGCGACGTTGCCTTCGCGGACGACCTCGTGGACGACGGCCAGGGCCTGCGGGGTGCCGAGGTCGTCGTCGAGGGCGTCGACGAACCCCTGGGGCAGCGGCGCGTCGGCGTCGACGTCGTGGATGACCTCGGCGGCGCGGGTGACGAAGCCCTCGATCCGCTGGTAGGCGGCGGCGGCCTCGAGCAGCGCCTCCTCCGAGTAATCGATCGAGGAGCGGTAGTGCGGGACGGCCAGGTAGTAGCGCAGCTCCACGGGCCGCACTTTCTGCACCATTTCGGGGATCAGCAGGGAGTTGCCGAGCGACTTGCTCATCTTCTCGGCACCGATCTTGAGCATCCCGTTGTGCATCCAGTAGCGGGCGAAGCCGTCGCCGGCGGCCTGGGACTGGGTGAGCTCGTTCTCGTGGTGCGGGAAGATCAGGTCGATGCCGCCGCCGTGGATGTCGAACGTCGGCCCCAGGTACTTCGTCGCCATGGCCGAGCACTCCAGGTGCCAGCCGGGACGCCCGGGGCCCCACGGGGTCGGCCAGGTCGGCTCGCCCGGCTTCTCCCCCTTCCACAGGGTGAAGTCGCGGGGGTCGCGCTTGCAGGACTCGTCGTCGGCGTCGGCGGCGGCCCGCATGTTCTCCAGCTTCTGGTTCGAGAGCGAGCCGTAGCGGTCGGCGTAGGACTGGACGTCGAAGTAGACGTCGCCGCCGGAGGCGTAGGCGTGGCCGCGCGCGATCAGCCGCTCCATGAGCGTGATCATCTCGGGGACGTGCCCGGTGGCGCGCGGCTCGACGGTCGGCGGCAGGCAGCCCAGGGTGTCGTACGCCCAGGTGAAGGCCCGCTGGTTGCGTTCGGCGACGGCGAACCAGGGCACGCCCTCTTCGGCGGCCACCCTGATGATCTTGTCGTCGATGTCGGTGACGTTGCGGGCGAACACCACGTCATAGCCAGAACGCGTCAGCCAGCGCCTGAGCACGTCGAAGTTCACGCCCGAGCGGATGTGCCCGATGTGCGGAGGAGCCTGCACGGTCGCCCCACACAGGTAAATCGACGCCCGGCCGGCTTCGACCGGAACGAATTCACGGATGGCGCGCGTGCTGGTGTCGTGGATGTGCAGGCTCACGATGGCAAGGCTAACGCCTCGGAGGCGTCATCACGCCGATAAATCCCGCCGTCAGGCCGGATATTTCAGCCTCGGACGATGACTTTGTCCGGCGAGATCCGTACGATGAGCCGTTCGACGCCCGGATTGTCCTCCCATGGCTGTCCCCGATACTTCTGCGACAGCTCCTCGATGAGCGCGCCCGAGGGGTCGGACGTCACGGTCACGCGTCCCCGCACCTCCAGGTAGCGGTACGGATCCGCCGGGTCGATGACCAGCAGGCTGGCCCGCGGGTCGCGCTCGAAGTTCAGGGGCTTCCTGCGCCCCTTCACGGTCGAGAACAGCACGTCGTCGCCGTCCGTACGCACCCACACAACGCTCGACTGCGGCCCGCCGTCGGGGTTGAGGCTGGTCACGGTCGCAAAGTTCGGGGCATCCAGGAGTTCGCGGGCATCTTTGGACAGCTCGGCCATGTCTCTCCCCTTGATCGGTCTTGGCCCTCCATTCTTCTGTAGGCTCGAATCCGCCATGGACGTGACTCCCCCCTCTGTGCTCCGCCGCCTGGGCATCGCCCTCGCCGGGCTCGCCGTCGCCGCCCTCACCGGGGCCGCGTGCGCGCTCTCCTTCGACGACCTGCGCACGCTGGCCGTCACCGGCGAGGCCAGGCCGGACCTCGCCTTCCTCTACCCGGCCGCCTTCGACGCGCTGCTGGTGGTCGCGCTGACCGCCGTGCTGCTGTTGCGCTCGGCCAGACCGGTGGTGCGCGTCCAGGCGGCGTTCGTGCTGGTCCTGCTCATCGTGGCGGCCGCGGCGGTGAACGTGGCGACGTCGGTGCGGTTCGGGTTCGACGTGCGGCAGACGGCCGTGGGCGTGGCCCTGGCGCCGTGGGTCATGCTGGCCGTGGCGCTGTGGCTCTGGCTGCTGCTGATCAAACACGTGCAGGCCCATCGGGGTTCCGCCCGCGACGAAGACGGCGAACGCCCGGCGGAGCAGGACATCGTGCCCTTCCACCGGACCCGGCAGCCGAGCGAGACGACACCGAAGCCGACGCCGAAGACGACGACGACGCCGGTCCACCTCGTCCCAGAGCCCACACCGTCCCCGGAGAGCCCGTCCCAGGAGCAGGAGCATCCGTCCCAGGAGAGCCCGCCGGTTTCCGCTCGGGTCAGCGAATGGTCGGTGCGGGAGGAGGACAAGGCGGAGGAGAAGCCAGAGCCCGAGACGCGTCCCGTCCGCTGGGGTGACCGGGTCAAGCCGACCGATGTCCTCGTCCACCCCCGGCCAGACGACAAAGAGGATAAAGAGGACGCTGACACCCAGCCCCACCCGGTCGTCACCGATGACAAAGAGGGCGACGAGCTGGAGGACACCGTTCCCCACCCCGTGATCAAGGAAGACGCTCCGGCCCCCTCGGGCCGCCTCCGCAGCACTCCCCGCCCCCCGGAAGAAGAGTGAAGGAACCCGCCCGGGCACGGAGCCCGGGCGGGTTCATCTATCCCGCCTAAGCGCTGGTGCCGCGTCGTAGCCCGGCGACCACACCGACGCCGACGACCGCCAGGACGACCTGCATCACCAACTCGATCCAGTCGATGCCAGGGGTCGTCGCCACGCCGAGCACCTGCGCGAGCGCGGTGCCCAGCAGGGCGGCCACGATGCCGACGACGATGGTGAGGATCCACCCGATGGCCTGCCTGCCGGGAAGCAGCAGCCGGCCGATTGCGCCGATCACAGCGCCGATGACGATGGCGCCCAGGATGGATTCGATTGTCATGACAGGAACCTCCTCGTGAGAGTGAGCGGTTCACTCCCACGGGGATGCTCGCTACCCGATCTACGGCGATTATGCGCCGATTTTACGAAACTACAGGTCAGGTGGGTGTTCCAGGTCCGCTACCAGGCCCGGTTCCGCGGGTGCCGCCGGTGCGCCTCGGGCCGAGCCGCGTGACGAGGAGGACGCCGGCGATGGCGAGGATGAGCTGGATGATGTGCTCGAGCCAGTTGATCCCCCGCGTGTTCGCCAGGCCGACCGCCTGTGCGATCAGCGTGCCGATCAGGGCGGCCACGATACCCACGATGATCGTGAGACCGACGGACATGTTCTGCTTGCCAGGCACTATCAGCCGAGCCAGCGCGCCGATTATGGCGCCGATGATTATCGCGGAAATGATCGCGCCGATCATGCGTATCTCCCCCCGGGACGTTCACATGTCTTGGGGGGCCATCTACCCGCTGAGCAGGCAAACTACCCGAGAGAAGGCGGCGGCCCGTACCGCGCCAGTGACGAACCGCCGCCTTCGGATTCGGCGGGCGTGATGACGGCCCGCCGGGACACCCTCACGTATCCCTCTATAAGACGCGCACGGTTCAGGAAAGGTTGGCGTCGACCTGGACGACCAGCGCGGTCGCGAGCGCCGCGATGCCCTCGCCCCGGCCCGTCAGCCCGAGCCCGTCGGTGGTGGTGGCGCTGATGCTCACAGGGGCGCCCACGGCGGCGCTGAGCGTCTTCTCGGCCTCTTCACGGCGCGGCGCCAGCTTGGGCCGGTTGCCGATCACCTGGACGGCCACGTTGCCGATCTCATAGCCGGCGGCGCGCACCTGGCGCGCGGTCTCCTCCAGCAGCGTGACACCCGAGGCGCCCGCCCAGCGCGGGTCGGCGGTGCCGAACAACCTGCCCAGATCACCCAGACCGGCCGCGGACAGCAGGGCGTCGCAGGCCGCGTGCGCGGCGGCGTCGCCGTCGGAGTGCCCGGCGAGCCCGGTCTCACCGGGCCAGTGCAGGCCGGCGAGGTTGAGAGGACGTCCTGAAGCGAACGGGTGGACATCGACTCCGACGCCCACCCGTGGAAGGTTCGTGTTCAGGAGTTGAGGACCTCGTCGAGCAGGGCCTCAGCCTTGTCCTCGTTGGTCTTCTCGGCCAGTGCCAACTCGCTGACCAGGATCTGGCGCGCCTTGGCGAGCATGCGCTTCTCCCCCGCGGACAGACCGCGCTCGCGGTCACGCCGCCACAGGTCGCGAACCACTTCGGCGACCTTGTTCACATCGCCGGAGGCAAGCTTCTCCAGATTGGCCTTGTAACGACGAGACCAGTTGGTCGGCTCTTCCGTGTGCGGCATCCGAAGGACATCGAAAACCCGTTCAAGGCCTTCCTGGCCGACAACATCGCGCACACCGACGAGTTCTGCGTTTTCCGCTGGCACCTGGACGGTAAGGTCGCCCTTGTCGACCTTGAGCACCAGGTAGGTCTTTTCCTCACCCTTGATGGATCGCTTCGTGATTGCTTCGATCCGAGCAGCCCCATGGTGGGGGTAGACGACCGTGTCGCCGACCTGGAAAGTCATGTGACAAGTACCCCTTCCGCTGTACTCCAGGGTACCACGCATCCACAGCCTCCCGGAACAGTGAAATCATCATAACTGCAGGTCAAAGCCGCATATTAGGGCTTGACAAGCGCTCAACTCTATGAATGGCAATTGCGGACATAGCTAATGACCTGCGGGGGTGTGGATATGACCATGCATTCGGGTGGATATGGTTGGCGCTGCGCTCACGCACGCGCGAAACGTGCGAGAGAGCCTGCTCATCACGCACGCGCGCGATCTGCGCGAGATCAAGGAGTACCCGCTCGTGACCCGCCCTCGCTGGATTGTCGTAGCCGCCGCGTTCTTGACAGCCCCCGTGCTCGCGGGCTGCGGGGCCGGATTCGACGCCAACACCAACAAGCCGTACGCCCCCAACGAAGCGCAAGTGTTGATGGATAACGGCGCTTACGGCAAGAGCGGCATTCACATCCCGCAGGCGTTCGTCCTCGGCCCCGACAGCGGAGCGCAGCTCGCCTGGCTCGGTTCCGCCCCGATCTACCTGAACATCCTCAACACCAACGGCGCCCCCGACACGCTCCAAGCCGTCTCCGCGGGCAACATGGGCAAGGTGAAGATGACGGCCCAGGTGCCGCTCCCGGCCAACCAGCTCGTGAACACCGGCAAGCCCACCCCTCAGCTCATGCTCGAGGCGATCCCCAGGAGCCTCAGGGGCGGCGAGACCATCAAGCTGGACCTCCAGTTCGCCAACGCCGGTGTCGTGTCCCTGAACGTGCCTGTGGTCACGCGCAGCCGCGAGTTCAAGGACTACCCCCCGGCCCCGAACGCCACCCCCGCCGCGACGCCCTCGGCGTCCCCGTCGGCCACGCAGGCGGCGGAAGGTCACTGAGACACGCAGAAACCCTTGTTCCGGCGCGTCCAACGCACCGGAACAAGGGTTGTTCACTCTTCTGTCGCGTCGAACTTGTAGCCCAGGCCGCGCACCGTCAGGATGCACCGGGGGTTGGAGGGGTCGGACTCGATCTTCGCCCGCAGGCGCTTGACGTGCACGTCCAGCGTCTTGGTGTCGCCCACGTAGTCGGCGCCCCAGACGCGGTCGATGAGCTGGCCCCTGGTGAGCACGCGGCCCGCGTTGCGCAGCAGCACCTCAAGCAGCTCGAACTCCTTGAGCGGGAGCTGCACCTGCTCCCCGCGGACGGCCACGACGTGCCGGTCGACGTCCATCCGCACCGGGCCGACGGCCAGCACCGCGGTCTCCAGCTCCTCGGGCACGTCGCCCTGGCGGCGCAGGACCGCACGGATGCGGGCGACGAGCTCGCGCGAGGAGAACGGCTTGGTCACGTAGTCGTCGGCGCCCAGCTCCAGGCCCACGACCTTGTCGATCTCGCTGTCCTTGGCGGTCAGCATGATCACGGGGACCTTGGAGCGCTGCCGCAGCGACCTGCACACCTCCGTGCCGGGCAGGCCGGGCAGCATCAGGTCGAGCAGCACCAGGTCGGCGCCGTCGCGGTCGAAGGTGTCGAGCGCCTCGGGTCCGGTCGCCGCGACCGACACCTCGAAGCCCTCTTTACGCAGCATGTAGGACAGGGCGTCCGAGAAGGACTCCTCATCCTCGACTACTAGAACTCGGGTCATTTGGCTGTCTCCAGGGGAATCGAGGGTGGTACTGCCACCGCCGTCCCGCCGAAAGCGGGCAGACGGAGTGTGAACGTGGAGCCGGACCCTTCCTTGCTCCAAACGGACACTTCGCCGGCGTGTGCGGCGGCGACGTGCTTGACGATGGCCAGGCCGAGCCCGGTGCCGCCGGTGGCGCGCGACCTGGCCGCGTCGACGCGGAAGAAGCGTTCGAAGATGCGTTCCAGCGCCTCTTCGGGGATGCCGATCCCCTGGTCGCTGACGCTGATCTCCACGGAGTCGCCGGCCGGCCGCACACTGACCACGACCCTGGTGTGGTCGGGGCTGTAGGCGACGGCGTTGTCGATCAGATTGCGCAGGGCGGTGACGAGCAGCTCGTCGTCGCCCCAGATGCGCAGACCCTCGGTGCCGCCGGAGACGAGCGCGATGTCCTTGGCGACGGCCTTGGTGTTGCAGTGGTCGATGGCGTCGTGGATGGCCTCGTCGATGGAGACCTGTCCTGGGGTCGGGATGGGTTCCGCACCCTGGATCCTGCTGAGGGTGATCAGGTCTTGGATGAGGTAGTTGAGCCGGGCGGACTCGTGCTGCATGCGCCCGGCGAAGCGGCTGACCGCCTCGGGGTCGTCGGCGGCGTCCTGGATGGTCTCGGCCAGCAGGCTCATGGCGCCGACCGGGGTCTTGAGCTCGTGGCTGACGTTGGCGACGAAGTCGCGCCGCACGGCCTCCACGCGGCGGCTTTCTGTCTGGTCCTCGGCGAGCACCAGCACCTGGCCGTAGGTGCCGAGCGGTGCCACGCGGACGGCGAAGTTGGTGGTCTCCTGGCCGAACTTGTGTCCGGCGACGTCGATCTCGCTCTCGCGGATCTCTCCGTCGCGGCGCACCTGCCGGGCCAGGGCGAGCAGTTCTGCGGCCATCAGGCGATCGCCCTTGACCAGCCCGAACGCCCGAGCCGCCGAACTGGCGCGCAGGACGCGGTCATGCGCGTCGAGCACCACGGCGGACGAGGGCAGCACGGCCAGCACGGAGGCGACGCCCTGCGGAAGCGCCGCGCCTGACTCGACGTCGTCGGTCGTATCGGTCCTGCGAGGTGCTTCGATCTGATTGCGGTAGAAAAGGACCGCCAGGGCGCCCACGACGAACCCGGCCAGGGCAGCGAAGCTCATGGCCATCTCACTCATGCCTCTGATGGTAGGCGGCGTTTCCCCAGGGACAGACCCCCTCATCAGGGGATGAACAGCCCTTTCCTGGAAAGTTCATCTGGCGGTAGGGGTTCGTTCATCGAGAGCCACGTACGGTGATCTCATGCGCGACGCGTACCATGAAGAACTTGATTCACTGACGGACAAGCTTGTGGAGATGACCAGGCTTGTCCGCTCGGCCATCTCCCGTGCCACCACGGCCCTGCTCGACTCCGATCTCCAGCTCGCCGAGAGTGTCATCTCCCGGGACGCCGAGGTGAACGCGGTCTTCGCCGACATCGAGGCGTCGATCTTCGAGCTGATGGCCAGGCAGCAGCCGGTGGCGGTGGACCTGCGGTCGGTCATCACGGCGCTGCGCATGGGCACGGACCTGGAGCGCATGGGCGACCTCGCCGTCCACGTCGCCAAGGTCGCCCGCCTCCGCCACCCCGACTCGGCGATCCCGCCGCAGATCCGCTCGACGATCCTGGAGATGGGCCAGATCGCCGAGAACATCGTCACGAAGGCCGGCAGTTGCGTGGCCACGCGGGACGTGGACTCGGCGCTCGAACTCGACCAGGACGACGACGCCATGGACAGGCTGCACCGCAGGCTGTTCAGGAATATCCTGTCCAAGGATTGGGAGCACGGGGTCGAGCCGGCCATCGACATCACGTTGATCGGGCGGTATTACGAACGGTATGCCGACCATGCGGTTCGGGTGGCGCAGGACGTCGTCTACCTGGTCACGGGGTCCCGTCCCGAGAAGAGCTGACCACCGTTCGAGGGGCAGATGGCCGACAAGCCGGGCAAAACGGAGACGGGCCGGTGCTGCGCGTGCGGACGCACGTTCACCTATGACCCGGGCGAGGTCATGACCGTCCTGATCGACCCCCAGACCGGCCTGCCGCCGGGCTTCTCCGTCCTCGGCACCCTGCGCCCGGCCGGGCCCGAGGCCGTGGCCAGGTCGGCCGACCAGCCCGTCTGCCCCGCCTGCGTGGACCGGGCCGCATCCCTGAAAGCCGCAGACGACCCGCCTCCCTTCCCCACCTGGCCGTGACGAGCTCAGCGCCGGACGGCCATCGCTCGTTCAGCGCGGGGTCGCGGCGGCAGGTCGACGCCGCCCCGCTCTCAGCGTTCGACGCTCTCCGGGAGGCCGCCGTCGGCCGAACAGGCCTGTTCGGCCGACGGCGCGCACGCGTGGTTCAGCGGCCCTGGTTGGCCACGGCCTCGATCGCGGACTTGGCCGCCTCGGGATCGAGGTACTCGCCGCCGGGCTTGACGGGCCGGAAATCGGCGTCGAGCTCGTAGCGCAGCGGGATGCCCGTCGGGATGTTGAGCCCGGAGATCTCGTCGTCGCCGATGCCGTCGAGGTGCTTGACCAGGGCCCTGAGGGAGTTGCCGTGGGCCGCGACCAGGACCGTGCGGCCGTCCGACAGGTCGGGCACGATCGCGTCGTACCAGTAGGGCAGCATGCGCTCGACGACGTCCTTCAGGCACTCGGTGCGGGGCATCAGCTCCGGGGGCAGCAGGGCGTAGCGGGGGTCGCCGGCCTGGGAGTATTCGTCGTCGTCGGCGATCGGGGGCGGGGGCACGTCGTAGGAGCGGCGCCACAACATGAACTGCTCGTCGCCGAACTCCTCCCTGGTCTGGGCCTTGTTCTTGCCCTGCAGGGCACCGTAGTGGCGCTCGTTGAGCCGCCAGCTCCGCCGCACCGGGAGCCAGAGCAGGTCGGCCTCCCCCAGCGCGAACTGGGCCGTCTGGATGGCCCTGGTCAGCAGGCTGGTGTGGACGACGTCGGGCCGCAGCCCGGCCTCCAGGAGCAGCTTGCCGCCGCGTCTGGCCTCGTCCTCGCCCTTGGCGGACAGGCTCACGTCCACCCAGCCCGTGAACAGGCCCTTTGCGTTCCAGTCACTCTCGCCATGCCGTAGCAGCACCAAAGTCGCCATGCGGCCAATCCTATGGTTCGCCGGTCGCGGCGGGGTCGGCGAACCGGGCGAATGCCTGCAGGTTGGCCAGCGACTCGCCGCGTTTGGCCCGCCACGCCCACTCGCGTCTGATGGACGATGCGAAGCCCAGCTCCAGCGCCCGGTCGAACCAGTCGTCGGCGTAGGTCAGCACGCAGCCGAGCAGGCGGTCCACCTCCGCCTCGGAGACGGCGGCCAGGGGAACCTTGCCGACCAGGTAGACGTCGCCCACCGGGTCGAGGCTGAAGTGCACGCCGTACATCGAGCCGTTCTTGCCCAGCAGCCACCGGAAGAACTCGGCGTGGTTCTCGTCGGGCCGGCGGCAGAAGAACGCTTCGACGTGCAGGACCCGCTCGCCGACGATGAGCCAGGTCATGGTGGCGAGCTTGTGCTGTCCGGGCAGTTTGACCAGGAACGCCCCTGGCCGCGGCTCGTCGTAGGAGACGTCCGCGGCCTTGAGCGCTGCTTCGACGACATCGCGCATGCCGTACAGAATAAAAGTCCGGGCTAGAAGTTGAGGGCCACGGGCAGTTTGTGAAGGTTGGCGATGGCGCCCGCGTAGACGTCCATGAGGCGCGCGGCCGTGGCCTGCCAGCCGAAGGCGGTCGCGTGCGTGCGCGCGCCCTGTGAGAGCTCGTCCCGCCAGCGCGGGGCCGTGATGAAGCGGCGCAGCGCCGGCGCCCAGTCCGCCGGGTCGTGGCCGTCCACGAGCAGGCCGGAGATTCCGTCCCGGACGGCGGTGCGCAGCCCGCCCACGGCGGCCGCGGCCACCGGGGTGCCGCACGCCTGGGACTCCAGGGCGACGAGGCCGAACGACTCGCTGTAGGACGGCACGACCGTCACCGAGGCCGCGCGGTACCACTCGGCCAGTTCCTCCTGCGGGGCCGGGGGGACGAGGCGGACGACGTCAGAGATGCCCAGTTCCGCGGCGAGTTCGGCGAGGATGGACGGCCTGGCCAGGCCGTTGCCGGAGGGGGCGCCGACGCAGGCCACGATCAGGCGATCGCGCAGCGACGGGTCGTCGATGAGCATCCTGGAGGCGGCGCGCAGGAGCACGTCGGGGGCCTTGAGCGGCTGGATGCGGCCCACGAACAGCAGTACGTGCGCGTCCTGCGGCAGGCCCAGCCTGCGGCGGGCGGCGGACTGTGAGGCCGGTTGGAAGACGGTGAGGTTGACGCCGGGGTTCACGACGGCGACGCGCTGTTCGGGGGCGCCGTACAGGCCGATCAGCTCGCGGGCCTCGTCCACGGTGTTGGCCACGAGGCGGTCGGCGATGTCCACGACCTGCTGCTCGCCCACCACGCGGGCCTGGGGCTCCGGCCTGTCGCCCTGGGCCAGGAGCAGGTTCTTCACTTTGGCCATCGTGTGCATCGTGTGCACCAGCGGCACGCCCCAGCGCTCCTTGGCCAGCCAGCCGACCTGGCCGGACAGCCAGTAGTGGGAGTGGATGACGTCGTAGCGGCCCGCGTCGTACATCGCCTCGGTGCGCAGCACCTCGGAGAGGAAGGCGCAGAGCTGGCCGGGCAGGTCGCTTCTGTCCATCTCCTCGTACGGTCCTGCGGTGAGGTGGCGGACCAGGACGCCGGGGGCCAGTTCGGCCACGGGCGGCAGGTCGCGGGCCGTGGCCCGGGTGAAGATCTCGACCTCGACGCCGAGGTGAGCCAGGCGTTTGGCGGACTCGACGATGTACACGTTCATGCCTCCGGCGTCGCCCTTGCCGGGCTGGTCCAAAGGGGACGTGTGCATGCTGATCGTCGCGACTCGGCCGACCCGTCGTCGCCTCACTCGACACCACCTCCAAGCGGGATACAACGACCCAGATTTTTGCGACATTCCCGACATGAGGTCATAACTGGGGTACGAATCCCTATCCCGGCCGGCATGGGGCCCGGAGACGGGGGTTCGGCGGGTTGCGGCAGGATGGGTCGCATGCGGAGAACGGCTGTGGTGACCGGGGCGAGCAGTGGCATCGGCGAGGCGACCGCGCGGCGGCTCGCCGCAGAGGGGTACGAGGTGATCGCGGGCGCCAGGCGGCGCGACCGGCTGGACAAGCTGGCCGCGGACGTGCCCTCGATCAGGGCGGTGGCGCTGGACGTCACCTCGCAGGAGTCGGTCGAGGCGCTGGCCGCCTCGCTGGAGCGCTGCGACGTGCTGGTCAACAACGCCGGCGGCGCCCTCGGCCTCGAATCGGTGGCGGAAGGGCGGCTGGACGACTGGCAGCGGATGTACGACACGAACGTCCTCGGCTCCCTCCGCATGACCCAGACGCTCATCCCCAAGCTCGTCGAGTCGGGCGACGGCGTGCTGGTGATGGTGACCTCGACCGCGGGGCTGGTGTCGTACGAGGGCGGAGGCGGCTACTGCGCGGCCAAGCACGCCCAGACCTCGATGGTCGAGACCCTCCGCCTGGAGTTGGTCGGGCAGCCGGTGCGGGTCGTCGAGATCGCGCCCGGCATGGTGAAGAGCGAGGGGTTCGCGCTCAACCGGTTCAGGGGCGACGAGGCTGCCGCCGAGCGCGTGTACGCCGGCGTACCCGACCCGCTGACCTCAGACGACGTGGCCGACGCGATCGCCTGGTGCGTGACCAGGCCCGCCCACGTGAACATCGACCGCATGGTCATCCGCCCCCGCGCCCAGGCCGCGCAGCACAGGGTCCACCGCGTCAGTGGCTAAACCGGTCGGATCGATCACCCGAGGGACGACCGGGTACAACCGGCTGCGGCGCTGCGACCGCTGGGTGGTCGCGGTGCACGGCCAGGCGCTGCGTGCCGCGGAACGACCGCTGGTGGTGGATCTCGGGTACGGCGCCTCGCACACGACGACGCTGGAGCTGTTCACCCGGCTGCGCGGGGTGGCGCCCGGGGTCGAGGTCGTCGGCATCGAGATCGATCCGGCCAGGGTGGCGGCGGCCAAGCCGTACGAGCGGGAAGGGCTGAGCTTCCGGCTCGGGGGCTTCGAACTGCCGATCTCGCGCCCGCCGACGCTGGTGCGGGCCTTCAACGTCCTGCGGCAGTACGCCGAGCCGGAGGCGTGGCGGCACTGGGAGACGCTGTGCGGCAAGCTGGCGCCCGGCGGCGTCCTGGTGGAGGGCACGTCATCCGAGAACGGGCGGCGGGCGGTCTGGGCGGGCCTGTCGCCCGAAGGGCCGGGGACCATCACCTTCTCCGCCCGTTTCGACGCCTTCTCCCGGCCTTCCGACCTGGCCGACCGGCTGCCCAAGACGCTGATCCACCGGAACGTGCCGGGTGAGCGGATCCACGCATTCCTGAGCGACTTCGACCGGGCGTGGGCGGTCAGTGCGCCTTACGGGGCTTATGGCGTGCGTCAGCGGTGGCTGGCCTCCGTGCGAGAGTTGTCCCGATCCTGGCCCGTGCCGACGCGACCGCCGCTCGGCGGTCCTGCCCGCTGGCGACTCGGCGAACTGACCCTCCCCTGGTCCGCCGTGGCCCCCTAGCGGGCCAGCGACTCGAACACGGCGTAGGCCGCGGCGTCGAACAGCACGAACCTGACGTCCCGCACCGCCGTATCGGCCCCTCTGACGGCGTCCAGGGCGATGCGCGCGGCGTCGTCCATGGGCCAGCCGTAGATGCCGGTCGAAACCGCGGGGAAGGCCACCGACGTGACCCCCAGCGAGTCGGCCACCCGCAGCGACTCGCGGTAGCAGGAGGCGAGCTGCTCTGAGCGGTCCTCCGAGCGCGAGTAGACAGGCCCGACGGTGTGGATCACCCACCGCGCGGGCAGCCGACCGGCCGTGGTGGCCACCGCCTGGCCGGTCGGCAGGCCCTTGCCGTACTGGGAAGCACGCAGCTTCCTGCACTCTTCCAGGATCTCGGGGCCCCCTCGGCGGTGGATGGCGCCGTCCACGCCCCCGCCGCCCATGAGCGAGGAGTTGGCCGCGTTGACGACCGCGTCCGCCCGCTGCTCGGTGATGTCGCCCAGTACCAGCGTGATCTCCATCTCACCAGCATCCCGGATACGAGCTCGACACGTCGTAGAGCTAGTCTGAATGGCGTGAAGGGTCTTGGCGAGCTTGAGCGCAGTATCATGGACATCCTCTGGGCGGAGAGCAACCCGCTCACCGCACGCGAGGTGGGTCGGCTGATCGCCGACCGCGACCTCGCCCCGACCACGGTGATGACCGTGCTCGACCGCCTCACCCGCAAGGGCTTCCTCGATCGCACCAGAGACGGGCGGGCGTGGAGGTATCAGCCCGCGGAAACCCGTGACGCCTACATCGCCGAGCTTATGCTGGAAGCCTTGGACATGACGGGCGACCGATCGGCCGCCCTGACCCGCTTCGCCCAGGCCGTGTCGGGCACGGAGGCGGAGATCCTGCGCAGAGCCCTCACGGAGCTGGAGGAAGAGTGATCACGGCAGTGGTGCTGGCCGCGCTCGCGATGGCGTGCGGGCTCGGCTCCTGGCGTTTCACGACGGCCCGGTGGACCTCACGGGCCCCACGGCTGGCCATCATCGTCTGGCAGTCCCTCGGCGTGGCCTGGGGGCTGGCGACGACGGGCGCGATGCTCGCCTTCGCCGTCCAGCCCTACGAGACGGGCGTGCTGCCCGGCCTGGTCGCGTTCGCGCGCGGCGAGCAGCCCGCGCACGCGTGGGACCCGCTGCACGTGCTGGCTCTGATCGCGGGGCTCACGGCGCTGGCGGTCCTGGTCGTGGTGCTGATCATGGCCGGTCTGCAGGCGTTGCGCGCCCGCAGGCGCCACCGCATGCTGCTGGCGCTGATCTCCCACGAGAACCCCGGCGTGCCCGGCGTGCGGGTGCTCGACCATCCCAGCGCCGCGGCCTACTGCGTGCCGGGCCTGCGCTCGCAGGTCGTGGTCAGCGAGGGCGCGCTCAAGCTGCTGTCGGAGGACGAGATGGCGGCCGTGCTCGCGCACGAGGCCGCGCACGTGCGCGAGCGCCACGACCTGGTGCTGCTGCCGTTCGCCGCGCTGCGCAGGGCGCTGCCCTGGTCCAAGGTCGCGGCCGACGCGCAGGGCCAGGTGGAGTTGCTCGTCGAGATGGCCGCCGACGACCGCGCGCGTCGCTACTGCTCGCCGCGCAGGCTGGCCACGGCGCTGCTCAGGTTCGGCACGGCGGGCGCCATGCCGACCCCGCACGGCATGATGGGCGTGCACGCCCACAACGTCATGGCCAGGGTCGATCGCCTGATCAAGCCGGGCCCTGAACTGGCCGCATCCACCCGCTACGGATATATCGCGCTATCCGTGACTTTGCTCACTATCACCCCATTCCTCTGGGTTATCCAGCTCTGATGCTAGCTGCCGTTAATCGCCGTGTTTGCAATTGCAAGCACCGCGAGGCAGACTGGACGTATGGCACTACCCAAAGTCGGCTCGATCGGTGAATACATCCGCGAGCAGCGGCAGCAGGCGCAGATCTCGCTGCGCCAGCTCGCGGCGGCGGCGGGGGTTTCCAACCCCTACCTGAGCCAGATCGAGCGCGGCCTGCGCAAGCCGAGCGCGGAGATTCTCAACCAGATCGCCAAGGGTCTGCGCATCTCCTCGCAAGCGCTCTACGTGCAGGCGGGCCTCATCGAGGACCGTGAGCCGCCCAGCGACGTGATCACCACGATCAGGGCCGACGCGCACCTCTCAGAGCGCCAACGCCAGGTGCTGATCGACATCTACGAATCATTCCGCAAGGAGAAGCGCGCCGAGGACGAGCAGACCTCCCAGAATGCTCACCCCCGGCACGACTCCGAGCCGGACGACGTGCCGCTGTCGGAGGAGTTCCTCGCCGCCATCGAGCCCTTCGCGGCGCCCTCGCGAGGCGGCAACGTCACCCAGGAAACCAAGGAAGGTTAACCCATGACGCTCTCCACTGAGGTGAAGAAGCTCACCGAATCCAAGCCGTTCTACGCCGTCGCGGGCGTGGGCGACTACGCCGTCGAGAAGCTGCGCGAGCTGCCCGAGCAGTTCCACAAGCTCCAGTCGCGCCGCACCGAGCTGGCCAAGGACCTTCCCGAGCGGGCCCGCGAGTACGCGGGCAAGGCCGAGGGCTTCGCCAAGGAGCTCCCCGAGAAGGCCCGCGAGTACGCCGACCAGCTCACCCACCGGGCCACCGAGGCCTACGAGGGCTTCGCCACGCGTGGCCGCCGGGTCGTCAGCAAGACCTCCGGCGATGCCGCCCTGGAGCTCGAAGAGGTTTCCGAGGCTGCCCGGCCGGTCAAGAAGACCCGCACCACCAGGACCAAGGCCTGAGGTGACAGCAGGGCCCGTCTCCGATCGGAGGCGGGCCTTCCCGTTTGGGGGTGCCCGCCTGTCGGGGACGCCTATTAGGCTGAAGCCGGATTTCCATCGCGGCGTTGGGCGGAGCCAACAAACATGAACTTGATCAACGGTGTCTTCAACCTTCTCTTCCTGGTGCTCGCGACGGCCATCTTCGGCATGTCGATCTACGCGCTCGTGCACGCGCTCCGGGTGCCGACCCCCGCCTTCGTCTCGGCGGGCAAGCTCCAGAAGAACCTGTGGCTGCTGATCCTCGTGCTGGCGACGCTGTTCTCCGGCGCGGGCGCGTGGAGCTACTTCAGGGCCTTCCGGATCGTGGGCAGCGTCGAGTTCATCGGCATCGGCCTGGGCTTCTTCTCAATCCTGGCGGTCATCGCCGCCACGATCTACATCGTCGACGTCAAGCCCGCCGTCAAGGGCATGGGCGGCCGGGGCAACAACGGCCCCTACGGCCCCTGGTAAACGACCTCAGTCCAGTTCGCGGGCCAGCCAGGCGGCCAGGCGTTCGTGCCCTGCGGCCGTGGGGTGCACGCCGTCGGGCAGCAGCGCGTCCGGCGGCCAGCGCCGGCGCAGCGGGTCGAGGAACGGCACGCCCTCCCTGCTCGCCGCCTCCGCCAGGGCGTCGCGCACGCCGTAGGCCCGGCGCGGCGGCTCGTCCAGCCAGATCGGGCCGACCAGCACGATCCTGGCGCCCGGCCAGCGCTCGCGCGCCTGCCGCACCAGGTTGGCGGCGGCCTGGCCCACGTGCTCGGCGCTCCCGCTCCGGTCGTTGTGCCCGCCGGAGATGACCAGCAGGTCGGGGGCCGGGCGCCAGGCCAGCTCCTCCTCGAACGACTGCTGGAACGTACGCCCGACGCGGCCCCGGTTGACGAACCCCGTGCCGCTCGCCCCCGCGATGACCGGCTGCCAGCCCAGCAGGCGCGCGGTCAGCGAGGCATAGGTCCGCCACCGCGGCACCGGCCCCGACCCGACGGTGAAGCTGTCGCCCACGAACATGATCACCGGCGCTTTGTGCGACGCCGTGACGTTCCTGGGCGCCGGAGGGCCGCATCCGGAGACGAGCCCCATCATCGCGATCGCCGGTGCGATCAGGGACCGATGCCTCATTCCCACCTCGGGCACTAAGCTGCCGACATGACCAACGACCTCCACGGGCGCACCCAGCGGCTGGAACTGTCGGACCAGAATCTCCGCGACTTCGAGGCCGTCGTGCTGGACGCGACGCCTGAGGGCATCGTGCTGAGCCGGTCGGCATTCTATCCAGGTGGGGGCGGCCAGCCGGCGGATCACGGCGTTCTGGTCTGGCAGGGTGTGGAGACGCGCATCGTCGGGGTGCGCAAGGGCGACGATCTCCACCTGATCCCGGCGGAGGGCGACCCGATCCCGCCGGTCGGCACCGTGGTCGAGGCGGCGGTGGCCGACGCGCGGCGCTCGGCGCTCATGCGCACGCACTCGGGCCTGCACGTGCTGTGCGGCGTGGTGTTCAGGGACTACGGCTGTCTGGTCACCGGCGGCAACATGGACGAGCTGAGCGCCAGAATGGACTTCGACCTGCCGGAGCTGCCTGCGGGGTTCAAGCAGGCCGTCGAGGACGCCTGCAACGCCGAGGTCGTCGCCGACCGGCGCATCGACGTCCGGGTGCTGCCGCGCAAGGAGGCGTTCGAGATCCCCGACATCATCCGCACGGCCACCAACCTGGTGCCGCAGAGCGTCCAGGACGTGCGGATCGTCGACATCGTGGGCCTCGACACCCAGGCCGACGGCGGCACTCACGTGGCCTCGACCAAGCAGATCGGCCACATCAGGGTCGGCAAGGTCGAGAGCAAGGGCCGGGGCTTCCGCCGCCTGCGCATCCAGATCATCGACTAGCGCCCTCGACCACCGCGGCCAGCCCGTCGAGCAGCGGGCCGAGCCCGAACTCGAACAGCCGGTCCAGGTCGAGGTCGAAGTCGCCGTCGAACTCGTCCAGGAGCCGGACGAACGCGGGAAAGCGCATGGACTCGGCGAGCCACCGCAGGTGCTCCTCCTGCCCGGCCACCCACTCGTCACTGGTGACCCCGGTGGCCGCGCGGGCCTGACGTTCCAGCTCGATGTTGGCCGCGAGGCCCTGGACGTGGCTGTAGACCAGGATGTGCACGTACATCCTGGTCGTGGCGTCCAGGCCGGTGCCTTCCAGCGCCCGCATGGCCCACTCGGTGTACTTGAGCAGGCCCTGCGAGGGCAGCGGCCTGGTCAGTGAGGAGACGCCGGCCACCCACGGGTGCGCGCGGTAGACCGCCCACTGCACCCGCGCGGACGCCTCCAGCCCGGCCCGCCAGCCCGGCGGCGGCTGCTCCGGCAGTGGGAAGTCGTCGAGCACCGCGTCGACCATCAGCACGAGCAGGTCGTCCTTGCCGCCCACGTGGCGGTAGAGGGACATGGTGGCCACGCCGAGCCGGCCCGCGACGGCGCGCATGGTCACCTCGGCGAGCCCGTCGGCGTCGGCGATGTCGACGGCCGCGCGCACGATGCGCGCGCGGGTCAGATCGTGCTCGGACGGCACGGGCCGCCGCGCCCTGCCGCCCTTGGGTTCGGCCACGATCGTGCCGACGCGCGGCTCGGCGACCACGACGCCCTCTTGGGCCAGCAGGGTCAGCGCCTTGGCGGCGGTGGCCAGGGCGACGCCCCAGTCTCTGGCGAGCTGCCGGGTGGAGGGCACCCGCTCTCCCGGACGCAGCCTGCCGTCGGCGATGCGCTGCTTGATGTCGGCCACGATGCGGGCGCCGGTACTCATCACACTCCTCCTGTACTAGTACAGATCCTCCCAGCATATCCTTGTGAGCTGCTGTATGTACGACGTACATTCAGTTTCGCGTACAACGTCAACAAGGAGGAAACAATGAAGGCGCTCATCTCGGGAGCGAGTGTCGCGGGGCCCGTCCTGGCCTTCTGGCTGCGGCGGCACGGGTATGAGGTGACGCTCGTCGAACGCGCCCCGGCCCCGCGCAAGGGCGGCCAGGCCATCGACCTCAGGGGCGCCGCGATCACCGTGGCCGCGAAGATGGGCCTCCTCGACCAGATCAGGGACATGCGGACGAGGATGCGCGGCATGTCCATGGTCGACCGCGACGGCAACGAGCTCATGCGCGACACCGAGGGCACGATCAGCGGCGGCCGCTTCGACAGCCCGGACGTCGAGATCATGCGCGACGACCTGACCGCGATCCTCATGGCCGCCTCCGACGCCGGCTACCGCTACGGCGACTCGATCGCCGCGCTCACGCCGGACGGGGAGGTGAGGTTCGAGAGCGGCGAGCAGGGCCGCTACGACTACGTGATCGGCGCCGACGGCCTGCACTCCAACGTGCGCGGCCTGGTCTTCGGCCCGGAGTCCGGCTTCCTGCGACACCTCGGCACCTACCTGTCCATCTTCACCGCCGACAACTTCGCGGGCCTGGACCACTGGCAGACGTGGTTCACCGAGGGCGAGGCGGGCGGCGCCCTCTTCAGCGACCGCGACGCCGGCGTCATGCGGGTGAACCTGGGCTTCAGCTCCGCGCCGATCGACTATGACCACCACGACGTCGAGCAGCAGAAGCGCCTCATCGAGCGGCACTGCTCCGAGGTGTACCTGGGGCCCAAACTGATCGAGGCCATGTGGAAGTCCGACGACTTCTACTTCGCCGCGATGGCCCAGGTCAGAATGGAGCGGTGGTCGAAGGGCAGGGTCGCGCTGGTGGGCGACGCGGGCTACTGCCCCTCGCCGCTGTCGGGGCAGGGCACCAGCCTGGCGGTCGTGGGAGCGTACGTGCTGGCCCAGGAGCTCGGCGCGGGCGGGGAAGGGGCGTTCGAGCGGTACGAGCGGCGCATGCGCCCGTTCGTCGCCCAGAACCAGGCGCTGGCCCTGGAGAACCCCGGCCGGGGCGCCGCCCAGGAGAGCGTGCAGAGGGCAGCGAACAGCCTCAGAGTGGACTGAGAGTCACGAACCGATACGATTTTCCGCCATGATGGGTATCAGACTCACGATGGCCGCCCTTGGGGCCACCGCTCTGACGTTGACCTCCGCCCCTGCGATGGCCACGCGGGCCGGGATCACGGACGAGGTGACGATGACCCTCGGCAAGAACGGCACCCTGCACGTGGTCGAGAAGATCAGCGGGTCGTCGGGGGAGCTCAAGCGCACGTTCACCACCAGGACCCGATACGACGACGACAACAACCGCCTCTACCAGATCTCGAACGTCAAGGGTGCCACCCTGGCCGGCGACGTGCTCACCATGAAGGGCGACGGAACCGTCGAGTACGACGTCAAAGGGGCGGTGACGACCTCGGGCGGGGTCGAGGAGCTGCGCTGGTTCGCGGTGAACGGCTGGAACCAGCAGGTCGCCAAGGCCACCGTCAAGGTGGACGGCCCCGGGCAGGTGCAGAACCTGTCGTGCTTCGCCGGGGAGCCGACCTCGGCCGTCGGCTGCACCTCGGCGTCCATGAACCACACGGCCACCCAGGCCGAATTCGAGCAGGACAACCTCGCCTCCGGCCAGGTCCTGACCGTGATCGTCGGTTACCCGAAGGGGTCGAGCGAGGGCGTCCCCATCCTGGACAGGCGCTTCTCCCTGGCCTCGGCCTTCACCCTGAACACCGTCACCGGCGCGGCCCTGGCCGGCCTGCTCGTGCTGCTGCTCGGCGGCGTCGCCCTGCTCTACTGGACCCGGGGCCGCGACAGCCGGGTCGCCGGGCACGAGAAGGGCTCGGTCGATCCCATCCAGAACGGCCATTTCTCCCCGCCCGACGGGGTGCGGCCCGGTCAGATCGGCACCCTCGTGGACGAACAGGCCGACGTGATCGATGTCACCGCCACGATCGTCGACCTGGCGGTCCGCGGCTACCTGCGGATCGACGAGCAGCCGCGGCAGACGTACGACGCGCCCGACTGGATGCTGGTCAAGCTGCCGACCGCGTCTGTCAACACGCTCCTGCCGTACGAGCAGGCCCTGTACGAGGCCGTCTTCGACGGACGTGACGAGGTGCTGTTGTCGCAGTTGTCCGGCGCGTTCGCGACCCACCTGGGCAAGGTCCGCGACGCCCTGTACACCGACGTCGTCAAGCAGGGCTGGTTCGCCCGCCGCCCCGACACCGAGCGCACCACGTGGACGACCGCCGGCGTGGTGCTGATCGGGGCCGGGCTGCTGGCCACGGCGGGGCTGGCCTGGTTCACCACGTACGGGCTGCTGGGGCTGGCCGTGGTCATCGCGGGCGGCGCGCTGGCGGTCGGCGGCCAGTACATGCCGGCCAAGACCGCCAAGGGGTCGGCCGCGCTGGCCCACACGCTGGGCTTTCGCGAGTACCTGTTCTCCGGCGAGCTGGGCCAGGTGCCCGATCAGCACCGGGTGGAGCTGTTCTCCCGCTACCTGCCCTATGCCGTGATCTTCGACGGGGTCGAGCACTGGTCGCGCGTGGTGGCCTCGGTCACCGGCGACGGACGGCAGGTCGACAACCTGTACTGGTACCACGGCCCCGCCGAGTGGGACCTGTCGAAGTTCGCCGGGTCGATGCGCACGTTCACCACCACGACCTCCGGCGCGATCTCCGCCACCCGCCAGTTCCGCAGCCTCTAGCGGATTCTCAGCTCGCCGACGGGCCGGCCGCCGCCGAGTACCGGCGGGACGGCCAGTTCAGCCAGTTCGGGCGCGTCCAGGCCGACCGAGCGCAGGGCGGCCACGGTGACGGGCACGCGGGCCCGCGTGGAGCCGTCCTCGACCTTGACGGTGCCCGCGCGGCCGTCCTCGAAGACGAACGCGTCGAACCCCTCCGCCCCCGCCTTCAGCATCAGCCCCGGCAGGGCGCGCATGAGCGTGGCCTCGGCGCGGTCGGTGCCGGAGGTCCACTCGGGGTGGGCGCGCATGGCGTCGTAGATCCTGCGCTCGCAGGAGTCCTCGGACGAGAGCGGGAACGCCCTGAACGCCTTGGTCACCCCCAGCATCGAGACGAAGAACAGCGGCGCCCCGCAGCCGTCCACACCGGAGGCGGCCACCCGCTCCCCCGTCAGCTCCTCGACCGTCTCGCGGATCGTCCGCTGCAGCGGGTGCGGGGGCTCCAGGTAGGTGGCCAGCGGCCAGTCGTTCAGCACGCAGGTGGCCAGCATCGCGGCGTGCTTGCCCGAGCAGTTCATGAAGACGCGCCCGCGTTCGGTCGCCGACCGGTCGAACGGGTAGTCCTCCGGGCACAGCAGCGCCGATTCCTCCAGCCCCGCGTCCACCAGGATCTTCCTGACGCCGTCCACGTGGAACGATTCACCCGAGTGCGAGGCGCAGGCCAGCGCCAGCAGTTCGTCCTCCAGCCGGAGCCCGGCGCGGAGCATTCCGAGCGCCTGGAGCGGCTTCATCGACGATCGCGGCGACGCGGGGACGTGGACCGCGCCCCTCGTCTCGACCGGCCGCCCTTCCGCGTCCACCGTCAGCATGCGCGCCTGATGCGTGGACTCCACGAACCCGGACCGGACGACTTCCACAATCATCGACATTTCACGCTCCTCTTCCGGGACGAGTCTACGAATGGTCCAGAATGGGGTGCCATGCGAGCGGTTGTGCAGAGGGTGAGCTCGGCGTCGGTCGAGGTCGAAGGGCAGACGGTCGGGGCGATCGACGAGCCGGGGCTGATGGTCCTGGTGGGCGTCACGCATGACGACACGCGGGCGCAGGCGGCCAAGCTCGCCGCCAAGCTGTGGGGCCTGCGGATCCTGCACGGCGAGAAGTCCTGCTCCGACGTGTCGGCCCCGCTCCTGGTGATCAGCCAGTTCACCCTGTACGGCGACGCGCGCAAGGGACGGCGGCCCACCTGGCAGGCGGCGGCCCCAGGGCCGGTCGCCGAGCCGCTGGTGCGGGCCGTCGTCGAAGAGCTTCAGGCGCTCGGGGCACGGGTGGAGAGCGGGGTGTTCGGGGCCGACATGAAGGTGTCCCTCGTCAACGACGGCCCCATCACCCTGGTCCTCGACCTCTGAACGCGCCGGTTCAGCGGATGCGGCGGCGCAGTGACGGGTCGATGGCCACGTTGCGGCCCGCGTCGGGCGGCACGACGACCTCCTGGGTCGCCGCCACACCCCCGGCCAGCAGCGTCGCGTCCACCGGCACCGTGCGCTTGACCACGGCCAGCGCGATCGGGCCGAGCTCGTGGTGGCGGGCGGCCGAGCCGACCACACCGATCTCCTGGCTCTCGAAGATCACCGGATCACCGTGCACGGGCAGCGTGTCGACGCTCCCGTCGAGGTGCAGGAACACCAGGCGACGCGGCGGATGCCCCAGGTTGTGCACCCGGGCCACGGTCTCCTGCCCCCGGTAGCAGCCCTTGCTCAGGTGGACGGCCGACCCGATCCAGGCGATCTCGTGGGGGATCGTCTTGTGGTCGGTCTCGAACCCCATCCGCGCCCGGTGCGCCTCGATCCGCAGCGCCTCGTACGCCCACAGCCCGGCC
This sequence comes from Nonomuraea purpurea, assembly GCF_042650645.1. Classification (NCBI taxonomy): domain Bacteria; kingdom Bacillati; phylum Actinomycetota; class Actinomycetes; order Streptosporangiales; family Streptosporangiaceae; genus Nonomuraea; species Nonomuraea purpurea. The sequence continues at coordinate 122,113 of NZ_JBHSBI010000027.1, forward strand.
AGCGGCTTGCCCAGGTGGTCGGCCAGCTCGGCCCGCGGCACCAGGAAGTCTTCCGCGGCCGTGGACAGCACGGCCAGGTCATCGGCCCGCGACACCTCGACCCGCAGCATGAACCGCATGCGGTCGAGATAGTCGATCAGGCTCTGCGCGGTGCCCGGCTCCACGTGGGCCAGCACGCTCTGACCGTCGTCGACCAGCGTCAGGTGGTGCTGGACGCGGCCTTGGAGATCGAGGTCGAGCGTCTGCGTCCATTCGCCCGGTTTCAGCGTGTCGAGCTTCTGCGAGGTCAGGTCGTTGAGCCATTTCAGCCGGTCGGCGCCGGAGACGCGGACCACCTCGCGGTTGCTGCGGTCGACGACCGCCTCGCCCTTGGCCAGCGCGCGCTGCTCGGCGAACAGATCGCCGTAGTGCGCGGCTACATCAGAGTCCGGCTCGTCGGCGGCGACGGCGCCGGGAAGGTCGAGCAGAGGGCTACGCATGCCCTCCAGGTTATCGGCAGTCGCGGCAACGGCCGAAAACGGTCAGGTGATGGACGTCCGCGATGAACCCCAGCTCCTTGTCGAGCCCGTTGACCAGCCCCTCGGCCAGCTCGGGGCGTACCTCGATCACCTGGTCGCACCCCCTGCACACCAGGTGCACATGATCGGCCTCCGCGGCCAGGTGGTAGGTCGGCGCGCCGTGCCCGAGGTGGGTGTGGGTGACCAGGCCCAGCTCCTCCAGCAACTCCAGCGTGCGGTAGACGGTCGAGATGTTCACGCCACGAGCGGTTTCACGAACTTTGCCGCAGATCTCCTCAGGGGTGGCGTGCTCCAGATCCTTGACCGCTTCGAGAACGAGCTGGCGCTGGGGAGTGACCCGGTAGCCCTTAGCGCGAAGTTCCTCGTGCCACTGCGTCTCGGTCATGTCCTGAGTGTAAGGCGCGTGCCTCACAACGTGCGGCGGACCACAGGATCGCTCGGTGATATTCACTTGCCCCGCTCACCGGCCAGCGCATAGCTTCTTGGGTACGCGGAAAGGAGGTGGTCCGAATAATGGTTAGTCATAATCGGGCTAGCGAGGTGGTTGTCCGCTAACGATGCGGACTGTTGTCTCGTGTCGTTCGTGCGAATTCGAGGCAACCACCGGGGCCCCTGGCAGCCGGAGGGCGGGAGCTGAATCCTGTCCTTGGTCCATCCGGCCCGCCTGCTCGGCAGGCGGAGTGTCGCCTGGGGCCCTCTTTGTTTTCCCGCCGGTTCTTTCAGTGCTCGCCGCGCGGCGTGAGGCCGAGCTTGCCGCAGGCGTCGCGGTAGAGCCGCACCACGGCCTTGCGCACCTGGGCGCGTTCGGTGATCGTCTCGCCCCAGGGCACCCGCACCCGCTCCCCGCCGTCGAGCGTGAACTCGATCGCCTCGGCGTCGACGTCGCTCGTCACGGCCGAGACGGCCTCGGGGCGCCCGCCGAGGGCCCGCACGATGATCAGGGCGTCGCCGGAGTGATCGTCGTTCATGTGACGCTTGATCGCCTCGACGGCGTCAGCGGTGAAAGGCGTGCTCATATCGGCTCAAGCTACCTTCTTCAGCTCCGCCGACATGTGGTCCGTGAGCGGGTGGCCGAGGGCCGCCATCTCGTAGGCCCACATGAGGTTGCCGTTGACCAGGCCGTAGAGCCGGTGGCCCGCGGTGTACTCCTTGGCCGAGGCGGTGCGGGCCACGACGTCCGTACGCAGATCGATCTTGTGGAAGACGACCTCGCCGATGTAGATCTCGACGATTCCGGTCGGGTGCGTCAGCAACACCTCAAGCTGCCGGTTCGGCTGCGGGCGCCAGAAGCCGGTCTCGGTGGCCAGCGGCTTGACCCGGTTGCCCTCCTGGTCGAGCAGCCAGGTGCGGCTCACGTAGGACAGGAACGGCTTGCCGTTGTGCCCGAACTCGATCTCCTGCCCGAAGTTGAAGCTCTCGATCGTCGGATAACCGCCGACACCGGCGCCTTCCCACCGGCCGAGCAGGAACGCGATGGGCTCCAGATCGGGGTGCACCTCTGGTTCTTCCATGTTCCCCAAGCCTAGTGGTCCCGGCCGGCCGCACGGTCGGCGGTGGGCGCTAGGGTGACGGTCATGGCACGATCACTGGTGATCAAGGTGACCGCAGGGGCCGACGCCCCCGAGCGCTGCAACCAGGCGTTCACTGTCGCGACGGCGGCGCTCGCGAGCGGCGTCTCGGTATCTCTGTGGCTCACCGGGGAGGCGTCGTGGTTCGCGCTGCCTGAGCGGGCCAAGGAGTTCAACCTGCCGCACGCCGCGCCGCTGGCCGACCTGCTCGACGCGGTGCTGGCCGGCGGTCGGGTGACACTGTGCACGCAGTGCGCCGCCCGCAGGAACATCACCGTCGACGATCTCATCGAGGGCATCCGTATCGCGGGCGCTCCGGCGTTCGTGGAGGAGGTCGTCGGTCAGGACGTCCAAGCCCTGGTCTACTGAGCCGGCGCCGCGGGCTCGGCGGTCGGCAGGGTTTCGCCGGTTTCCAGCAGGGTCTTGAGGTTGGAGATCAGCGCCGGCCAGCCGCCGCTGATGCCGTCGCGGATGGCGCTGCCCGCCTCGAAACCTCCGTGCACGATGGTCAGCTTGACCATCTCCCCCAGGGGCTCGATCTCGAAGGTGACCCTGGACCTGGGCTCCGCGGCCATCTGGGCGAGGGCTTCGTCGCCGAAACCCACCGACCTGCCGAACTCCGGCGTGAACGTGTGCCAGGTGTAGGCCAGCCGCTTGTGGGGTTCTGATTCGAGCACGACCTGCTCGGGGTCGGCGATCGTGACGCCGAACTGCTTCCAGGTCACCGTTGAACCCACCTTCCAGTCCGACTCGAGCTCCACGCCCCAGTAGCGGGTGGTGAAGGCGGGCTCGGTCAGCGCCTGCCAGAGCTTTTCCGCGGTGGTCCTGATGTAGGTCGTGTAAACGAAGTCGTCGGCCATGTCGTGGCCCTCCAATGCCGTCTTGAGGTCGGCCAGCGCGCCGGCTCGCTGCCGGTCGTACTGGTTGATCCAGCGTTCGGCGATGGCGTTGATCGGCACGGCGTTGAGGTAGTGCAGCTTCTCCCTGCCCCGCCACACCGTGGTCACCAGGTTGGCCGCCTCCAGCACCGCCAGGTGCTTGCTGACCGACTGCCTGGCCATGTCCAGCCCGGCGCACAGCTCGCGCAGGGTCTGCCCGTTGCGGGCATTCAGGCTGTCCAGCAGCCTGCGGCGACTGGGGTCGGCCAGCGCCTTGAACACCTCGTCCATCTCCGCCATCCCGACATGCAGCCGTTTGGCTGCATGTCTGCACAATAGGCAGCCTTACGGCTGCATGTCAATTCGGGGAAACGCTGAAGGGCCGCCCGCGAATCCGCGGACGGCCCTTCTGACAGAAGATCAGCTCGGCAGGACGGCAGTCAGACGCTCCTGGCGTAGCGCCTCGTACCGGGAGTCGTCGAGCGCCGCCAGCGGCCCCACCCGCCACGACAGCAGCATGTCGGCCAGCGCCGGGTTGCGGGCCAGCGCGGGCCCGTGCAGATAGGTGCCGACGATGTGACCGGCGTAGCAGCCCTCGTACCCGTCGCCGTTGCCCACGCCGACGATCGTCCTGGACAGCGGCTTGACGCCGGGCCCCAGGCGGGTGACGCCCATGTGGTTCTCGAAGCCGGTCAGCATGGGCAGGTCGAGCGCCGCGTCCACCTCGGCGGCCAGCTCGCCGACGGCGCGCGCCGGGCCTCGGGAGCTGGAGATGTCGAGCAGGCCGACGCCGTCGACCGGCTGGCCCTCCTCACCGCCGAACGTGCTGCCCATGATCTGGTAGCCGGCGCACACGGCCAGCATGGACGCACCGGCGGCGATGGCGCGCTGGAGGCCGTTGTCTCTGCGCAGGCGCTTGGCGGCCAGGATCTGGGGGCGGTCCTCGCCCCCGCCGATCAGGTAGACGTCGCCCGACTCCGGCACCGGGTCGGCCGAGCCTACGTGGATCGTCTCCGTCTCGATGCCCCTGCGCTGCGCCCGCTGCTCCAGGACGAGCACATTGCCCTGGTCTCCGTAGGTGCTCAACAGGTCGGGGTAGATCCAGACGATGCGAAGGGCGCTGTCAGACGGCACGACCGAACTCCGATCGGATCTGCTGGAAGGCGGTGTAGTTGGCGATCACGTCGACCCGGCCGGGCGGCTGCATGGCCAGGGCCTCGGTGAACGTGCCGCAGAGCAGGAACGACACGTCGGCCGCATCGAGCCGGAGCGCCAGGTCCAGGCGGCGTTCGCCGGTCACGAAGACGGGACGGCCGCGCAGGATGCGGTAGTCGACGTCCCAGAGCCACGAGGTGTCGCGCCCGTCGGGGCCCTGCGCGTTGACCGACAGGATGATCGGCAACTGCGGATCGGCGACGTCGAACGCCTCCAGCCAGCCCGCCGGGTTCTTCGACAGCAGCAGCCGCGCGTGCCGCCCGTCGCGCTCGACGGTGGTGTAGCGGCCCGCCACCGAGGTGACCTCGCGCAGCCGGGGCAGCGCGCGCTCCACCGGCAACCCGAACGCATCGGCCACCGCCAGCGCCATCACCGCGTTGGAGCGGTTGGCCTGGCCGGGGAGCTGGATGTCGAGCATCCAGCGCTGCCCGCGCGGATCGACCGCCACCTCGTCGTCGAGCGCCCACTGCGGCTCGGGCCGGTGGAAGGTGCACTCCCTGCACGCCCAGAACGTGTCCTTGCGGTCGAGCGGGCCGCCGCACTCGGGGCAGCACCAGGAGTCTTCCTTCCAGCGCTGCCCGCCGGAGACCCAGGTGACCTTGGCGGCCGTGGAGGCGCCCCAGGTGACAAGGGGGTCGTCGCAGTTGGCGATGACGTGGGTGGGCCGGCCCGACAGCGCCCTGCGCCACTTCTGCGCCAGCTGCCAGATCTCGCCGGCGCGGTCCATCTGGTCGCGGCTGAGGTTCATCAGGCAGACGACGCCCGCGCCGGTCGTGTCGAGCACCTCCGGCAGGTATTTCTCGTCGACCTCCAGCACGCCGATCGGGGCGCCCTTGTGCTGGGACAGCGCCGAGACGTGGCCGGCGGGCATGTTGGCGCCGAACGCGTTGGTGGCCACCTCGCCCAGCTCCAGCAGCGCCGAGGTGATCAGCCTGGTCGTGGTGGTCTTGCCGTTGGTGGCGCTGACCAGGGCCAGTTTGCGATCGTGGGCCAGCTTGCGCAGGAGGTCGGGCTCGAGCAGCAGGCCCACTCGCCCGCCGATCACCGAGCCGTCTCCGCGCCCGGTCATCCTGGACAGCGTGGCGGCACTGCGGCCCAGGGCGCTGGCGAGCTGCGCCCGCAGTGGAAGCTGGGTCATGCCAGGATCCTAGTCGGCATTGGCCCGTACTCCGCAGACGCGCAGGTGAACACGGCAAATCAGGGCTGGGGGTCGGCGAAGGCGAGTTCCGGCGCGCCGCCCTGGTCGAACGGCAGGATGAAGCGGCGGGGCCAGGAGAGCACCCCTTCCAGCCACCCCGCCCCCATCGTCTGCCCCACGTGCCGCACCCGGGCCGACGCCTCCACCCCGATGGCGACGGTGACGACGTCGCGCTGCACGCCCTCGTTCTCGTCGTCCCCCAGGATGACCCGCCAGGCCAGCGCCCGGTTGTGGTCCATCTCCATGGACAGCGGATGGTGGCGCAGCGCCCTGGCCCGGTGGCCGAGCAGCTCGCTCTGGACGGCGTCGCCCGGCGCGTTGCCGTTCGGCGGGCGGAAGAGGGCGTACTCCATGGGAGGCGCGGGGCTGCGCAGGTTCGGGGCGGGCTGCCCGAACGGGAAGAGCCGGTCCACCTCGTGCAGCCAGCGCACCTGCGGGATGACCCACGACGCCCCCGGCCGCTCCCCGCCCCCGTCGAGCCCCGACAGCAGCCGCGTGGCGACCTCGGCGGCCTTCTCCGTCAGCAGCGAAGGGTCGAACCAGCTCCGCAGCGACCACGCGCGCCGCTGCACCGAGCGTTCGACCAGGGTCGCCAGCAGGCACTCGCGCCGCCGCGCGGGCAGGTCCGACCAGGTCGCCGCCAGGGCGCGCGGCACCCCGGGCAGCGGCCGGTTGCTGACGAAGGCGAGCACGACCGTGTCGCACCAGATGCGCAGCCAGGCCCAGTCGGAGGCGTCGGCGTGCACGTCGGCCTCGCGCAGCTCCACCAGCGTGCACGCCTGCCCCGTACGGCAGGCCGCCCCGCAGGCCGCCGACCGGCGCCCCCGGATGGGCGGCGGCGGGCCCGGCAGGACCTTCTCCCTCGACTCGCCCAGCGGCACCCGCACGCGCAACGGCCGGTCCATCCCGTCTGCGAAGACGGCGGCCGAACCGGGCTGCAGGGACACGACGTGACGCGACTGCTCCTCGCTCAGGTTCATGGCGGCCCCGACGAGCTTCCTGTCGTCCTCGGCCGGCAGGCGGTGCACGACCTTCAGCGCGGTGTTCTTGACCACGTCGGAGACCAGCTTGGTGGGGATCTGCTCGGCCACGACGATGCCCTCGCCGTACGCTCTGACCTCCGCGAGCAGCCCGGCCAGCAGTTCGACGGCGTGGGTGGAGGCCCGGCCGTGGCCTCGGTCACGCAGTAGCCGGTGCGCCTCCTCGATCACGATGACGTGCCGCAGCTCGTGGGACTTCTCCTTGCGCGCCCGCATACGCAGGTGCTCGACGATGCGGATGATGAGCGTGCCCATGAGGAACGCCTTGTCCTCGTCGTTGGCCACGTCCTCGATCGCCAGGACGACGTCGCGTTCCAGCAGGCCGCCGATGTCGGCGGGGTGGCCGCCCTCGAAGAAGCGCCCGGCCGAGCCGACGCGCAGGGAGCGCAGCCGCAGCGAGATGAAGCCCTCGACGTCGGCCTGGACCTCGCGGCCGTAGCCGATCTCCTTGATGACGTCCATGGCGTGCTGCTGGAGCTGTTCGAGCGTGGGGACGCTGGGCGGGACGCTGGAGCCGGGGACGGCCCCGCCGGTGACGACGTCCCAGCCGGTGGCCTCGTAGACGCGCTGCAGCGCCAGCGACATGATCTGCGGGAACGGCTCCTCGGCGTCGAAGGCCGCCATGAACAGCGCCCTGACCATGTCGATGTGGGCCTGGACGGGGTAGCCGGGCTCGGGTTCCAGCGGGTTGATGCTGAACGGGACGCCGTCGGGCGCTGAGGGGTTGATGACCGTGATCGGGTCCTCGACGCGGCCCGCCATGGCGGCGTACTCCGACTTGGCCGGCTCGATGGCCAGCCACGGGATGCGGGCCCTGCTGAGCTGCTCCAGCAGGTGCCTGACCGTCTGGGACTTGCCCGAGCCTGTCGCTCCGGTGACGAACGCGTGCCGGTTCAGCGTGGCCAGCGGCACGCGGAACGAGCCGACGCCCCTGTCCTGGCCGTCGAGGATCTCGCCCAGCTCCAGCTCGCCCGCGTCGGCCTCCGACGTCACGTCGAAGAAGCCCGACTCCAGCACCCGCACGCCGGGCACCTCCCGCCTGGGCAGTCCGGCCAGGGCCGCCAGCGCCCCCGCGGTGGCGGCGAAGGGGGCGGCGGCGCCGTCGGCCGGGTCCTGCATGGTGATGGCCAGGGCTTCCGACAGCGCGTAGACGGAGCCGTGGGAGCTGCGCAGCCGGTAGGGGTGGTGGCTCATCTCGACCGACCCGACGAGCACGGGCGCGATCTGCCGCAGTTCCTCGGCCGTGGCCCCGCCGGCCAGCACGCGGACGTTCCACAGCCCCGCCTCGCGGAAGGCGTCCAACTCCTGCATGCGCCGCTCGGCCCGCTCGGCGTCGAAGCGGGAGCGCTCGGAGGCGTCGCCGTACTGACGCAGCACGTTGAGCTGGGTACGCAGGTGCGCCACCTCGGCGTCGAGCAGGTCGGTCGGCTCGGCCACCACGAGCCAGGCGAACGGCCGCGACATCAGCGTCACCAGCGTGGCCTCGAACAGCGTCGGCAGCTTCAGCTCGTCGACGGGCGCCCTGCTGCCCAGAGGCGGCGCCTGACGCCCCGGGCACGGCGTCCACACCAGGTCGGCCAGGTCGGCCAGGTACTCCTCGTCGAGCTCGATCCCCCGCGCCCCGCCGGGGAACAGCAGCGGCTGCGGCCCGCTCGGCTGGTCGGGCGCGCCGGTGGACCTGCGCGGCTGGCGCGGCGGCGACAGCGGGCCCGCGTTGGTGATGAGTTCGAGCGGCGCGCCGGAGCCCCGTGACAACCACCCGATGACGAACGGCCGGTCGCGCTGGGCCGCGGACAGCACCGCGGGCAGCACGGTGACGAAATCCCATTCCGCCGATGAGCTTCGCGAGGGTGCTGCGATCGACTGAATTCGATACCAGGGCCCGCTCAGCGAGACACTCGGCTGCATTTCATCCCCCCAAGACGGTTCTTTGCTAAATTCCGTCAGCCGTCAGCTCGTCACCTTGACATTGACCATGTCATTGCCTCCCCTTGCGCCAGTCCAGGCGCGGCGGTGGCGGACCGAGGTTCGGCGGCGGCTCCCCGTCGCCGTCGTCGTCGGCCTTGGGGTCGAGCGCGAGCACGGCCTCGCGCACCTCGTCCAGCTCTCCGAGCGTGGTCTTGGGGAAGGTGAGGATGGCCGGGTTGGCGTCGGCGAGGCGGACCCGCCGGCCCTCGGGGGTGGCGTCCGTGACGATCACGGAGGTCGTGGGGAGTTGCTGGAGCTGGTGCGGCTCGACGAGGAACTCGCGCGAGCGCTGCAGCACCCGTTCCTTCTCTGAGATCTTGTCGGCGGTCCTGCCCCACTCGGTGGACGCGGTGATGTCCCCGACCAGGTCGGTACGGTCCTCCTCCCGGTCCTCCTTGGGGTCGTCCATCTGGGAGACCGTCGAGATGTAGCCGCCGTCGAGCCCCGGCAGCGACTCGCTGATCGTCTCGGTGAGCTGGGCCAGCTCCAGCCGGTGCTCGGTCCCGACGTGCTGGCTGGCGACTCTGGCGTCCTCGGCGTTGCCGAGCCGCATGAACGCCACCGCCGCGTGTCCCCTGCCGAGCCGCTCCCGGACGGTCGGCGTCAAAGACCGATAAGTCAAGACAAGCCCGGTACGGCTGGTCTCGCAGGCGTCCATGAGCCGATCCAGCACGTCGCCCCTGAGCTTGTCCGCCCCCGCCACGATGATCGTGTGATACCAGGGCCGGTCGGAGGCGGGCGACTGGCGCAGGATGTGGGTGAGCGCGGTGGCCACGTACGTGCCCAGCACCCGGTTGCCGAACACGCCCGCCTGCCGGTCCATGCTCACCACCCGCAGCCGCGCGGGCGGCAGCCGTACGGCCTCCGTGCCGAGCGTCTCCAGCTTGCGCAGTTGCGACTCCAGCGCCCAGGCCCGCTCGATCACCACCCGATCGCTGACCCCGCGCCCGAACAGCGTGCCGATGCGTTCGAGCTGCGTGGCGGTGATCAACCCGAACTTCAGGTCGTCGCGCGGGTCGCCCACCTGCGCCAGGGCCCGCAGCGCCGCCGTGACCTGGCTGATCGTGGCGTTCTCCCCGAGCACCTCCAGCACCCGCTCCAGGATGGCGTTGTCGAAGCTGAGGTCGCGCGTGGTGTGGTGCTCCTCGCTCACGCTCACCACCTGCGCCAGCACGTCGGCGAACGCCTCCGGCTTGAGCGTGGCGCCCAGGTCCAGCTTGGGCAGGTCGACGGGGAGCACCCAGACCAGGGGGTCGTCGCCGCCCTTGCGGGCCAGCTCGATCAGGTCCTTGGCGATCGCGCCCTCGGACAGGTCGAGCACGGTCAGATGGCCGCCGCTGTAGAGGCGCGTCGCGCCCAGCAGCGTGATCAGGGCCGACCAGCCGGGTAACGTGCCGCCCGCCACGTCGATGCGGTCGAGGTCGTCGGGGACGGCGACGGCGTACCAGGCGAGCTGCCTGTCGTGCCGGTCCTTGGACTCCTGCCACTCGCGGTAGCGCCGGGCGTGCTCCTCCTGCGCCTTGAACAACTCCTTGTCACGTTCCTCGCGCTGGCGCTCGTCCCTGGCCCGCTGCTCCGTCACGCGGTACTTCACCGCCCGGTCGCCCTGCAGCAGCGCGTAACTGCAGATCCCGGCCACGCCGCCGGTAGCGAGCAGCCCGAGCAGCGCGAAGGACCAGTCGAGGTAGCCGGCGACGGGCGCTGCCAGGATCAACACGCTCAGCACCAGCATGAACAGCCGGACGTGCCGGACCGGCCGGTTGAGCAGGTCCTCCTGGAGCCGCTCGCGACGCAGGAGATCCGCCTCGGCGGTGTCGGGCGGGGCGGCGGACGACTGCTCTTCGACGGGCGAGGGGCGCTTGGGCGGGGAGCCGGGGTCGGGATGCAGCAGGATGTACTGCCAGCCCAGGTAGATGCGGTCCGCCTGGAGCTGGGCATGCTCAGGATGCACGTCCGTCACGTGACCCTCCGGCCGCGATATGTCGTTTGGAGCAGGGGGCAGCCCTTTCCGCTTCGTGACAGCGTATGAGCTACAAGCCCTGTAGCGGCAGGGTTCTCGGCAATTCGGCCACCCCGATGGGAGGATTGCGGCAGATGAGACAAGCGAGACCTATTACCATCCTTATCCATGACGGAACCCTCCGGCGACAGCACTGACAAGCCCAGACGTCCGGTAGTGGTGCCCGCGGTGGCGTTGGTCGCAATCGCGGGCCTCGGCATCACCGCGCTTCTCGGCGGCCTCAGCGAGGCCGCGGAAGAACCCGAGGCGCTCGGCCCCGGCGCGGTGCTCGACCAGGGCCTGTACGACACCAAGATCGTCGCATCGCGGGTGACCGTGGAGAAGGCCGAATCCCAGTTCGCCGAGGACAAACGATTCGTGGAGCTGATCTTCGACGTGACCAACAAGGGGGACGAGACCATGGCGGTCGGCAACCCCGCGGCCAGTCCGGACAAGGCCCACACGTGGACCGCCTTCGCCGCCTCGCTCATCAAGATCACCCCGGCCTTCGACCAGGAAGCCGGGCCGTTCTCCTTCGCCCGGGTCAAGGGGGGCGAGTCCCGTCAGCTCCAGCCCGGCGTGCCCAACCAGGTCGTCGTCCGCTACGAGCTCCAGCCGTCCGAGCAGCCGCCGGAGAAGATCACCTTTGACATGAGCTCCTTCGTGGAGGAAGAGCAGTTCCTCAACAGAATCCCCGCCTGGCAGATGGACTCCACCGAAGCGGGCGACAAGATACTCCCGGTCATCAAGGCGCGGGTGACGCTGCCGGTCGAGAAGGGTGAGGCGCAGTGACCGCCACCGACCCACGCCCCTCGGGCGCGCCGGCGCCGCGGCGCTCGAGAAGGGCGGCGCGCCGGCGCGGCAGCGGGTCGCGGCTGCTCGGCGTCGCCGCCGGACTGCTGTTGCTGAGCGCCGCCGTCGGGGTCCAGTCCATCCGGCTGACGCCCGAGGAACTCAGCGCGCCGATCACGTACGTGGGCGCCAAGGGGGACACCGTGGACGCCAAGCGGTTCACCGTACGGCTCAACTCGTTCACGGCTGCGAAGGCGGTCAAGACCCACACCAAGACCGTCTCCACCGACAACCTGTTCCTGATCGTGGACGCCTCCGCCAAGTCGAGCCTCAAGCCCTACCACCTGGGCCAGCCGGTGCTGCTGACGGCCGACGGCAAGAGGTTCGACGCCACTGACCGGGTGGACCAGAGCGCGACGCTGGCCACCAAATGGATCCAGCCCGACATCTGGGCCGGCGGCCGGTTCTTCTTCGAGGTGCCGGCGGCGGTGCTGCCCGAAGCGCGGGTCATCTTCAGGCTGCCGCCGGAACTGCTGGTGGAGCAGTACCCGCCGGAGGTCGAGGTGGATCTCGGCCTGACCGAGGAGGGCGCGCGCAAGCTCGCGGCCACGCCTCAGGACGTCTACTCGACCGTTGAGAAGTGATCGCAGGATGAGCACGAACGACGAGCGCAACTGGTTCTCCCCCAGGAACGACGACGCCCCGGCACCGGAACAGTCCCAGACCCCACCGGCCGGGCTCGGCGAACGCAGCAGCCGGCCGGGCCACGGGATGCCGTCTGAGTACGACGTGATGCCCGGCGAGGAGACGGTCCCCCATCCCGCCATCCGGTTCGGCGAGCCGCCCGTCTCGGGCCGGGGAACGCCGCCGGGCGGCGAACTCCCCACCGACCGTCGCAGCGAGTTCTCTCCCGACCAGGGACTGCCGTCCCGGCGCGGCGAGTTCTCCTCCGACCAGGGGCTGCCGTCCCGTCGCGGCCGTCGCGGCCGGGATGTGCCGCCTGCCGGCCACGACACGCCTCCGCCTTCCGGCGGGCCCCAGGGGCCCGGCGCGTACCCCGGCCAGGACACCGGCCCCAGACACTCCGCCGCCCCCGGCCAGCCGGCTCCGCAGGGGCAAACCGCCCCACACGCCCCCACAATGCCCCTTGGCCGGCCGATCCCCCCTGCCCCCTACGAACGACCGGCCCCGTACGGCCAAGCCCCGCACGAGCAACCCCGCCACGGACAGGCACCGCACGAGCAGCCTCGGCATGGCCAAGCCCCGCACGAGCAGGCGGGGCCGTTCGGGCAGGCCGAGATGCCGCCGCCACGCGGCCGCCGCCACGCCCGGCCGGGCCAGCAGGTCTGGCCCCCGTCGCCCCGCGAGCGCGCCACCGGCGACACCCAGCCCGACCAGATCGTCCAGGACGCCCCTCGCCACGGAGAGGAGCCGCCCGCCGCCCGGCCGAACCGCCGCAGGCGCACGCTGCTGGTCGCCGTGGGCGCGGTCGTCCTGGCCCTGGTCACCACCGCCGCCCAGTCGTTCGACGGCTACATCGTGTACGCCAAGAACAAGGAGGGCATGGAGACCAGGATCGTCGACGTCCCGCGCGGGCAGGCGGGCAAGGTCTACAACATCGAGTGGAAGACCGTGCTCTCCCCGATGAAGGCGCCTCCGGACAGCAAGCACGGCCCCGACGTGGCCTGGCTGAAGGTGGACATTTCACAGAAGGTCCTCGACGAGCGCTACGCCACCATGACGGGCGCGCCCATAGACGCGCGCCTGAGCGACCAGTCCGACCGCACCTGGGTCGTCGAGCTCGCCAAGGGCGACGACTATCCCACGGACAAGCTGGAGGTGGGCAAGGAGTACAAGTTCGTGGGCGCGGCCGTGGTGCCGGTGTCGGTCGCCAAGGAGGTCGAGCTCTCCTTCCGGCCGAGCACCTACCGCTCGGACACGCCCACGGAGGAGCTCTTGACGCGGGAGAACATCGAGAAGGAGCCGAGCACCGACGTGCTGTGGTTCAAGCGCTGACGGAGGCGTCGTCGAAGGGCTCGCCGCTCAGGCGGGCCCTGGTGGCCGCGATGTCGTAGGTGGCCGCCAGCAGCGCCATGGTGAGCCCGGTGACGATCATGTCGCGCAGGAACGCCACCGGCGGCCCCTGGAAGGCCCACACCCACTCGTCCCGGCTGCCGACGAGCGTCGCCAGCCCGCGTTCCGCGTACTCCGCGACCACGTTGATCACCATGTAGCACAGGCACATCATGCCGAACAGGGCCAGCCCGCTCTTGAACACCATCCGCAGGGCGTTGGCCAGCGGCAGCCAGCGGTCCTTGAACCCGCCGGTGAGCTGGTCGAACGAGCGCTGCGTGAGGTCGTGGCTGCTTTCCAGCCGGTCCACGCCCTTCTCCAGGCGGGTGCCCTTCACCAGGGTGCGGGTGTCGTCGGAGAAGGCGCCGAAAACGAGCATCGCCACGGTGAGCCAGGCCAGCGGCACCGCCACGGCCTCGATGATCAGGGGCCAGAGCTCGCCCCACACGCCGGTGAGAGCTTCCCACAGGGGCACGTTCTTCTGCATGTCGGCCCAGACGGCTTCGGTGCCCGCGACCACGCTTCTGTGCTGCACCCACTCGGAACGCGCGTCGGCGATCGCCACGGTCGCGTTCAGCCCGTAGAAGACGAACGCGAACTCGGAGAAGGCGGCCCCGAAGCCGTAGAACCTGCCGCTGCCCTCCCTCTCCGCGAGCTTGGCCAAGAGCGTTTTGAGCCCGAAGGTGGCGATCATCGCGCCCAGCGACACCCGCCAGTCGAGGTCGACGAGCCCCCGGCCGACGTCGTTGTTCTCGCCGAACAGGGAGTTGGCCACCCCGTCCCAGAAGTTGTGCAGGATGTCCATCTGGTAGACGTCCCTGGCGTCCTCCGACTGGAACCCCCACGCCAGGTAGAGCACCGCGAAGGCCGGGGCGACCCGGTCCAGCGTCCGGAAGAAGCGCTCCTGCGGCACGCCGTCTTCCCCTCTGGCCCGCATCTCCCACAGCGCGTCGCGCAGGCTGTGGAGCATGCCGGTGGTGACCGTCATCGCCGCGAGGATGATGCACGTCAGCAGCGTCATCGTGATGATCAGCCGGACCTGGCGGAAGTCTCCGTAGGCGACCTCGGTGGCGGCGTACAGCAGCGCGAAGCGCGTCAGCTCACCCGCGGCGAACCAGCAGATCAGCGGCAGCGCGCATCTCCACGCCAGGCGGAGTGCGTGCAGGGGCAGGGAGTACGGCGACGGCTGTTCCTGAGGCGACGTCGGCCCAGGTCGTGGTGGAGCCGTCGCACCTATCGAACCGGACATCTGGAGAATCGTATCGGTCTGCCCCTTGTGCCGCATCAGCAACCGGCGAAAAACGCTACTCTGAGCTTATCGATCATGAACGCGCGGCAACCGTTCCCTGACCAGCGGGGATGCGCTACCCGGTCAAGCCGGCCCGAGCGGGCTCGCAGGTGCGGCACGGGCGGTAGCCGGCCGCCCTGGCCTGGGCGACGCTGCGGAAGCCGTGCCGGTGCCTGGGCGTGATGCGCCTGGCGTTGTGGCAGGTGGGGAAGCAGACCACGCCCGTGGTGTCGCTGGCCAGGTAGAACACCCGCCGTCCCGCCAGCTCCCGCACCCGCTCCAGGTCGGCCCCCTCGGCCAGCAGCAGCCGTTCCTTGGCCGCAGGGCCGAACACGTACTCGCCGACGACGCCGTCCGATCTGGTGACCCGGTGACACGGGATCAGCAGCGGCACCGGGTTGCGGGCCAGCGCCGTTCCGACCGCGCGCACGGCCCTGGGCCGGCCGACGCGCTCGGCGATCCACGCGTAGGGGCGCACCTCGCCGCGCGGGATCGTCCGCGCCGCCTCCAGCACCTCGCGCTGGAAGTCGCTCATCCCGCGCAGATCCAGCCGCAGCCCGGACGGGCGGCCCGTGCGCAGCGCGGGCAGCAGCCCGGCGGGCGGACGCGCACCCGGCAGCAGCGGGCGGCCGAACCGCTTCCTGAACGCCTCGGCGAAGCCGTCGCCCTCGTGCACGTAGGCCACCCCCTGGTCGGTGAACGCGACCGCCAGTTCCCCGATGGGCCCCGGCACACGTACCCAGCGGGCCGCGATCCGGTCGAGCAGCCCTTGCGGCGGGTCGGCCGCCAGCGCCGCGAGCCCGGCAAGCAGCGGATCCTGGTTCATCGGACACCTCCTAGTGCGCGCAGCCGCTTCAGCCCCCGTGACACGTGCGACTTGACCGTGCCCTGCGGGATCTTCAGCACGGTGGCGATCTCGCTGACCGGCAGGTCGACGACGTGCCGCAGCACGACCGCGACCCGCTGCTCCTCCGGCAGCAGGCCGAGCAGGTCGCTCAGTTCGTCGCCGGTCTCACGGCGCTCCGCGGCCGCCTCCACGTCCTGGTCGGGATCGATCTCTTCCACGGGCTCGTCCCGCAGGTCGAGCGGCGGCCTGCGGGACTTGGCCCTGGCGCAGTTGCGCCAGATGTTCATCAGGATCGTCATCAGCCAGGCGCGCGGCTGGAGCCCCGCCACCCGGTCGCGGTCGTAGCCGGCCAGCGCGCGGTAGGCCCGCAGGAACGTCTCCGCGGTGAGGTCCTCGGCGTCCGCCCAGCGCCCGCTCAGGCGCAGCGCGGTCGAGAAGACCAGGCCGCGGTAGGCGCCGTACAGCTCGGCGAACCCCTCGTCGAGGTCGTCGAGCAGCGCCTTACGCACCGGGTCGAGACAGTCCAATTCACTCACATCTTGGACAACACCAACCGGGGCGGATTCGTTGCAGCGAAAAGCCCGCGCCCGGATGACCCGGACGCGGGCTTGTCACGAACCTCGGCTCAGACGGCGACCGCGAGCTGGGAGACCTCGCCCAGCTTGGCCTCCACCTGAACGTCCCTGGTGACGCCGCCGCCCGCGATGATGCGCACCGTCCACTCGCCGGGAGCGGCGAAGAAACGGAAGATGCCGTCGTCGGACACCACGACCTCGCCGGTGAACTCGCCGGACTGGTCGAGCAGCCGCGCGTACGCCGTGCCGGCACCGGTCACCACGCCCTGGATCACGGCCTGGTTGGCCAGGTCGATCCCGGCGGGCAGAGCGATCGTCTGCTCCGGCGCTCCGCAACCCTGTGCAGTCTGTGCGGTGGTCATCAGCGGGCCTCCCCCAGCTCGATCGGCACGCCCACGAGCGAGCCGTACTCGGTCCACGATCCGTCGTAGTTCTTCACGTTGGCCTGGCCGAGGATCTCGTGCAGCACGAACCACGTGTGCGCCGAGCGCTCGCCGATGCGGCAGTAGGCGATGGTGTCCTTGCCGAAGTCGACGCCGGCGTCCTGGTAGAGGGTGCGCAGGTCGTCGTCGGACTTGAAGGTGCCGTCGTCGTTGGCCGCCTTGGACCACGGGATGTTGCGCGCCGTCGGCACGTGGCCGCCGCGCTGCGCCTGCTCCTGCGGCAGGTGGGCCGGGGCGAGCAGCTTGCCGGTGAACTCGTCGGGCGAGCGCACGTCGACGAGGTTGAGCTTGCCGATCGCGCCCACGACGTCGTCGCGGAACGCGCGGATCGCGCTGTCCTGCTCCTGCGCGCCGTACTGCGTCTTGGCCCGCTCGGGGACGTCCTTGACCAGCTCGCGCGAGTCGAGCTCCCACTTCTTGCGCCCGCCGTCGAGCAGCTTGACGTCCTGGTGGCCGTAGAGCTTGAAGTACCAGTAGGCGTAGGCGGCGAACCAGTTGTTGTTTCCGCCGTAGAGCACGACGGTGTCATCGTTGGAGATGCCTCGGTCGGACAGCAGAGCCTCGAAACCGGTCTTGTCCACGAAGTCGCGGCGGACCGGGTCCTGAAGATCCTGCCTCCAGTCGACCTTCACGGCGCCACGGATGTGGCCCTTGTCGTAAGCGCTGACGTCCTCGTCGACCTCGACGAGAACGACTCCGGGCGTGTCGAGGTTGGCCTCGACCCAGTCGGCGTCCACCAGGGCGGCGGAGCGGCTCATTGGGAAACCTCCATTTTGGCGGCGGGCAGTAGACGGCGAACGAGCAGGTACATTTCGCAGCCAAGGCGGAATCCGAAGGCTGCGTTGAGGAGGGCCGCGGTGCCTTCCATCACCTTCTGAACGCTGCTGACGAGCGTTCTGAAGAGCATCGTGTACGGCGATCGCCACAGCACCACGAGCGCGAAGATCACCGCCTGGGCGGCGAGCGGCCAGGCGGTCTCCGTCACCAGGACGAGGGCGAGGACGATAGTCGTGGTAGCCGCGCCAAAAAGCAGCGCTGTGGGATCGGCACGCATCGTGGGATGCTCCTGAAGGGGTCGATGGGGCGGACCGGGCGTCCGCGAGATCGTCCTCAGGCAGCGCGACAGAGCGCGGTGGCGACGCGGCAGAAGTCAACCGCGCGCCGCTTCGTCAGCAGCTCTGTCGTCGGGTTCATGAGCATGACACTACTCGGCGTCTCGTCATCTGTCACATCTCGTCCGGTTGGTGAGACAATTTATGAGACGGATTCGCGCCGGGACGCCGGCCTCGCACGGCTGACCAGCCGTCTTGTCCGCGCCCCGCCCGCGACCTCCGCTAATTAGGCACCTTCACCCCCACCAGCACCCGGCCCGCCGCGTCGACGATCTCGAACCCGGCGATCTCCGGCATGGGCAGCGAGGTCGAGCGCCTGAACACGACCTTGTCCTGGTAGGTGTCGCGGGTCAGACGCCACGCCTTGGTGGGCCGGCGCTCACCGTCCACGCCGATCACGACGAGCCTGCAGGTCGTGCCGACCGGGACGCCCGAGACGCGGACACCCAGATCGGTGCCGCCGTCGCCGCCGGGCCAGGCGGAGACGGTGGCGCGGTACTCCTCGGCCTTGTTCTGGCCGGAGAACTCGCGGCCCTCGTCGGAGAACACACGGGCCTCGTCCGCGGGGGACTTCGTGGGCACCGCCCTGCTCGGGGACTCCACGACGTAGGGAACTGGCGAGTCGAGTTGCTCGGCCTTGTCCGCCCTCGGCCGCACCTGCGAATCGGCGGCGCCGGACCCGGCGGACTCAGGGGCCGCCGCAGTGGAGACGTCGCGGTCGGCGCTGGTCTGCACGGCGACCAGCGCCGTACCGCCGACGGCCACCGCCGCGGCGGACGCGGCCAGCGTCAGCAGCAGGCGGCTGCGCTTGGTGCGTTTGGCGCGGTCGTTCAGCAGCCGGTCGAGCACCTGGCGTGGGGGGCTGGCCACCAGCTCGACGTCGCGTTCCGACACCTTGCCCAGGAAGGAGGTCACGCCCTCCAGCTCCACCAGTTCGGCCCCGCAGTCGTCGCAGGTCGCCAGGTGGTTGTCGATCTCGATCGCCTCTTCTGGGTCGAGCGCGCCCAGGGCGTGCGCGCCCAGGGCCAGCTTGACCTCCTCGCACGTCATCATGGCGCCAACCCCCGCTCTTCAAGCGCCAGCTTGAGCGCCCGCAACGCGTAATAGGTGCGCGATTTGACCGTGCCCGGCGGTATGCCCAGCGTCGCCGACGCCTCCTTCACCGATCGCCCCCGGTAGTAGACCTCCATCAGCACCTCGCGGTGCTCCGGCCGCAGCACGGCCAGCGCCTCTGCCACGGCCCACGACTCGACCGCGCGCTCCAGCTCGTCGTCGGCCGGCAGGACCGCCAGCGCCTCGTCGCCGGTCTCCTGCGGCCTGGCCTTCTTCGCGCGGTGCTGGTCGACGACGAGGTTACGTGCCACCGTGAACAGCCACGCGCGGATGGGCCGGTCGGACAGGGCCTCGGGATGTCGCCAGGCCCGCAGCAGCGTCTCCTGCACGACGTCCTCGGCTCTCCCTGAGTCGCCGGTCAGCCGCAGAACGTAACCGTAGAGTGGCCCGGCGTGCTCGTCGAACAGGGTCCTCACGAGTTCCTCGTCCGCTGTCCCGGCTGCGCTCACGCCTTCTTCACGTACGCCGGGCCCGAGCGGTTCAGTGTCATCCACGGATCGGCACGTCAGACGCTTCGGCCGAGATCTCCAATCCATCGGCCACGCTCTTGACCCCGGTGACCTTCACGTCGAAGGGCAGCTTGCCCTGGAACGGGATCGGGAAGGAGACGAGCTGGGCGAGCTGGTCGGGCACGCCCTCGATCTTCTCGGCCCGGACCCTGATGCCGTCGTCGGTGAGTTCCACCCGCAACTCGGCGTTGAAGGGCACCTTCTGCGCCCCCACCGTGAGCTCGCCCGACGCCGTGAGCCGCTGCCCGTTGCCGCCGATCTTGACGCCGCTCGGGGCGTACTTGTCGATGATGGCCTTGGTCAACGTGCCGCTGATGGTCACCCGCCCGGCCTTGATGTTGGGCCTGTTCTGCAGGATGCCGTCCAGGGGTGCCGTCACGTCGTAGGCGGCGCCCCGCAGGTTCCTGATCGGCACACCGCCATAGGTGAAGGTGCCGAGATCGAACCGTACCTCGGGATAGTGCCCTGACAGGGCCTGCGTAAGAAATGGGATGCCCTCAATTGTCACGGTGGGCGTGCCGCTGAGGTCGGATGCCGCCGCGATCCTGTTCGCGAGATCGCGCTGCACGCCCGCGACGGCCACACGATCGAGGGCGACAAGGACGACGATGAGCAGGATCAGAAATACGATCAACTTGCGCATGGGGCTTCCTGTCTCAGCCGGGGGTACTGCAGCCTACCGATCGACATGGCTCATTCCCCCACAAACCTTCCGATCACCTCTGGCTCACCCGCCCGCGAAGGGCGGCAGCACCTCGACGGTCGAGCCTTCGCCGAGAACGACCTCGTCGTGGGCCCGTTTGCCGACCGGGGAGCCGTCCACGAGGAACGAGGAGCGGGCCACCACCCGGGCCAGTTCTGCACGATTTTGTGTGATTTTCGTCATTAGTTCACCAAGAGTGATCGCTTCGAATGGTTCTTCGGCGACCCCCGCCGCATCCTTGGCCGCGGCCCAATACCGTATTTTTCCTGCCGCCATGCGCACCTCACTTCTCGTTTGCACCTATTGTGCGCCGCCGTTAACGACGTTGTTTCAGGTGACATGCTGTTCACCTGCTGGACGCGCAATGGACGCGACTTACTCGTGGGATATCCTCACCTACAGGACCTGGGCGACGTAGCCCCCGGGTCCTTGCGTGTTTGAGGAGGCCGTAATGAGCAACCTGCTCCTGCTGACCAACGCCCTCGAGCCGTCCGCCGAGGTGCTTCCGGCTCTGGGGTTGCTTCTCCACTCGGTCCGGGTGTCGCCCGCGGAGGCGTCCGCGCTCATCGACACGCCCCCGGCCGACGCCGTCCTCGTGGACGCGCGCAAGGAGCTCGTGCAGGCCAAGAGCCTGTGCCGGTTGATCCGCACCACCGGCATCGACTGCCCCCTGCTGGTGATCGTGACCGAGGGCGGGCTGGCCGCGATGACCTCCGAGTGGGGCGTCGACGACGTCCTGCTCGACAGCGCCGGGCCGGCCGAGGTGGAGGCGCGCCTGCGCATGGCCACCGGCCGCATCTCCCAGGCCGCCACCGAGGACGTGCCCGACGAGATCCGCAGCGGCGACCTGTCGATCGACGAGGCCACCTACACCGCGCGGCTGCGCGGCCGGGTGCTCGACCTGACGTTCAAGGAGTTCGAGCTGCTGAAGTACCTCGCCCAGCACCCCGGCAGAGTCTTCACCCGCGCCCAGTTGCTGCAGGAGGTCTGGGGCTACGACTACTTCGGCGGCACCAGGACGGTCGACGTGCACGTACGACGCCTGCGCGCCAAGCTCGGCACCGAGTACGAATCCCTGATCGGGACGGTCCGCAACGTCGGCTACCGCTTCGTCCCCGACCGCGCCGACGCCGCCAACGTCTGAGCCGATTGACAGCGGAGCCCCGCGGATGTGACAAATAACCGTTGGGGTTGGTCAACTGCTGTCAGACCGAGGACACCGCCGTCCGCAGATGGGTGGTGTCGGGTGGGTCTGTTCAGATCTCTGGTGGACGAGGGCGCGCGGCCCCGCGTCTACCGGCGTAACGAGATGATTTGCTCGCCATTGCGGCCCGCCAATCAGATTTACCTGATCGACTATGGCTTCGCCCGCGAATACACCCCCGACGGCGAGGGCGAGGCCGTCCACGACCTGCGTGGCGACGGCGATCTGCTGGGCGAGCTGGCCTTCTGGAGCGCGGGCGACCGGGTGAAGATCGACGCGCTGACCGAGCTGCGAGCCTGGCCCATCGATCTGCGGCGGCTGCGCGAGCACGCCTCCTCGAGCCCTGCCGTGCTGACCGCGCTGGTCCAGGAGCTCTTCGCCAGGAACGTGGCCGCGCGCAGGCACGAGTCGCTGGCCCGCGCCCCCGTCGCCGCCCGGCTGGCCGTGTGGCTGCTGCACCTGGACGAACGGTACGAGCTGGCCTCGGACTCGGCGCCGCCGCTGTCGACGGAGACGCTGGCCGATCTGGTGGGCAGTTCGTCCGACGTGGTCCAGCGCCGGCTCACGGAGTGGGGGCGGCGCGGCTGGCTGGTCAGGACCGGTTACCGGCGGCTGCTGATCGCCGACCCGTCCGCGCTGCGTGACGCCGCGGGCGGCTGGGAGCACCTGTCGGCCCCGTGGCAGGGCCAGGTGACGCCGTTCCTGACCCGGCCCGGCGTGCCGCTGAGCGAGCCGCTGCGGGTCGGCGAGGTGCCCAAGCCGCGCCAGCTTCTCGCCACCGTCCCCGACTTCACCGGCAGGCAGCAGAGCCTCGACCTGCTCACCACCTGGCTGGACCGGCCCAGGCGGACGAACACCATGGTCGTCCAGGGCCTGCCGGGAGTGGGCAAGACCGCGCTGGTCACGCACTGGGGTCATCTGCACGCCGACCGGTTCCCCGACGGCCAGATCGTGATCGACCTGCGGGGCCAGTCGCCGAGCCAGCCGCCGATGAGCGCGATCGAGGCGCTGGGGCAGATCCTGCGCTCGCTCGGCATCGGCGAGCCCGCCTCCGACGAGGCCGAACTGACCTCGCTGTACCGCAGCAGGATCGCGGGCCGCAGGCTGCTGCTCATCCTCGACAACGCCGCCGACCCCGCGCAGGTGCGGGCCCTGCTGCCGGGCAGCAAGGACTGCGTGGTGCTGGTGACCAGCCGCACGATGATGGCGCCGCTGCGGGCCACCGGGCACGCCGACCTCATGGACCTGCCGGTGCTCGACCCGGGCAACGCGGTGGCGCTGCTGGTGGCCGTGCTCGGAGAGGACTCGCCCAGGGCCGCCGACAGGGACGCGCTGGCCGAGCTGGCCAGGGTGTGCTCCTACCATCCGTTCGCGCTGCGGATCTCGGCGGCCAAACTGGCCGAGAACCCCGGCATGAGCGTGCACTCGCGGGTGCGGGAGCTGCGCAGGCCGGACCGGTCGCCGATGGGCGATCCCGAGGAGGCGTTCAGGTCGGCGCTGAACCTGGCCTACGAGTCGCTGAACCCGGCCCAACGGCGGGCGTTCCGGCACGTCGGGCTGCTGCCGGGCCGGGACTTCGCGCCGCAGGTGCTGGCCGCCGCACTGGGCGTGCCGGTGGACGAGGCCGTGATCGCGGTGGAGGAACTGCATCGGGCGTACCTGGTCGAGCCCATGCCCGGACCCCGTTACCGGGTGCACGACCTGGTCAAAGGGCTGGCCAGGGAGCTGGGCAGGCACGCCGAGGCGGGCGTGCGCGAGGCCAGGGTGCGCCTGCTCGACCACTATCTGGCGGTCGCGACCGACTCCGGCACGCCGCGCGAGTGGTTCGAGGCCGAGCGGCGCTCGCTGGTCTCGGCGGTGCGGCTGGCGGAGGAGAGCGGCGCGTACGGGATGGCCTGGCGGCTGGCCGAGGCCGTCTTCGCGCCGTTCAGGAGCCTGCGTTTCTACGAGAACAACCTGGAGGTGCAGCAGGCCGGGCTGACCTCGGCGATGCAGGTCGGCAACCGGCGGGCGATCGCGCTCATGCGCAGCCACCTGGGCTCGATCCACCGGGACATCGGGCCGTCGACGCTGGCGGCCAGGTTCATCGGCGAGGCGCTGGCCGACTTCGCCTCGCTCGGCGACGGCGTCGGACGGGCGCGGGCGCTCAACGACCTGGCCGAGGTGCACGGCATCGCGGGCAACAACGAGGACGCGCTCAAGTGCGCGGGCGAGGCGCTCGACCTCTACAGGGAGATCGGCGACCTGAGCGGCGTCGCCGGGTGCCTGCACACGCTGTCGCGGCTGCACCTGTCCCAGGAGCGCCACGAGCCGGCGCTGCAGTACGCGGGCCAGGCCCTGGACGTACGCGAGGGGCTGCACGACCGCCGGGGCACCGCGCAGAGCCTGATCATCCTGGCCCGCGTGCGACGCAATCTCGGCGAGCTCAACGCGGCACTGTCGGAGGGCCTGGAGGCGCTGTCGATCTGCCACGAGCTGGGCGACGACCAGGCCGAGGCCGAGACCCTGCTCTGCCTGGCCGAGATCTACGACCTGCTGCGGCTGCCGCACGACGCCCGGCGCGACGCCGAGCGGGCGCTGGCCGGCTACACCGCGACGGGCGACCAGCACGGCTGCGGCCGGGCCCTGTGCGCGCTCGGCCGCATCGCGCGCAACGGCTCACGGTACGACGAGGCGCTGGCCTACTACGAGCAGGCCCTGGCTGTGCAGATCGAGCTCCACCACGAGCAGGGCAAGGCCGAGACGCTCGGCGACATCGGGCTGGTGCACTGGCGCCTGTCGGACTACCTGCGGGCCGACGACTACCTGAACCAGGCGTTGTCGATCAGCCGGGTGATCCGCGACGAACCGGTGGAGGCCAGGATGCTCAACCGGCTCGCCAGGGTGCGGCGGCGGCAGGGGCTGCCGCAGGTGGGCTTCGTGTTCGCGCTGGAGGCCCTGGACATCGTGCAGGGCGTGGGCAACCGGCGGGCCGAGGCGGACGTGCAGGAGACGCTGGCGTACACGTACCTGTCGCTCGGGCGGCACGAGCCCGCGCTTGAGGCGGCGCGGGCGTCGCTGGCGATCAGGCAGGAGCTGCGCGACAACCGTGCCAGCGCGCTGCTGTCGATCGCGCAGGCGCTGCACACGGCCGGCAGGCCCGCGGCGGCGCTGCCGTTCGCCAGGGAGACGGTCGAGCTGCAGAACGAGACCGGCACGCGCGACCGCTGGGCGGCGGCGCTCACCACGCTGGCCATGGTGCTGCTCGACCTGGACCAGCTCGAAGAGGCCGAGGGGCACGCCCGGCAGTCCAGGGACGTGCACCTGGAGTGCGGCACCAGGCGGGACCTCGGAACCGCGCTGCGGGCGCTGGGGCTGATCTCGGCCCGCAAGGGGCGTCTCGGCGTGGCGGCCGGCTATCTGCGCGAGTCCGTGCAGGCGCTCGAAGAGGTCGGCGACGTCATCGAGGCCCGGCAGGTGGCGGAAGAGCTGCGCGACCTGGCCTGAAAGCCGCGCATAAACAACCGGGACGCTCGTCCCGTATATTTCCCAGCATCCGGGACGGGTGTCCCTATTCCTTGGGAGAAACCTATGATGCGCATGGTCCACCTGGGCGGCGGCCTCGACGTCTCCGCCCTCGGCCTCGGCTGCATGGGGCTGAGCGAGTTCCTCGGGCCCACCGACAGGAACGAGTCGCTCGACACACTCAGGAAGGCCGCCGACCTCGGCATGACCTTCCTCGACACCTCCGACTACTACGGCATCGACAAGGGCGAGCGCATGGCACCGCCGCCCGTCCTCGACTGAGTTCACGGGGCGCGCGGCGGGAAGGCCGCCCGGTGCGGCCCTTCGTCCGGGTCCAACTCGTGCCGGATCCTGGCGCAGTCGTCGAGCAAGGCCGCCTGCAGCAGCCGCAACCGGTGGTTCTTCGTCCCCTCGAACTCCGCGATCAGCTCGCGCTGCCGCGCCTCGCCCTCCTTGCCGGCCGCACGCAGCTCCTCCAGGTCTTCGGCCCTGCCCTGACCGATCTGGAGCCGGCCGAACCCGTCGAAGATCCGCGAGAGCGCCTCCAGTTCCCCCGACAGCGGCCTCGGCAGGTCGGCGGCCTCCTCGCCGGGCAGGCCGCGGGCGCCCGCCACCAGGTCCGTCAGCCCGCGCGCGATCCCCCTGAGCTGGTGGCAGGCGTGGTCCAGGCAGGTGGCGGCCTCGGCCACCTGCCGCAGTCTGCGGTCGTAGCGGCGGCGGCGCCACGACAGCCGGACCGACTCCGCCGCCTGGTCGGCCGTCTCCTTGGCGTTCTCCAACCGCTGGGACAGGGTCCTGGCCCGGTCGAGCCAGCCCTCGGCCATGTCCCTGTCCCAGTCGCAGCGCAGGCCGCGGGCCATGTCCTCGGTCAGCTCGGCCAGCTCTCCCGACAGCCGGCAGAGCTCCCGTTTGGCCTGCTCCACATAGCGCGGCGGCAGCAGGAGGTTGGCGGCCAGGCCGACCGCGGCGCCCAGCAGCACGTCCGCGAAACGGGCGAAGCCGTACGTGCTGCCGAGCGAGAACACCAGCAGCGCCGAGATCGGGATCTGCACGTTCTGGGCCGGCAGCTTGAGCAGGCGGGTCAGGACCAGGCCCGCCACCACCAGCACCGCCAGCGTCGCCGCGTTGACGCCCAGCAGCCACATCAGCCCCGTCGCGGCCGCCACCCCCACGATCACGGCGCCGACCTGCTGGACCGCGCGCACCGCTGTGCCGTACGCGGTGGCCGAGACCGTCAGCAGCACGCCGATGGGCGCGAGCATAGGCAGATTCAGCCCCAGTGCGCGCGCGGCCAGCCACCAGCCCAACACGCAGGCGCCCGTCACCTTGGCGATCTGGATCAGCTCCGCGCGCTCCATGCGCAGCCAGCGGCCGAACCCCAGCCGGCGGATCCGGCCGAGCCCCGCCGCCCCGCCCGACAGGATGCGTTCGAACGGGGAGCCTCTCGGCTCGGTCTCCATGCCCCTTGACCTGCCCAGACAGTCGCCGGATAGCGCCCGGCGGCGTGCTCAGGCTTCGCGGCGGCCTGTGGTGACCGGTCGGGCGCCCGTCGCCGTGGCGGTCAGCCGCTCGTAGACCTCGGCCGCCGTCGTCTCGCAGCCCAGCCGGTGGCCGGTCAGTTCGCCGTGGTCGTCGCTCGATCCGGTCACGGCCAGTCCGAGCTCGCCGGCCAGGCCGCGCACGTGCGCGCGGGCGTCCGCGTCGTGGTCCAGGTGGTCGGCCTCGACGCCGAAGAGCCCGGCGCGCGCCAGCTCGGCGATCCACTCGTCGGGCACCTCCTCGCCGCGCCTTCTCGCCTTCGGGTGGGCCAGCACGGCGACTCCGCCGGCCGCGCGCACCAGGCGCACCGCACGCTCGGGGTCGAGGGCGTAGCGGGTGACGTGGGCGCGCCCGCCCGCGCCGATCCACTCGGGTGTGAACGCCAGCGCGGGCTCGGCGATGGCCCCGGCCACGACCATGGCGCGGGCGATGTGCGGCCGCCCGATCGGGCTACCCCCTGCCAACTCGGCCACCTGCTCCCAGGTAACCGGCACGCCCAGCTCGACCAGCCGTTCGACGGTCAGCTTGGCGCGGACCTCGCGGGCCTGCGTGATGCGGGCGCATTCGGCCACCAGCTCGGGATCGAGCGGGTCGAAGAGGTAGGCCAGCAGGTGGATGCTCTGGCCGGCGCGGCGGCACGACAACTCCATGCCCGGCACGAGCGTCAGCCCGGCCGGCAGCGCCTCGATCGCCTCTCGGTGTCCGCGGACGGTGTCGTGGTCGGTCAGCGCGAGCACGTCAAGCCCTTGCGCGCGGGCTCGGCGCACCACGTCGGCAGGGGGTTGCGTCCCGTCGGACGCGGTGCTGTGGCTGTGCAGGTCTATGCGCATTGCCCTCCGATCGTACGACGTCACACCTGGATGGTGGCCAGGTTTCTGCCGTCGGCGGTCTCGATGGCGAAGTGGTTCAGCTCGGACTGCGGCAGGCTGGTGCCCCCGTGCAGGACCAGCGGGTCGGGTGAGCCGGAGACGCCGTACCCCTTCTCCGGCACGCCCCAGCTCGCCACGACCTCGGAGCGGCCGTCGTCGCCGAACGCGCGCAGGCGGCACTGCAACGGCCCCTTGACGCCCTTGAGTTCCAGCGCGACGTGCGTGCCCCAGCCCTTGTCCTCCAGGCCGACGACGCCGTTGACGCGGGTCTCCGAGTCGTTGAAGGAGTAGGTGCGGCCGGTCAGGAGCAGCTCGCGGGCGGGGCCGTGGATGCTGTCGGGGTTCGGCTCGCCGGTCACGGAGTTGACGGCCAGGAAGATGCCGGCCGCGACCAGCACGCAGGCGGCCGCGCTCATGACGATCCTGTGCAGCCCCCGGCGGCGGCGTTCCGTGGCGGCTCGGCGTACCAGCAGTGATTCGACCTGGGCGTCGGGCGGGCTGGGCAGCAGGTCGTCCGGATGCACCCCCTTGATCAGTTCCCCCATGGCCGCGAACGAGCCGACCTCTTCCGAGCAGCTCCCGCAGGCACGCAGATGGTGTTCGAACTCGGCCCGCTCCTCGTCACTGAGCAGGCCGAGCGCGTACGCGGCCACGTCCTCGTGACGTACCTCCGTCATGGCAACGTCACCCCCCTTTCCTCCAGCGCCACCCGTAACGCGCGCATGGCGTAGTACACGCGGGACTTCACCGTGCCCACGGGCACGCCGATCGTCTCCGCCGCCTCTTGTAACGTCCGGTCGAGCAGGTATGTCTCCGTGAGCACCTGGCGGTGGGCGGGCGAGAGGGAGAGCATCGCCTCGGTCACGACGATCTCGCGCAGCAGGCGCTCGTCTTCTGCGGCCACGGGCTGGACGCGGTCGTGGATGTCCTCGACGGTGTCCAGGGGGCGGGAGCCCGAGCGACGGCGGTTGTCGATGACGACCCTGCGGGCCACGGTCGCGAGCCAGGGCATCAGCGAGCCGGACTCCGTACGCAGGTCGGGGAGGTTGCGCCAGGCGCGTACCAGGGTCTCTTGGACGACGTCCTCGGCCCAGCGCCGATCGCCGCCCGTCAGTCGGACGGCGAAGGCCATCAGGGGGCCGCCGTATTCGCGGTAGAGGGCTCGGACCATGGCTTCGTCCGTTACGCGGTGTTTCACAAGGGGACGGACTCCTCGCGCGTGCTGCGGATACCATCGAATATCGCGTCGGTATGGGAATTATTACTCTAGCCACCAAGCGGGGCAAAGGTCAGGTACTTTGCCCCTCTCACCCCCCAATCTAGATTTAACGGATAAATCGGGCCTAGGTCCCCCGGAGAGGGGATTATGATCATTCGCTTGACGATCCGCGACCCCGCCCAACCCGCCGAACTCGACGTCGAGGTGACGGCCGAGCCGCAGACCCCGATCGGCTCACTGCTGCGGGCCCTGCCGTTCCCCGTCAAGGGGCGGCCATGCTTCGTCGGCACCGGCAAGCTCGACCCCGACTCCACCCTCGCCGACAGCCCGCTGGTGCCAGGATCGACGATCAGCGTGGGCGAACCCGAGCGCGCGCAGCCGTGGCGGCCGCTCGCCGCCGCGGGCGCGATCCGCGTCTTCTCCGGCCCGGACGCCGGACTGGTGATCTGGCTCAGCCCCGGAAGCCACGTCATCGGCAGGGAACGCACCGACATCCCCCTCCTGCGGGACCAGAAGATCTCGCGTGCGCACGCCCGCCTGGACATCTCGTGGACCGGCGAGGCCACGGTCGTCGACCTCGGCTCGCGCAACGGCACGCTCGTGGACGAACTGAACGTGCGCGAGCCCGCCGTGCTGCGCCCCGACGGCGTCCTGCAGGTGGGCGACGACCGGCTGCGGTGGGCGCCGCTGCCGCCCGCCCGGCTCAGGACCACCCGGGGCGGGGACGGCCACGTCGACTTCGACCGGGCCTTCTCCCCCGCCCCCGCGGTGCCCGCGGCCAGGATCGCCATGCCCAGGAACGAGGTGCCGCAGCGCAATATCGCGGTCGCGCTGCTTTCGTCGTTGTTGCCGCTGCCCATTTCCATCGCGATGGCCATCCTGCTGAAAAGTGCGTATTTTCTGCTGTTCGGAATATTGACACCGGTCACTTTTTTTGCCACGCAGTGGGTCGAAGGCCGCCAGCGCCGGAAGAAAGAGCGCGAGTTCGACCAGCGCAAACGGGAGACGGCCGAGCGAATACGGCGGCACGTCGTCCACGAGCAGTGGCTGCGTCACCTGGTCGCCCCCGACGAGGTGGACCTCACCTTCGCCGCCACCCACGAGGGCCCGGGGCTGTGGCCGCGCAACGCCGACTCCCCCGACGGGCTGACGCTGCGCGTGGGCGTGGCCGACGAGCCGGCCACGATCGCGTTCGACGGGGAGCCGTGGCCGGACTTCGTCCAGCCGGTGCTGCGCGGCGTGCCCGTCACGGTGGACCTGCGCGAGATCGGCGTGCTCGGCGTCATCGGCCCGCCGGAACCGGTGGACGCGCTGCTGCGCTGGCTGCTGGTGCAGCTCGGCACGTTACGCGCCCCCGACGAGCTGCGCCTGGTCCTGATCACCGCCTCCACCGGCGAGCACCTGGCCTGGACGCGCTGGCTGCCGCACCTGAACGTCGAGGCCCCCTGCCTGATCGGCAACACGCGGGAGACCAGGATCGAGCGGATCGACGAGCTGAAGAACCTGGTCACCGAGCGGCTCAAGGTCCGCGACCGGCGCTTCGCCGAGGAGATCGTCGTCGTCCTCGACGGCGCCAGGGCCCTGCGCGACATCCCCGGCATGAAGGAGGTGCTCAGGCAGGGCCCCTCGGTCGGCGTCTATGTGATCTGCGCCGACCAGCGCAGCCTGAACGAGTGCCGAGGCGTCTGCGAGCTGGACGGCGCCGGCATGCTGCTCACCCGGGGCCGCCAGGGCCTGCCGGTCTCGGTGCAGCCGGAGCACCTCGGGCGCAGGGCCGCCGAACGCATCGCCCGCGCGGTGGCGCCCATGCGCGACCGGCTCACGCTGGCCCGCGCCGAGAGCGTCATCCCCGGCAGCGTCCGCCTGGTGGACGCGCTCGGCCTCGGCGTGCCGGACGCCGACCTGATCCTGGCCCGCTGGAACACCGACCCGAGGCCGACCACGAAGGTCGTCATCGGGGCCGACGGCTCGGGGCCCGTCACCGTGGACCTGGCGGCCGACGGCCCGCACACGATGCTCGGCGGGGCCACGGGGGCGGGCAAGAGCATCCTGCTGCAGACCCTGGTCACCGCGCTGCTGCTGGCCAACCGGCCGGACGAGCTCAACCTGGTCCTGGTGGACTTCAAGGGCGGCAGCGCGTTCCTGCCGTTCGAGCACTGCCCGCACGTGGTGGGGCTGATCCGCTCGACCGGCGACACGGCCGCCGACGTGTTCGACGAGAGCGCGGCGCGGCGCGTGCTGGCCTCGGTGCGGGCGGAGGTGCGGCGGCGGGAGGCCGTCCTGGCCCGCTACGGCGGCGAGATCGACGTCTACTGGGACGCCGGCGGGCGGCTGCCGCGGCTGGTCATGGTGTTCGACGAGTTCGCGCGCGTGCTGGAGACCTCGCCCGACTTCCTGCGCGAGCTGGTGAACGTGGCCGCCAAGGGCCGCTCGCTCGGCATGCACCTGGTCCTGGCCACGCAGTCGTTGCAGGGCAAGCTCTCGCCCGAGCTGAAGAACAACATCTCGCTGCGCATCACGCTGCGCCAGAACGAGCCCTCCGACAGCACGGAGGTCCTCGGCGTGCCCGACGCCGCCGCCATCCCGTCGCGGCTGCGCGGGCGGGGCATGATCATGCGGGTGGGCGGGGAGCAGCGCACACCCCAGCTCTTCCAGACCGGCTACCTCGGCGACCCGCCGCCCTCCGGAGCGGCCCCAGCCACCGCGCGGCTGCTGCCGTGGCCGGCGCTCGGCCTGCCCCGGCCGGTGCTCAAGGACCCGCCCAGGGCCGGCCGTACCGACCAGGACCTGGTCATCGAGGCCGCGGTCGCCGCCGCGCGCCGGCTGCCCGTCGAGCCGCCGTTCCGTCCCCTGCTGCCGCCGCTGCCCGCCTCGATCGGGCTGGAACGGCTGGGGGAGGCGGACGGGGTGCCGTACGCTCTGGCGGACGACCCCGCCAACCAGGCGCAGCCCGCGATGGCGCTGGAACTCGACGGGACCGAGCGGCTCATGGTGGCCGGCGGGCCGCAGTCGGGGCGGACGACGTTCGTGCGCACGCTCGTCTCCAGCCTGGCGGCCAGGTACTCGCCCTCCGAGGTCTGGCTGTACGTCATCGAGCACCAGCCGGGCGGGCTGGCCGCCTACGAGGGGCTGCCGCACTGCGGGGCCGTCGCGGGCGGCGGCGAACCCGACCGGATCCGCCGGATCGTGACGTGGCTGGCGGGCGAGATGGAGCGGCGGCGGCTGTCGCGGTTGTCGGCCGGCGGCGACGACCCGGTCATCGTGCTCGTCATCGACGGCTGGGAGTACTTCGAGAACCGCGGCGACCCCGACTTCTTCGAGACGCCGCTGCTGGTCACGTTGCGCGGGGTCGTGGCCGGCGGGCCGCCCGTGGGGATCCACGTGGTGGCGGTCGGCGGGCACGACATGCTGCGGGGCAAGACGCCCGACCTGTTCTCGCGGCGGCTGTTCCTGCCCTTCCCCCGGGAGGAGACGCGGCGGTCGTACCTGTCGTCGGGCATGGTGTCGCCGCCTCTGCTGGCCGGGCGGGCCATCGAGGCCGCGTCCGGGCTGCACGTGCAGATCTGCCTGCCGCCCGCGCAGACGCCCACGGCCCCCGCCGGGAACAGCCGCCCGCCGAAGGTCTTCCCGCCGCTGCCGGTGACCCTGCCATTGACCACGGCGGGCACGACCGGGGTGCCCATCGGGGTGGGCGGCCCCGACGTGACGCCCGTCGAGCTGGACCTGTTCGGCATGGGCCCGCACCTGGTGCTGGTCTCGGGGCCGCCGGGCTCCGGGCGCAGCAACGCCGCGCTCGTCATCGCCGCCGGGCTGCTCAGGGCCGGGGTGAACGTGCTGGCCGTCGCGCCGCCCCGTTCACCCTTGACCCGCGCGCTGCCCGGCGCCAGGACGCTGACCGGCACGTCCTTCACCGACGAGGAGCTCAGGCAGGCGGCCTCGGCCTTCGAAGGAACCCGGCACGCCGTGGTCGTCGACGACTTCGACCAGCTCACGATCACGCCCAGGGAGCAGGGCTTCGAGACGCTGCCCACGCTCCTGCAGGACGTCCTGGCCCCATCCGCTCTGGGCCGGCGCGCGCTGATCCTGGCCGGGGACGCCACGCCGCTGCTCGAAGGGCACCGCCGTTCGTTGTCGTCCGAGGTCACGGAGGTGCTCAGGACAGGCGCCCGCCTCCTCCTGACGCCGACGAACCGGGTGAACGCCCGCGAGCACGGCCTGAACCTGGAGCCCGACCAGTTCTTCGCCGGGCCGCCGGGCCGGGCCTACCTGGTCGCCTCCCGCCGCATGGAGCTCGTGCAGGTGGCCGCCTTCGACCGTTAGGAGACCCCGTTGCTGAGCGAGGCGTCCAGCTCACGGTGCTTGGCGATGGCGGTCTTGAGGAACTGGCTCATGCCGTCCAGGCCCTGCATGACCTGCCTGGCGCCGTTGTTCCACTGGTCGTAGTCCTGCTGGAACTTGCCCGACGCCCGCTCGGTGACGAAGTCGCTGCTCACGAGCTGGTCGATCATCGACTTGAGCTGAGTCAGCCGGGTCTCGATGTCCTCCTTCTCCTTGTTCAGCCGGGTCGCGCTGTTCTCTACCTGGGGGATACTCAGGTGATGGGTGCCACCTGCCATGACAATTCACTCTCCTTGGGGGTCTGACCAGGCCAGAGTGGCGCTGATCGCGTCGAACAGGTCGAGCATGGGCTCGGCCAGGCTCACGTGCGGGCTGGTGAGCACCAGGTCCAGCACGCCGTGCCCACCGGGCACGGGGATGAGGGTCTGCATTCCCACCGTCTCGATCTCTCCGGCCTCGACGCCGGCCACCCGGACCGCGCGGCCGGCGGCGACGTCCACGATCTCGACCCGCCGCCAGGCCGGGGTGCCGGGCCGGGGCGGGACGGCGATGACGCCAGAGGCGATCGACTCCACGGTGTTGCCGTCCGGGTCCACCCGGCCCTCGGTGTGCAGGACCATGAGCGTGGCCAGGACCGTGCCCGCGTCCTCCACGTGGTCGGTCATCGCCGCCCCGAACACCGCGCCGTGCCTGGCCGCCATGTCGGCGACCCCGCGCAGCACCTTCAGCAGCACCGACCGGTGCGGGGCCAGCTCGGGAGCGGCCTTGACGCGGGCGTCCACCAGGCGGGCCAGGTCACTGGTACGGGCCGCGCGCCAGACGTCGAACTCGTACCAGGATTCCGGCACCCGTACCGTGAACCCGAAGGGAAGATCAGCCATCGACGAGCTCCTTGACCTGCGTGGTGAGGGCGGGAAGCGCCGGGCTCCCGCCGGAGGACGCCGAGCCCCGGTCCGTGAGCGCGAACACGAGCGACGCCGCGATCGTGGCGACCAGGACGCCGGTGATCACGCCGAGCGCGAGCGGCTTCATCACGCGCTCCTGGTCGTCAGCGAATCGGCCAGCGAGCCGTCGAGCGTGCCCGTGCCCTCGACGAGGGCGTCCAGCAGTCCGGCCGCGCGCTCCAGGAGCTGGTCCATCCGCTCACGGTTGTCGGAGGACTCGGCGAAGAACGTCCTGACGGCTTCGTCCACCTTGTCCGATCCGGTCTTCGCGTCGAGCGCGCCGACGTTCGCGCCGTCGAGCGCGGCGCGGATGGACTTGAGGTCCCGCGAGACGGTCGCGGCCTCCTGCCGGTCGGCGGTGAACTCCTCAGCCATTGCGCACCTCCGTGCCGACCGCTTCGAAGGCCCGCCAGTCCTGATACACCGTCTCGACGTCCGTCCGGCCGCCGGACCTGCTGTCGGTCTGGAGCGCGAGCCGCGTCGGCAGCCCCCGGCCGTCCACCCGCAGCTCGAACCGGACCGGCCCCTCGCCCATGCCGCCGCCGTACACGCCGCCGGTCTCCACGCCCCTGAGCCGGTGCGCCATGGCCGTTCCCGTGATCGTCCGGCCGTTGCCGGGGCCCGACGTGGTCGTCAGACCAGGCTCCGCCGCCTCCAGCAGGGCCTTGATCGTGTTCGGGGAGCTGTAGCGCCTGATGGAGGGCGCGGTGAAGGACGCGCACGGCTCGATCTGCGGCCGGTCGGCGTCGAACGGCACGCCGGCCGCCACGCCCTTGCTGCCGACGAGGGTGACGGGCACGGGAACATGCCCTTGCCCGCAGGTCACGGTCATCTCGTACGAGGTCGCGGGGACGCCGGCGTCGAAGCTCAGCCGGCCGTCGGCGGCGAAGGAGTCCCCCTTCTGCTGGAAGGACGCGGTGCGGTGGCCGATGGCGCTGACCACGTCCCGCGCCTCGGGCTCGCGGGCGATCATCGCGACGGCGGCCGTGGCCACCGTGACGGCGAGGACGCCGATGGCCACTCCCGCCAGGTAGGCGGGCCTGCGCCAGATCGGCGTGGGCGCGGGCACCGCCTCGTACGGCGCCTGCTCCTCGTAGGGCCGTGTCCGGTTCTCCGCCTCCCGCAGCAGCTCGGCCACCGACGCGCCGGGGGCGGCTCCGGAGTGGCCGAGCAGGATCCGTACCAGGTCGACGGCCGTCGGGCGGGCCGCGGCGTCCGGGCGGCGGCACTCCTCGACCACCGCGCGCAACGCGGGCAGCAGCCGGTCGAGATCGGGTTCCTCGTCAGCCGGCCGGCCGGTCGCCGCGAACACGATCACCTCGGCCCAGTCACGCACGTCCTGCGCCGGGAACTCGCTGGTGCGCGGGCCCGGCGCGAAGAACGCCTGGCCGTGCGGCCCGATCATGACGTTGCCCGGGTTGAGGCGCAGCCCCGCGATCCCGCCCAGGTGCAGCCTGGCCAGGGTGGCGGCGGTGCCGAGCGCCAGCAGGTGGAGCGTCTGCCCGCGGAACGGCCCCGCCGTCCCGACGACCGCGGCGAGCGGTTCGCCCGTTCCCAGGTAATCGCGGGGCCGTAGGGCCAGGCCGCCGCCCCATCCCTGAAATTCCATCGTCACCCCCGTGGCAAGCCCAGGTGATCCGGCGTTTCCGCCGTTTTCCGCCTGGTTGTACGCCGTCGGCCGGGGATGGGTTCAATCCCATGCAGGAATCGCACGAAGTCGCCACTGTGCGGCTTGACCTTGACGTGACGTCAACCTGTCTAATTAGCGGTGATCACCACAAAAAGGGGGGAAATCAATGGTCGGCACCGCGCAGAGGCTCCTGAACTTCGAGCGTGAGGGGATGGCCGGCATCGGCCTGTGGATCATGCGGCGCCGCCACGAGGTGCCCCCGGGCTCGACCGTCGGCACGTACGCCAAGGAGCAGGCGTTCACGATGGGCCTGTTCATGTTCGCCATGGCCGTGGAGGCGATCGTGGTGGACCTGCTGCTCATCTCCGTCGGCGTGAACCCGTGGCTGCGGTACGCGGTGCTGGCCATCGACCTGTACGGGCTGCTGACCGGCCTGTCCATGGCCGCCGCCTGCGTGACCAGGCCGCACGTCGTCACAGCGGGCGAGCTACGCGTCAGGTACGGGGTCTACTTCGACCTGCGCGTGCCCCGCGACCAGATCGCCGCCGTGCGCACGAGCCGCAGCCTCAACGAGAGCGGCATGATCACGGTCAAGGACGGCCGGGTCAGCGTGGCGGTGGCGTCCCAGACCAACGTGACGGTCGAGCTGACCAAGCCGATCACGGTCGTCCGCCCGCTCGGCGCGCGGGCAGAGGTCACCTCGATCCGATTCTTCGCCGAGGACCCGAACCGGATCGTGACGGCCCTGCGCACCGACCTCCCGCTGCCCTCTTGAAAGTTGGGCCCTAGGCGAACCCCATTTGTGCGGCTAAGTTCCATACAGCACCATCTCGGGATCTTTCACCCTCATGCTCGGATGGAGGCGCCGCCATGCCGCTCACCTGGAGAAACGGCAGGAAATTACCCATCGTCGCGGCGATCGCGACACTCTCCCTGACCCTGGCCATCTCGGCGGGCCCACCGGCCCAGGCCGCCGCGCCACCGGACATCTCGCTGGCCAACGTCAAGGCCCACCTGTCCCAGTTCCAGTCCATCGCCACCGCCAACGGCGGCAACAGGGCGCACGGCCGCCCCGGCTACCTGGCCTCGGCCAACTACGTCAAAGGGCAGCTCGACGCCGCCGGCTACAGCACGACGCTGCAGTCGTTCACCTACAACGGCGCCACCGGCTACAACGTCATAGCCGACTGGCCCGGCGGCGACCCGAACGACATCCTGATGACCGGCTCCCACCTCGACGGCGTCACCGCGGGCCCCGGCATCAACGACAACGGCTCCGGCAGCGCGGCCGTCCTGGAGACGGCCCTCGAAGTGGCCCGCCAGTCGCTCCAGCCGACCAAACACCTGCGCTTCGCCTGGTGGGGCGCGGAGGAGCAGGGGCTGCGCGGCTCGCAGTTCTACGTGAACAACCTGCCGGCCGCCGAACGCGCGAAGATCAAGGGGTACCTGAACTTCGACATGGTCGGCTCCCCGAACGCCGGCTACTTCGTCTACGACGGCGACAACTCCGACGGCACCGGCTCGGGCCCGGGACCCGCCGGCTCCGCGGCCCTGGAGAAGACCATCCAGGACTACTTCACCTCGATCGGGGTCGCCACGCGGGGCACCGACTTCGACGGCCGCTCCGACTACGGGCCGTTCATCGCGGTGGGCATCCCGGCGGGCGGCACGTTCACGGGCGCGGAAGGCATCAAGACCTCCGCGCAGGCCACGCTGTGGGGCGGCACCGCGGGCCAGGCGTTCGACTCCTGCTACCACCGCTCCTGCGACACGACGTCCAACATCAACGACACCGCGCTGAACAGGAACGCCGACGCGATCGCGTACACGGTGTGGACGACCGCGACCGCCGTTCCCCCGGCCGTGGTCTGGCAGGACACGTTCGAGTCGGCGAACGGCTGGACCGTCAACCCGGCCGGGACCGACACCGCCACCTCGGGTCAGTGGGAGCGCGGCGACCCCGAGGCCACCACGTCCTCGGGCGCCAAGCAGCTCGGCACCACGGTCAGCGGTTCGA